>DAONEV010000017.1:0-24609 GCA_035403265.1 Thermoanaerobaculaceae bacterium | reverse complement strand
CGGAAGAGCTCGGCCAGTGCCCGGTCGGTGCGCACCGACACGTCCATGATCTCGGCCGAGTTGGGGCCGTAGGTGTGACCGACGTAGTCATTGGTGGAGAGGTTGAGCAGGAACAGGTCGGGGACCTCGTCCTTCCCCATCTGCTCGCCGGCGATCGCTCGCTTGGCGACCTCGATCACCTCGTCGTTGGCCGGTCCCCAGGCGGCGTACGAGTCGTAGTAGTCCTCGGTGGTGGTGGCCGGTAGGCGGTGGGAGAACAACGGATCGCCCGGTCCCCCGGCGTGCGCGAAGGTGAGGGTCTGGCGGTAGGCGTCCCTCGGCATCAGCGGCTCCCATGCCCTTCCGACGTAGCGATCGAGCCGGTGCTCCTGGTTGAGAGACTCCACCCAGCGTGGCAACGTGCCGCCGGGTCGGTAGAAGGTGGAGGTGACCCAGTTGCCGGTGGCGTCGTCGAGCCACAGGGCGAGATCGGCGGCGTGGCCGGCCAGGGGCACGGCGGCCCGGTCCTTGATCGCCACCGCCACGACCTTCGCGAGGCCGCCCGAGGCCAGCTTGAGCTCGTCGCCGATCGTGGTGACGAGGATGCTCCGCGGGCTCGCCGGCGTGGCCTTGCCTCCGACGGTCTGAACGGACGGATCCTCGACGCAGCGGCGGGTCTTCCCGGTGGCGCGGTCGAACAGACGGTTGCCGACGATTCCGTGCAACGCCGGCGGGGCGCCGGTGGCAAGGGTGGTGTGACCCGGGCCGGTGGTGGTGGGCAGGTGGGCGTGGTGAGCATCGCGGTAGTGCGCGCCTTCGACCACCAGGAGGCGGAACCCTCCAGGCTTGCCGCTCACATGGGGTGGCAAGTAGTGATCGGAGAAGCGTGTCAGGTAGTCGGATCGGCACTGGTCGACCGAGATGAAGACGACCAGCCGCACCGCAGGGCCCGCGACAGGCGCACTCCAGACCAGGCTCGCCGCCGCCATCGTCACTAGGATCGCCGCTAGTCGTCGCACGTTCCCTCCGGGGCCCTGCCGCTCAAGGGCGGCGGTCATCCTGCCACACTCCGGACGGGCAGGTCGAGGGCGCAACCCACCAACTCGGTAATCGGGGACACTGCCGCCGGCGGTGAGTCGATGGTCCGTGGAGCCTCTCGACTCCGTGATATTATTCACGCCGCACGGGCAACCCAGAGAGGAAAGGAGCCCCACGAAGATGCGCAGGAATATGAGTGTTGTGTGTGCCGTACTCGCCCTGGCCGCTGCCCTTGTGGGCTGTGACAAGGAGGTCAAGCCGGACAAGCCCGGCGCCTTCGTGGTGGCGGGCAAGAAGCTGATCGACTGGCCGCCGGTGGCGATGCAGGACGAGTTCACGCCGGAAGGCTTCATGATCTCCTATTTTCTCGAGGACCCGACCGCGACCGTCAGGTGGCGCGATTCCTATTTCATCTTCAACGGCGACTACAAGCCCTTCAAGCTGCGCCAGTTCGTCAAGTCCGAAGGCCGCTGGGTCGAGGACAGCTCGCGGCCGGTGGGCGACGACGTCCTTCAGGTTGGGCCGCTGAAGGGTGAGACCAAGATGTTCAAGGGCAAGCTCCTCAAGGAGATGAAGACCGGCGTCTACGTTCTGGACGTGAAGTTGGGCAATGGCCAGCAGCAGAGCTTTGCCTTCCGCATACCCTAGTACCGGAGACCCTTCCCGAGTTCTCACGCACCGGCCCCCCGCCGGTGCGTGTGCGTTTGAGGAGAACCCTCAACCCGCTCGACACGTTTAATGACGTGGGACCTCCGGGAGGTGCAGGATGCGGGGACGAGCGGTGTTGATGGTCGGAATGGCGCTGGTGGCTGGCGTGGCTCGGGCAGGGGACCGCTGGTTCAACCTCCAGGTCACCGATCCAGGCGAGCCCGTCGAAGTCTCGATGCGGGTTCCGTTGCCTCTCATCGCCTCGGTCCTCGACGGCGTGCACTGCCAACGGATCCGGTCGCGCCACGTGCGTCTCGACTGGGATCTCGACTCGGCCGAGACCCGGGCGATGCTCGCACGGGTGCGGGGTGTGCCGGATGGGAGGGAGGCGCGGTTTGTCCAGGATGGGACCGACGTCCTGGTGCGTCGGCATGACCCCACCCTGCTCCTGGAGGTGACCGGGAAGGGGCGCGATGCGATCGAGATCGAGCTGCCCACCGCCCTCCTCGACGCCCTCGACATTCGTGAAGATCAGCTCGACCTCGAGCCTCTCGTCCGCCACCTCGAGACGGTTGTGGGCGATGTGCTGCGGGTCACGGCAGGCAGAACCCTGGTCCGCGTTTGGGTGGAGGAACGATGAGTAAGCACGGCACACGTGGCGTCTCGACGGTTGGAACGGTCCTGCTGGCGGCGACCCTGGCGCTGCTCGTGGCCACGTTCCTGAGCCGCTGGATGGTAGTGGAGGTCAAACCTCTTGACGGACACGGCCCGCGCCTCATCGTGCCCGTTCCCTTGCCGCTGCTCCAGCTCGCGATGCGGGCCATTCCCGACAAGGAGCTCTCCCGGCCAATGCCGGTCGAGGTGACGAGGCAGCGCGCGCAGGTGCTGGAGGCGATGCGAGTGCTCGAGCGGGCCGGCGACACCACCTTGCTGCAGGTCACGTCGCCCGATGCAAGGGTGCTGATTCGGAAGGTGGGTGACCGCCTGGAGCTGGCGGTGGATGGCGACGAGGCCAAGGTGCGGGGCGGGCTCCCGCTGGACAGGGTCCGGCAGGTCCTGGAGCGCTGGGACTGGCGGGTCGTGCACCCGGGTGTGGCCATGGACTTGGTGGCGGCGGCTGGCCGCGGTGAGCTGCTACACGTGGACGCCCCGGACGCGCAGGTCAGCATCCGCGTCTGGTAGGGCCGGAATCGCGGGCGCAGCAGAGCTTCCTTCGGCCGACCGGGAGGATGGTCGGTGACTTGGGCCGCTACTTCTCGCGCTGTCCGCGCAGATACGCCCGCATGCGCTCGTGACCGTCGTCCGCAAACGAGATGATGCGCGCGCCCACCCCGTCCACCTTCTCGCGGGCCGGGTCGGTGTGGCGCACGACCTCGGCCTCCCCGCGGATTGCTGACGAGAGACCAGAAAGCGAGAGCTCGAAGCTCAGCCGGGCGCCGATAGGGATGTCTCGGGCTCCCACGAGCAGAAGCCCGTTCTCGGAGATATTGTGGGTGAGGGCGAGCAGTTGACTGCCCCCTTGCTCGACGTGCAGCCGCACCTCCACGATCGCCCGCACGCCGCGGCGTGGTGCAACAGCCAACAGGTCGGCGACCGCGTCGACCAGGCGCTCGCTTGGCGCGTCGAGCCCGACGATGCGTCCGATTCCACGACCCAGGAACGTCCCCACGTCCGCCACGTGCTCTGGCTCGGCGAGAAGCAGGAACCCGGCGCTTCGGCATGGGCTGCCGTCCTCACGCACGGCGCGCACCAACTCAGCAAGGCCGGCACCGGCGAGAGGAAAACGCGCCACGATGAGGTCGAAGCACTGGCTCCGGACGAGGTGCATCGCCTCGTCACCGCGGGCCGCATGGTGGGTGCGAAACTCGGACCGGTCGAGCATCGGCATGACCCGACGGAGGGCCGGCGTGAGGGAGCCGATGATCAAGAGATCCCGGGACATCCAGCCCATCATAGCCGACGATCGGGCCGGTGAGACGGCAGGGATGTCAGTCGCGCGCGGAGGTGGGGGCGGCGCGTCGCTGGGCGGCGGTCACCCGTCGCTGGCGGAAGTACTCGAAGACCGCCGGCAGCACCGAGATGAAGATGATGGCGAAGATCACGAACGTGAAGTTGCGCTTGACCACTGCCAGGTTGCCGAAGAAGTAGCCGCCCAGCACGAACATGGTGACCCAGGCGAGACCACCGACCACGTTGTAGGCCAGGAAGTGGCCATACGACATCCGGCCGATCCCGGCCACAAACGGCGCGAAGGTGCGGATGATCGGCACGAAGCGGGCGATGATGATGGTCTTACCGCCGTGCCGCTCGTAGAACTCGTGGGTCCGGTCCAGGTGCTTGCGGTTGAGGAATCGCACGTTGTCCCGGTGGAAGACGGCCGGCCCGATCCTGGCGCCGATCCAGTAGTTGACCGTGTCGCCTCCGATCGCGGCAACGGAGAGGAGGACCAGGACCAGCGCCAGGTCCAGCGAGCCCCGGGCGGAAAAGGCGCCGAGTGCGAAGAGGAGCGAGTCGCCGGGCAGGAATGGGGTGACGACCAGGCCCGTCTCGCAGAAAACGATGACGAACATCAGGCCGTAGGTCCACATCCCGTAGCTCTGGATGATCGTGTCCAGGTGCTTGTCGATGTGGAGGATGAAGTCGATGAGCTGCTTGACCAGATCGATCACGGTCCCCCCACCCCCGCCACGCGCACGGACCGCGTTGCCAAAGGGCATCGGGCAAGGTACGTGGCGGATCCCCGGACGTCAACCGCTACCCCGCCGCCCCGCAGGCTTCAGGCTCAAGGCTCAAGCTCCACCACCCACCCGGGAGGGCGAGGAAACTTGAGCCTGAAGCCTGGGAGGGGGGTGGGGGGAAAGGTATACTCCCCGGCGTGTTTCCGCTCCGGGACTCGGTCCCCTCGTCGCGACCTCCCGTCGTCAACGTGATGCTCATCGGGGCTTGCCTGGTGGCGTTCACCTACCAACTGCTGCTTGGGCGGCAATTGGAGTCGTTCCTGCTGGCCAACGCCTTCGTGCCGGCGCGGTTCTTCCACCCGGCGGCGTTCGGCTCGGGCCTCGTTTTCGGTCTTTGGACCATCGTGCTCTCCATGTTCCTGCATGGCGGGTGGCTGCACCTGGGCGGCAACATGTGGTTCCTGTGGGTGTTCGGCGACAACGTCGAGGATGTCCTGGGGCACGTCCCCTACCTGCTCTTCTACCTCGCCTGCGGCGTCGTCGCGAGCCTGGGGCAGGCGGCCGTGAGCCCGCTGTCCAGGGTCCCTCTGATCGGGGCCTCGGGAGCCATCGCCGGGGTCCTGGGCGCCTATCTCGTCTGGTTTCCCTGGTCTCGCGTCAAGTCGCTGATCTTCCTCGGTATCTTCTTCACCATGGCGGAGCTGCCGGCGCCCGTGTTCCTCGTCCTGTGGTTCGTCGTGCAGTTCTTCTCCGGGACGCTCTCTCTCGCCTCGACCGGGGCCGCACAGGGTGGTGTGGCGTGGTTCGCCCACGTCGGTGGTTTCGTGGCCGGGGCGGCGCTGGCCCTGATCCTGCGCCGCGCGGGGCGCGTACGGCCGCCGCGGTATCCTTACACTCTGAACGAGTAGGGCGGCCCGTGCAGGCGCCCTTTGTGAAAAGGACATGCTCATGAGCTCTGACAAACCCTCAGTTCCCCTCTTCGACCTTAACCGCCAGTGGCTGGACATCGAGGACGACGTCCATGCCGCCGTGGAGAGGGTCTTCGCAACCCAGCAGTTCATCCTCGGACCCGAGGTCGCGGCCCTGGAGAAGGAGTGCGCGGAGTACCTGGGGATCAAGCGGTCCATCGGCGTGACCTCGGGGACCGACGCCCTGCTTGCCGCCCTCATGTGCCTCAATATCGGGCCGGGGGACGAGGTGATCACGACGCCATTCACCTTCTTCGCTTCGGCAGGGGTGATCTGGCGCCTGCACGCCAGGCCGGTCTTCGTGGACATCGACCCGCGCGACTACAACATGGACCCCGAGGCGCTGCGTTCCGCCATCACGCCGCGCACCAGGGCGATCATCCCGATCCACCTCTTCGGGCAGGCCTGTGACATGGACGCCATCCGCAAGGTGGCAGGGGACATCCCGATCGTCGAAGACTGCTGCCAGTCCATCGGCACCCGTTACAACGGAGTCGCCACCGGCGGGCTGGGCGTGTTTGGCTGCTTCTCCTTCTTCCCGACCAAGAACCTCGGAGCGTTCGGTGACGGTGGTCTGGTCACCACGAATGACGAGGGCCTCGCCGAGCACATGGTGGACATGCGGGTGCACGGCATGCGGCCGCGCTACATCCACAACTTCGTGGGCGGCAACTTCCGCCTCGCCGCCATCCAGGCCGCCATCCTCCGCGCCAAGCTGCCACGCCTGGATGGTTGGATCGCCAAACGGCGGGAGGGCGCCACACACTATCGGCAGCTCCTCAAGGAGGCCGGGCTGCTGGGGGTCGTGCGGCCCCCGGAGGAGCTGCCCGGGCGAGGTCACACCTACCACCAGTACGTGGCGCGGGCCGACAGGCGCGATGCGCTGCGTGACTTCCTCGGCAAGCGGGGCCTGGGCACCGAGGTCTATTACCCGATCCCGCTACACCTGCAAACCTGTTTCGCCGAGCTGGGATATGGCGAGGGGAGCTTTCCGGTCTCCGAGCAGGCATGCCGGGACGTCATCGCCCTGCCCATCTACCCGGAGGTCCGCCCCGACGAGCGCGAGCGCCTGGTGGAGGGGATGCGGGCGTTCTTCAAGTCGTAGGAGGTCGACACGTGAGACTGGCGGACCGCTGACGTGAGGATGCTGCGTCCGATGGGTCTGCGGCTGGGACCGCTGCTGGCGGTGGCCGATGGCCTCGCGCTGGCCGGTGTGGCGTGGCTTGCGCACCTGGCACGCTTCCAGGGTCCGATCCGGGGTGACAAGTGGACCGAGGTCGTGAGTCATCCCGGGCTTGGGGTCGTCGGGATCCTGTTGCTCTGGGGCCTGGCCACGGCGGCGGAGCTGTACGGTCCGCTGCGGTTGCGACGGCGCCGGGAGCTGGCGGTGCGAGTCGCCGTGGTTGGCGGGTTCTGGGGTGTCGGCGTCGCGGCAGCGACCTACCTGGAGCCTTCCTGGCGCTTCGGGCGCGGCCTGCTGGCCCTCACGACCTCGGGCTGGGTCGTGGCCGCATGGCTGGTGCGGGTCGGGGTTCGCCGCTGGGTGGCGGCGCGCTTTCGCCCGCCCGCTCTGGTGGTCGGGGAGACCGCTGCCGTCGCCGGCGTGTGCGATCGCCTGCGGCAGCACCCCCTGGCTCCCTGGGAGCCGGTCGACGGCGCGTCCCTCTCGCCTTCCGAGCTGGCTGGTGTCGCTCGCAGGCTGGAGGCGGAGGTTGTGGTCCTGGTGGGGAGTGTTGGCGGCTTTGGGGCGGTGGCCTCGGATCTCGCGACGCTGCACTTCTCGGGAGTGCCGGTGGTGGTGACCTCCGAGCTCTGGGCGTGGCTGGACGGCCGCCTGCCGGTGGACGAGCTCTCCCCGGACGCCTTCCTCCACCAGCCCGGGTTCGGCAGCGTGCACTGGCAGCTCTTCAACCGGCTGACCCGGGTCCTGGATGTCCTGCTGGCCCTGGTCATGATGATCCCGGCTGCTCCTCTGGTGCTGCTGGGAGGGCTGCTGGTGTGGCTCTCCGACGGCCGACCCGTGTTCTACCTGCAACCGCGAGTCGGGCAGTTCGGGCGCGGCTTCCGCATCCTCAAGCTGCGCACCATGCGTCGCGACGCCGAGGATGACGGTCCGAGCTTCTCACCTCCGGGCGATCCCAGGGTCACACCGGTCGGCCGCTGGCTGCGCCGGCTGCGCGTCGACGAGCTGCCACAGCTACTCAACGTGCTGCGCGGGGACATGTCGCTGGTGGGCCCGCGGCCGGAACGACCGGAGTTCGTGGCCGACCTGGCGCGGCAGCTCCCGTACTACACATTCCGTCTCGCGGTCCCGCCCGGGATCACCGGCTGGGCCCAGGTCAACATGCCCTACGCCTGCGACCTCGACGAGCACCGGCGCAAGCTCGAGTACGACCTCTACTTCATCCGCGAGCGCTCGGTCGGCCTTTACCTGCTCACCCTCCTGCGCACGCTCAACGCCGCCCTGGCGGGTGCGCGATAGGCAGGCCGGGATCTCGAGGGCCTCAGCGGGTTTCAGCGAGTCGGAACTGCACCGTAAGGTTGGTTTCCATGGGGATCGGAACACCATTCCGGGTGCCCGGAGCGTAAACGGCGCTGAAGGCCGCCAGCCGCGCCGCCTCGTCGAAGCCGAGGCCGAGGGGCGGCCCGAGCGGAGTCACCGCCACAACTTTCCCCGCGGCGCTCACCTTCACCCGCAGGTCGACCACCGCCTCACGCTGGAATCGGCGCGCCATCTCCGGATAGACCGGGCGGTCGAAACGCAAGAGCTGCGGGGGAATTGCCAGCGTCGCGTCGGAAGTGGTTCGTGTCGCCGCCTCGGGAGCAGGCGGTGTGGGGAGAGTCGGGACTTCGGCAGCCGCGGGTTCGGACTGGGGTCCATGCGGCCCCGCAGGAAGGGGCCGCGGAGCGGGTGAGGCCGCACCGCTCGGCTGACCGGTCGCGAGCTGCCCCTGTAGCTGCTCGAGGCGGCTCCGCAGGCTCTCGATGTCCTCGCGGTCGGCCTCGGGTTGAGGCCGGTCCTCGGCCCTTTTCACACGGGCCTCCAGCTCGAATCGGAGGCGCTCGATTTCAACCAGCAGCGCCAGCTCGCGGGACCACTGGGGGGACGATTCCAGCCGAGTGGGGCTCGCCGCCGTCCTTGATGGCTGGGAGGCGGGTCGCAGCTCGAGGACCAGGCCGACCAGCGCGGCCATTGCCAGCACCGCGAGGCTGGCCATCCCGACGACACGTCCGAGGGACCAACGGCGGTTCCGGGTCCCCGGGTGCCGGGTGTGCTTGTCGAGGTAGAGACGCTCGTCGGCTCGTTGAAGGACAGACGCTCCCAATCCGCCGTCGTCCGGGAAGCTGGCGACCCCGAGGCTGAACGAGACCGGTACCTCGATGAGGGCGTCGCCAGCGGGCGCCTTGAAGGTGGAGGCCGCCAGGGCATGGCGGGCGCGATCCCCGAGCACCCCCGCTTCCTCGGTGCCGGCGCCAGGGAGCAGGACCACGAACTCATCGCCTCCGAACCGCACGAGGATGTCGTTGGCACGGAAGGTGCGGCGCAGGGTCTCCGCCACGGTGCGGAGCACGGTATCGCCCGCCAGATGGCCGTAGGAGTCGTTGACCTCCTTGAAGCGGTCCAGGTCCAGAATGAGCAAGGCCATGCACCCGTGCTCGGACGCCATCTCGTCCCACCAGTGGTCAAGCAGGTGCGACAGCAGCCGGCGGTTGAACAGGCCCGTGAGGTCGTCCTTGAAGGCGAGATCCCCGGCCGCCTCGGCCAGGTGGCCGGTGAGATGACGGTCATCCATCGCCGGTCCCTGCCCCACGCCAGCCCGGGAACGCCGGGTGGCGCTCCCGCCTGGTCGCTCTGCACCTGGAACCCCTGCTCACCCTGCCTCCGGCCTGGACCGCTGCGGAATTGTACACGTTCTGATTCGGGAGACAGGTCATGCGAAAGCTCACCGCGGGGACCGGATGGCCCCCGCGGCAGCCCCATCCGGAGAGGCTACTTCAGGCCGCGCTTGGCCAGCAGGGGCTCGACGGACGGCTCGCGCCCGCGGAAGCGCTTGTACAGCTCCATCGGATCCTCGCTGGCGCCGCGCTCCAGGATGTCGGAGCGGAAGGCCCTGGCTGTCGCCTGGTCGAAGATCCCCCTCTCCTTGAAGGCCTGGAACGCGTCGGCGTCCAGGACCTCGGCCCAGACGTAGGAGTAGTAGCCCGCCGAATAGCCGCCGTCGCCGCCGAAGATGTGGTTGAAGTAGGTGGTCCGGTAGCGCGAGACGATCTCCGGCATAAGGCCCATGCGGGCCAGGGACAGTTTCTCGAACGCCGCGGAATTCACCTCGCTGGGTGCCAGCAGGGTGTGCCAGTCCAAGTCCAGGAAGCACGCCGCCAGGTACTCGGTGGTCGCGAATCCCTGGTTGAACTGCTTGGCCTTGTTGAGCTTCTCAACCAGCGCCGGGGGGATCACCTGGCCGGTTTTGTAGTGCTTGGCGTAGACCTTCAGGACCTCGGGCTCCAGCACCCAGTTCTCCATGATCTGGGAGGGCAGCTCGACGAAGTCACGCGCCACATTGGCGCCGGAAAGTGACCGGTACCGGCACTTCGAGACCAGGCCGTGGAGGGCATGGCCAAACTCGTGGAACAGTGTTTCCACCTCGTCGATGGTGAGCAGCGCCGGGAGGTCACCGGTCGGGCGGGTGAAGTTGCCGACGTTGCCGATGATCGGTCGGATGTCCTTGCCGTTGCGAATCCACTGGTCGCGGTAGTTGTTCATCCAGGCGCCGCCGCGCTTGCCGGGGCGGGGGTGGTAGTCGACGAGGAGGATGCCCACCAGGGAGCCATCCGCGTCCTTGACCTCGAAGGTCCTGACCTCCGGGTGGTACTTCGGGATGTCGTGGCGTTCCACGAACTGCAGGCCGTACAGCTTGCCGGCCAGCCAGAAGGCGCCCTGGCGCACGTTGTCGAGGGAGAAGTAGGGCTTGAACTCCTCCTCGTCCAGGTCGTAGCGAGCCTTCCGCACCTTTTCGGTGTAGTAGCCCCAGTCCCACGCCTCGAGCGTGAAGTCCTGGCCCTCGGCCTTGATCTGGGCCTGCAGGTCGGCCGCTTCCTGGCGGGCCCTGGCGAGGGCCGGGGGCCAGAGCTGGGTGAGCAGCCCGTAGACCCGCTCGGGGGTCTTGGCCATGCTGTCATCGAGGACGAGGTCGGCCCAGGTCCGGTAGCCGAGGATTCCTGCCTTGGCGGCCCGCAGCGCCGCGATCTTGCTGGCCACGGACTTGTTGTCCTGCCCGTCGTCGTGGTTGGCTCGGGTCGTGTAGGCGTCGAGGATCTGACGGCGCAGCTCGCGGTTGGAAGCGGACTGCAGGAACGGCCAGATGCTTGGGGAGTGGAGGGTGAACACCCACTTGCCGTCGAGCTTGGCGGCCCTGGCGGTCTCGGCGGCCGCCGCCACGACGGAGGTCGGTAGCCCGGCGAGATCCGCCTGGTTGTCGATCACGAGCCGATAGGCATTGGTCTGAGCGAGCAGGTTGTCGCCGAAGCGCACGCCCAACCCGGCCAGCTCGGCATTGACAGCGCGCAGGCGCTCCTTGTCGGCCGGGGCGAGGTTGGCCCCGCCCCGCACGAAGCCGTCGTAGGTCTTCTTGAGCAGCGTACCCTGGTCTGGACCGAGCCTGAGCAGGTCGCGCCCATCCCAGACCGCCTTGACGCGTGCGAAGAGCTTCTCGTTGAGGAAGATGTCATCCCTGAAGGCCGACAGCTTCGGCGCCATCTCGCGGGCGATGGCCTGAAGCTGGTCGTTGGTTTCGGCCGAGGAGAGGTTGAAAAAGACGTTGCCCACCGAGGCGAGCAGCTCACCGGAGTCGTCCAGCGCCTCAACGGTGTTGGCGAAGGTCGGCGCCTCGGCGCTGCCGACGAGGGCGTCGATCTCCTTGCGCTGCGCCGCCATTGCAGCCTCGAAGGCAGGCACGAAGTGCTCGGGCTTGATGGCCTCGAACGGTGGCACCCCGAACGGCGTCTTCCACTCGGTCAGCAGCGGGTTGATGGTGGTGGCAGGTTTGACCGGCGAGCCGGCGAGTGTCGGCATGGCGGCGAGGACGAGAGCAATGGTGGCGAGTCTGCGCATCCGGGACCTCCTCGGTCTGGTTCTTGGGATCACCGGCAGGAACGAGCTCCGCTGCCGACGACGCCCATCGCATTGTACGCACTCTTCGAGGCAACGCTCACTGGCGTGTCGAGCCAGTGAGCGCTCGGGCGTGTACACGGTTACTCTCTGCGGAGGGCTCTTTGTGGTGTGAGCGACGATACCCAATCCCTGGTCCTCCACGCCCGCGCCGGCGACCGCGGCGCCTTCGCGCGGCTCGTGGAGCTGCACTGGGGTCGGCTCGTGCGCTTCGCGCGCTCCATCGTGGGGGAGGCTGAAGCCGAGGATGCGGTGCAGGAGGCGCTTCTGGTCGCCTGGCGCAAGCTCGCCGGCTTGACCGACCTGGCCAGCTTCGGCGGCTGGGTGGGGCGGATCACCTACCGCCGATGTCTGCGGCGCGCGGGGCGACTCCGCCACCTCCTGCCGCTCGATGTCGCCTCGCCGCCGGCCGTGCTGCCAGTTTCCGACGGCGAGATCCTCATCTGGCAGGTGCTCCGCCGGCTGGCGCCGCGTCAGCGGGCGGTGCTGCACTTGACCATCGTGGAGGAGATGAGCGACTCCGAGATCGGAGCGCTCTTGGGCATCACGCCCGCCTCGGTGCGCTCGCACCGGCGGCGGGGGCGCGACCGGCTGCGCCAGGTGTTGGGAGGACACAAATCATGAGCGATCAGGTGCACGATTCGAAGCTGGACGTCTTCGAAGGCGCTCTTCGTGCCTGGGGACGGCGGGAGGCTCCGACCTCGCCACGGCAGGCGGCGTCAATGGTGCTGGCGCAGGTCGCGGCACCGCGGCCGGTTTTTCCGGTGTTGCGTCTCGCAGCCGTCGTGGCGTTGGTTCTGGTAGTAGGTCTCCTCGCTTTCCTGGCTGGCCCACCCGCGGAGCCACCGTCCGCCGAGGTGGCAGGGCTGGCGTCACAGCCCCTCGGAGATGGTGTCGTCCAGTTCTGGCTCAACCCCGAAACCCCTGTTGTTTTCGTGCTGAGCCCCATGGGCTCGAAGAGTGGAGGACTCCCATGAACAGCTTGCTTGCTGTCGTGCTGGTGTTGGCGACTTCCGCAACATTTCTGCCGCCGGTATTGGCGGCTGACGAGATGACCCTCAAGACGACCGTCGCCGTGCTCGTCGGACAGCCCGCGGTTGCCGGCGCGACGCCAGCCGTGGTGGCGATGCCGATCGGCACCGTCATCGTCCCGTCCAGTGGCGGGGCACCGGCTGCCGAGCGCTACATGCGGGCCCGCCGAGAGCTTCGCGAGGCCTACCGGCTGGGACCCATTGAGCAGAAGTCGTACAACGAGACCAGCCTGCTCAAGGACACCGAGCAGACGGCGGCCATGGCCACCACCGCGATCGCGGCCAAGGTGACCTTGCTGAGCTTCGACGACACTTCGGCGATGTATAGGCTGCGGCTCGAGGAGCGCGGCAAGGAGATTGCGGCGCCTGTCGTGCGGGTGGCGCGTGGGCAGTGGGCCATCGTGGGTGGTCGAGACGGAGAGGAGGCGCCGTACTTCTTCGTCATGCTGCGGCCGGTCACTCTCGCCGAGCTGGCCGAGGAGAGCCGTTGGATCGGGGTCACGAGGCCGAGGCCGGTCGACCAGGTGCCACCCCAGTATCCGGAGGCGGCTCGCAAGGCCAGGATCGAGGGGGTGGTGGTGCTCGACTGTCGGCTTGACGTCCAGGGACGACTCCACGACCTCAAGGTCAGGGATACGGTCGACCCGACTCTGGCCGAGGCGGCCAAGCAGGCGGTGGGCCAGTGGCGGTATGAGCCGGCCCGCAACGCGAAAGGCCAGCCAGTGGAGGTCGCATTTTCTGTGACCATCGCTTTCTGGCTGACCTGAACCGAGGCGGAACCTTCTGGTGGGGGCGACCCTCGCGGGCCGCCCTCGTCCATTCCAGACCCGGCGTTGGTTGGCCTGGACCTGGTTCCAAGACCGGGTGTCTTGACAAGGTGAGCCTCGCATCACTGGGCAGGATCTCCCGGCTCGGGCATGGTCGGAAGGGAAAAGAATGGGGCTGCTCCCCCCCGAAAGCAGCCCCAGGACCGAGCACAGCGCCCGGTAGAGGTGTGACCCTCCGCCGTCCGCAACCAGACGCCGGGCTCCACTATTCCTCCGTCAGGCCCACGAGGGCGTGACGCAGGTCCAGGTCAGGAGGAAGCTGCGGCGCCGTGCGGTGGGCGCCGGAGCTGACAGCGGACCTCTGTCGGCCAGGGAACTGCCCGCGCAGCTAGAACGAGATTCCGATGACGAGCAGCGTGAGCGTGTTCTCGAGCGTGGTGGTGCCGTCGTGGTTGAGCAGCCAGTCGTTGGGGAAGGGGAAGGCCGGGTCATGGCCTTCCCCCTGGCAGGCGATGTCACGGGCTAGAAGTCGAAGGAGAACCAGAGGCCGATCTCGTTGTAGGTGCCCTTGGAGCCGGCCTTGGCGGATCCGATCGCGCCGTTGCCGGTGCTGACCGTCCCGCCCTTGGCTTCAGCGCACTTGTACGCCAGCGCGGCGGTGAGAGGCTTGACCGGCTTCCACTGCACGCCCAAGTTGTAGTACTTCAGATTGAGGGCTGGCTTGAGGTCCCTGCTTGGGTCCGACTTGTCGTAGCGGCCGAACAGCATCCACGCCGGGTCGACGTTGTACTGCAGCCAGGCGGAGTACCCGTCGGACTTGTCGGTGGTCACCTGCGTCACCCGGTTCCAGTTGTCAGCGGTGAAGTACTCGCCGCCGATCTTGACGGGGCCGATGACCCAGTTCGCGAGCGCGTTGAAACGGCTGGCCGTGTGAAGGGCGGGGGTCGCGTCGGTGTTGTTGCCGCGCTTGCCGCTGTAGCCGCCGACCGCGAAGGTGAGGCCGGTCACCGGCTCGAACGCGACACGGCCCTCAAAGTCCACCGACTTCGAGCGCGCCACGCTGCTATAGCCCTTGCCGTTGCCGATGGTGAACGCATAGCCCAGCTTGTTGTCCACCGCCTTGCCAAGGAAGTGCAGGCCCCACTCGGCCGAGGCACCGAAGCCGAGACTGTCGGTCGTCGACGGCTCGAGGTAGCGCTGCCCGTAGAGGCCATCGACGAAGGCCATCCATGGGGAGTCGGCAGCGCCGAGCCGGAAAATCGCCTCTGGAGTGATTTTGGCCTGCAGGAAGGCCTTCTTGACGAACACGTCGTAGCGCTTGGCCCCGACGTCGCCGATGTCGGACTGGAACACCGCCGACCACGTGGCGTCGAAGTCATGCGTCACCGTGAAGTAGAAGCGCTTGACGTCGACGCCGACGCCGGAGTCGTTGCTCTTCACTCCGGTGCCCTTGTCCTTGATCTCCTTCGAGCTGAGGTCGGCGTAGAGGCGGCCGCCGATCGTGGTCTTGGGGTAGGCCGGTGGTACGACCGGCTTCGGGGTGGGCCGCTCGTAGCCCGGGAGGTTGTGCTTGAAGAAGAAGAGGTCGAGAGCGGCGTCGTTCTCGCCGATCAGCGTCTCACCGCTCGGACCGCGGCCGATGAGGGTGATGGCGGTCCCCATCTCGCCCGACGCGGCCCAGCTCCTGTAGCGGTCTGACGAATTGAACACGTAGATCCGGCCGTCCTTGGTGGCCTCCTGATAGTAGAGCCCGGCAACCTGGGCGGGGGCCTGGGTGACCCCCATGACCCAGACCAGGGCGAAAACGAACAGGCCAGCCACCGAACGCGGTACACGATTGGACATCACGATCCTCCAGCCGGGGCGTCAGAGCCCGAGCGGGTGCATTGTCAGCCACCCCTGTGACCCTGCGGCCCAGGGGGCGTGAAGACGGCGCGAAGAAGCCCATGACGTACACCGCGGCGGCCTTCGGGTCGTCGAACGGTGTCGGCCAACGTCTTCGGCTCAGTGCGTTCTGGCCGTGGCGATCCGCGCCTCGGCGGCGTCGATGCGCTCGCGGAGACCGGAGATTTCGCCGGCGCCGGCGGTCTTGAGGGCCTCCTCGGCGGCGACCTTGTCGGCCTGGGCGGTGGCCGGGTCGATCTCCTCGGGCAGGGCGGTGCCGTCGGCCAGAACCGTCACGGTGTCATCGCCGACCTCGGCGAAGCCGCCGAAGACGGCCACCCGGTGGATGGCATTGCCGCTGTGGGTTTCCAGCACTCCGGTGCGCAAGGAGGTGATGAGGTGGGCATGTCCGGGCAGGATCCCGAGCTGCCCGATGGCGCCGGGAAGGCTGAGGCTCTCGACCTCGGCCTCCAGCACGACCCGCTCGGGACTTACCACCCGCAGGTGGAGTCGGCCAGCACTCACGCTCCGTCCTCCGCCTTGAGCCGCTCGGCCTTCTCGATCGCCTCGTCGATGGTGCCGACCATATAAAACGCCTGCTCGGGGAGCTGGTCGAGCTCGCCCTTGGCGATCATGTCGAAGCCGCGGATGGATTCGGTGGTCGGTACGTACTTGCCCTTGTAGCCGGTGAACTGCTCGGCGACGTGGAACGGCTGGGAGAGGAAGCGCTGGATCTTGCGCGCCCGGGCCACGACCAGCTTGTCGTCCTCGGACAGCTCGTCGATCCCGAGGATCGCGATGATGTCCTGGAGATCCTTGTACTTCTGGAGAATGCGCTGGACCTCACGGGCCACCCGGTAGTGCTCGACGCCGACGATCTTGGGGTCGAGGATACGGCTCGTGGAGGCCAGGGGGTCCACGGCGGGGTAGATGCCCATGTCGACAATCTGGCGGGACAGCACGCTGGTGGCATCGAGGTGGGAGAAGGTGGTGGCGGGAGCTGGGTCGGTGAGGTCGTCGGCGGGCACGTAGATGGCCTGCACCGAGGTAATGGAGCCCTTGCGGGTGGAGGTGATGCGCTCCTGCAGCTCACCCATTTCGGTGGCCAGGTTGGGCTGGTAGCCAACGGCCGAGGGCATACGGCCAAGCAGCGCGGAGACCTCGGAGCCAGCCTGGGTGAAGCGGAAGATGTTGTCGATGAACAGGAGCACGTCCTGCTCCTCGACGTCACGGAAGTACTCGGCGACGGTGAGGCCGGACAGCGCCACCCGCAAGCGCGCCCCCGGTGGCTCGGTCATCTGGCCATAGATCAGGGCGACCTTGGACTTCTTCCAGTCGTCCGGGTCGACGATCCCGGACTCCTGCATGTCGAGCCAGAGGTCGTTGCCCTCGCGGGTTCGCTCGCCAACCCCGGCGAACACCGAGAAGCCGCCGTGCTGGAGGGCGACGTTGTTGATGAGCTCCATGATCAGCACCGTCTTGCCGACTCCGGCGCCGCCGAACAGGCCGGTCTTGCCGCCCTTCGAGTAGGGCTCGAGCAGGTCGACGACCTTGATGCCGGTCTCGAACATCTCGACCTCGGTGGACTGCTCCTCGAACGACGGAGCGTCGCGGTGAATGGGCCAGCGTTGAGTCGTCTGGACCGGGCCCCGTTCGTCGACCGGGCGGCCAACCACCGAGATCACACGGCCGAGGGTCTCGCGGCCAACCGGCACGGTGATGGGTCCGCCGGTGTCGATGGCTTTCATGCCCCGCACCATGCCGTCGGTGGCCTCCATGGCCACGCAGCGCACACGGCTCTCTCCCAGGTGCTGCGCCACCTCGAGGACAACATCCATCTCGCCACGGTCCGAGCGGTCATGAATCTCGATGGCGTTGTAGATGGAGGGCAGGTGACCTGCCGGGAACTCGACGTCCACAGCGGGTCCGATGACCTGGATGACCCGCCCTTCAACACCCTTTGTGCTTGCTTCCATTGACGTACTCCCTACCTCTCGGCCAGCGCCTGGGCGCCGGATACGATCTCGATGAGCTCCCTGGTGATGGTGGCCTGCCGCACCCGGTTGTAGGTGAGGGTCAGGCCCTCGATCATCTCGGCGGCGTTCTTGGAGGCCGCGTCCATGGCGGTCATCCGCGCCGCATGCTCGGCTGCCGCCGAGTCGAGGAGGATCCGCAGCAGTCCGAATTGCAGGTGGCGCGGCAACAACTGGTGGAGCAGCGACGCAGCGGTGGGTTCCATCAGACACCCGCTGTCGGCGACGCCTTCGGCGAGGCTCGCGGTCTCGACGGGCAGCCACCGCTCGAGCTCGACGTGCTGGGTGATCACCGAGCGGAACTGGTTGTAGACGAAGTACACCGCATCGGTGTCACCGCTCGCGAAGCGGTCCGCGAGTGTCCGCGCCAGGGCATAGGCTGCCTCGACGGTGACGGCCCGCATCATCTCGGGGTGCACCGCGGAGGGGGTAATGCCGCGGTGGCGGAAGAACTCGGGGCCCCTGCGCCCCACCACCAGCAGCTCAACTTCTTCCCACCTTCCGGATCGGAGCTGCAGGTAGGTCTCGCGCAGCACGTTGCTGTTGAAGGCGCCGCACAGGCCCTTGTCGCCGGTGACCGCCACGAGTGTGACACGACGCTCTGGCCGTGTCTCCAGCAGGGGATGCCGGAAATGAGCAGCCCGAGCCATCAGGGATTCGAGCAGGCTGTGCAGCGCCGAGGCGTAGGGCCGGGCGTCGATGATGCGCTGCTGCGCGCGCCGGAGCTTGGCCGCAGCCACCATCTTCATGGCCTTGGTGATCTGCTGGGTCGACCGGACCGAGCGGATACGTCGGCGCAGGTCGGCCTTAGTGGCCAAGGGCTGCCTCCGGGTGCTCCCGGAAGTAGGCCGCCAGTGCCGCCTGGCACGCCACGGTGAGACTCCTCTCGGTGTCGCCCTCGATCTTCCCGGTGGTGACGATGGTGTCCAGGACTTCCTGGTGATGGAGCTTGAGGTACTCGTGCAGGAAGGTCTCGAAACCAAGCACGGCGTCGACCCTGAGGGTGTCCAGGAGGCCGCGGGTGCCGGCGAACACCGACGCCACCTGCAGCTCGATCGGCATGGGTACGTACTGTCCCTGCTTGAGGATCTCCACCAGGCGCTCGCCGCGGGCAAGCTGCCGCTGGGTGGCCTTGTCGAGATCGGAACCGAACTGGGCGAACGCCGCCAGTTCCCGGTACTGGGCGAGATCCATGCGCAGGGACCCGGCCACCTTCTTCATCCCCTTGATCTGGGCGTTGCCGCCGACCCGCGACACCGAGATGCCAACGTTCACGGCCGGGCGCACGCCGGAAAAGAAGAGGTCGGACTCCAGGAAGATCTGGCCGTCGGTGATCGAGATGACGTTGGTCGGGATGTAGGCCGCGACGTCGCCGGCCTGGGTCTCGATCACCGGCAGGGCGGTCAGCGATCCGCCGCCCAGGTCGTCACGCAGCTTGGCGGCACGTTCCAACAGGCGGGAGTGCAGGTAGAAAACATCGCCGGGGTAGGCCTCCCGGCCCGGTGGCCGGCGCAGCAGGAGCGAGATCTCGCGGTAGGCGGCCGCGTGCTTGGAAAGGTCGTCGTAGAAGCAGACGGCGTGGCCTGCGTTGTAGAGGAAATACTCGCCCAGCGCGCACCCGGTGTAGGGGGCCAGATACTGCAACGGGGCCGGCTCCGAGGCGGAGGCGATAACCACGATGGTGTGCGCCATGGCGCCCCGGTCCTCGAGGATCTTCACCACCTGGGCGACGGTCGAACGCTTCTGGCCGATTGCCACGTAGATGCAGACCGTGTCCTTGCCCTTCTGGTTGATGATGGCGTCGAGGATGATCGCCGTCTTGCCGGTCTGGCGGTCGCCGATGATCAGCTCCCGCTGGCCGCGGCCGATCGGGATCATGGCGTCGATCGCCTTGATGCCGGTCTGCATCGGCTCCTTCACCGGCTGGCGACGCACCACACCCGGGGCGATGCGCTCGATCGGGTAGTGGTCGTCAGCCACGATCGGGCCCTTGCCGTCGAGGGGCCGCCCGAGAGGATCCACGACGCGGCCGATCATCGCCTTCCCCACCGGCACCGAGAGGATCTTGCCGGTGCGGCGCACCTCGTCACCTTCCTTGATGGACTGGGTCTCGCCCATGAGCACGCACCCGACGCCGTCCTCCTCGAGGTTGAGGGCGAGACCGAAGACGTCGTGGGGAAACGCCACCATCTCGCCGGCCATCACGTGGTCGAGGCCGAAGACGCGAGCGATGCCGTCCCCCACGCTCACCACGGTTCCCACCTCGGCCATGTCCACGGCGGTCTCGAGGCCGGCAATCTGGCGGCGCAGGATGTCGGTGATTTCGTCAACTCTGATGTGCATGCCTTCGAACTCCTAGCTGATGTCGCGGCTTGCCGCAAAGCGGCGGAGCTGTGTCTCGATGGAACCGTCCCAGATCCGGCTACCGACCCGCACCACAAAGCCCGCCAGCAGAGACGGGCGGACCTCGGCCGCCAGCTCCACGCGGCGACCAAGCATCTGCGTCATGGCGGCGTTGAGGGTGGCGACCTGCGACGCGTCGAGGGCGGCAGGGACCTCGACGAGGCCGCGCTGCAGCCCTTCCCGGCGGTCGACGAGAGCGCGTAGCACCTCAACCACCTCCGGCAGGAACTGCAGTCTCACGTGCTCGGTCATGACGACAAGAAGGCGGGCCGTCTCGGGGCGCAGCTCGGCGGCCTTGGCGACCGCGGCGATCAGTGCCCGCTTGCTGGCCGGGGCGACAGAGGGAACCTCGAAAGCTCTCAGGAAGGCGGGATCCGCTCGCAGCACCTCGGAAACCGATGCGAGCTGGCTTTCGGCCTGCCGGAGCACTGCGGTGCCCTCCTTCTCGAGGACGCCGAAGAGGGCGGCGGCATAGGGTCGGGCGATGCGCCGGCTCAAGCCTGACCTCCCGTCTGCTGCAGACGTTCGAGGGTCGTGCGAAAGATGCGATCACGGTCGGCAGGCCCGAGCTCCCGAGCGAGCAGCTCGCGGGCCAGGGCGACTGCGGTCTCGGCCGCCTCGTGGGCAAGCTGGGTGCGAGCCGCTGCAACGCGCCGCGCCGCTTCCTGGTCGAGCTGGGCCAGCAGTCGGGCTGACTCGGCCTCCCCTTGCTGCTCCAGGGCCTGGCGTTCGCGCTCGCCCTCCAGGCGCAGGCGTTCCCTCAGGGTCATGATCTCGGTCTGCAGGCCCGCCAGCCGGGTCTCCATCTCGTGCTGCAGGCGCTCGGCCTCGTCGCGCTGGCGGGTTGCCTCCGCGAGCTGGTGGGCGATGGCCTCTCGTCGGCCTGAGAAGAACTGCCCCAGTGGTTTGCGCAGGAGGAACCACAGTAAGCCAAAGAAAAGAATGAAGTTGAAGATTTTCCAGAAGAGTGGCGGGAGGCCCCACACGGTCTCGGGTCCGCCTTCACCGCCGGATGCAAAGGCCGGCATGGCCACCACCAGCCCGAGCACCGTTGACCAGGTGCGCACACCGAAAAACGAGGCGGGGCGCTTCACTTGAGAAGGTCCCTTCCCAGCAGGTGTCCGGCCAGCTCGTAGGCCAGTTGCTGCGTGTTGGCGCGCAGCCCGGACCGCGCTTCGGCGCTGGCCTGCTCAAGGTCCTGTCCCAGGCGCGCGAGGGTCTGCTGCGACCGCTCCCTGGCGGCGTCCAGGCGGGCGCGTCGGGTGGCCTCGCCCTGGGCCCGCAGGCCGGCCCGTTCCCGCGTCGCCTCAGCACTCGCCCCGGCAAGCTCCTTCTCGCTCTGTGTCATGGCTGTCTGCAAGGCCTGGCGCGCGTCGTCCAGACGTTGGCCAGCCACCTGCGAAAGGTTGTCGCGCTCGTCGAGGATGCGGCCCAGGGGCTTGACGATTTGTGACGAGACCACGAAGAACACCGCCCAAAAGCAGAGCATGATGAAGACCAGCGACAGATCGGGCGGTGTGATCACTCTGACCTCCCCCGGCGGGGTCAAGCAGGGACCGGTGCCGGCCCCTGTTGCGGGCACTCAAGGTAGCAAGGGCAGCCTGATGGGTCAACCCACGAGGCATTCCCCCAGGACACTCGGAGGGAAAAAACCGTCCAGCCGGCTCCGGCATTTCCGGTCCGCCGGCTGGCGGTCTGGTCCTGACACGGCGTCGGGCGGGATCCCTAGTTCTCGACGTCCGGTGGGGCGAACGGCAAGGTCGAGTGGTAGGTCCGCAAGGCGTCCATGATCTTGAGAATGGCGGCATTCGAGCCGGAGTTCCGGCTCATGTCCTCGAACCGGTACCGGGCGCCCTTGACGATCTGGAAGTTCACCTGGTAGCAGAAGTTCTCGGGCGTGCGAGCCTGGCAGGTGAGCCAGATCTTCTCGAGCCCGTTGAGCTGGAACTCGAAGTTCTCCTTGGGATCGACGCCGTCCACCCAGGCCAGGCGGTCCCCGGTCAGGATCAGGCGTCCGGGACGGTTCTTCTTGAGGAAGGTCGGCTTCTGCTGCACCAGGCCGTCGAAGACCAACTCCTTGGGTGCGGACGCCGAAGCGGCAGAGCCGGCGACGGCGGGGACCCCGGCCGGCGCACCTGTGGCGCCGCCCGGTCTGGCGGTCGCCATGAGGGCGCCGATGAGGGACTCCTGAACGCCGTTCTGCTTGAGGTAGATGAGGTCGTTGACCGAAAGGTTGTAGGCCTGGCCGGACTGCTTGATCTGGTCGGCAACGATCGATTCGGACAAGCCCGACTTGATCAGCCGCACGAGGTCGGCGAGCCTGGAGTCGTCAGGCGCCAATGGCACTGGCGTCGGTGTCGGGGCCGGGATCTTCGCCTGGACGGCGAATACCACGGCCTCGGGAACGCCTTCCCGGCGCAAGGTCGCGAGATCAGCAGTCGTTATCGCGACGGTGTTGGCCGGGTTGTTGACCATGGCGACGATTCCCTCGGTCGGAGCTCCGGCCTTGTACGCCATCAGGATCGAGTTGACCGTCAGTTCCTCGGCGCTGGCGGCCACGGCGGCCAGCAGAACGCATGCAAGCAGCACTCTTCGCATTTCTATCCTCCCCGTACCGCAGGTAATGATACCAGCCTGTGGTGATTGTGTGGTCAAACTGCTTGTCCAAGACGAACTCGGCCCGGGTTTCCCCGGGCCAGAGTGAAAGCAGAATTTGAGATACTACTCGACCTGCGCGGTGACGGGCACTTCGAGCACCTTGCGCAGCGGGTCGTTCGTGGAGATTCGGAGGGTGCCCTTCTGGGCGCCCTTGGCTGCACCGACCTGCAGAGTGATGGCGATCTGGAACCGCTGCCCCGGCTGCAGGGGGATGACCTCGACCTTGAAGCTCGAATTGTCCACCACGGCCTCGGTGATCTCAAGCTGGGTCCCCTGGCGGTTGTTCACCAGCAGCACGTTGCTGCCGACCGGGGCGTCCGACTTGACCCGTCCAAGGTTGGCGATCGTCGGGATGACCTGAACGATCGGCCGCACCGCCCCGGTGACGTTGATGGGGACTTCGGCGGCCTTGGCGGCCGTGGTCTTGACGATGATCCGATGGTTCAGCATGCCCTCCGGGGCGTCGGCGGGAACGGTGATCGCGACCTCCCACTGGGGCCCCTTGCGCTCCGCGATCCGCTCAGTCTCGGGGAGAGCACGGTAGGTGATCTTGTACGGGCCACCTCCGGCATCGGTGCCGGTGACCGCGAAGTCCGAGCCGTCGCCCGATACGAGCGTGACCTTCTCGGTCGCAGCCTCGCCGGAGAGGAGGTTCTTGAAGAGAATCAGGGCGCGCGGCAGGACCTCAACGAAGGAACGCACGTCTCCCTTGATCACCAGGTTGAGCTGAGGGGACATGGGATCGTTCGAGAACACCAGGATCGCCTTGGCGATCGGTCCCGAGAATGCGGAGGTGTCGACCTCGGCGCGGATCTTGCCGGTGGTGCCAGGTGCGATCGTGTGATCGAAGTCGGCGACCGTGCATCCACAGGTCGGACGCACCTGGGTGATCTCCAGCGGCGCCTGACCGGTGTTGCGGACGATGAACTCGGCCCGCAGCTTCTCGCCCTTGGAGACGGTGCCAAAGTCCTTGATCTTCTCGACGATGTCAATGGTGGGAACCGGCCCCGCAGGCTTTGGCGGCTCGACGGCGGGTGCGGCCTGCTGCGCCCAGCTCATTGCCGGCGCGACGAGAAGCGCCCCGAGAATCAGTGTACGAAGCTTCATATGAAGGTCTCCCCTCTCAGTTCCGTCCGCTCCGGCCGTGCCGGGGATGGTAGAGTACACCCGCGCGGCGGAGCGCGCTATCGGCGATGCAGAAACCTTGCCAACTCTACTTCCTTCCCATCGGTGGCACTGCCATGGCCCCGCTGGCCGGCCTGCTCCACGAGGCGGGCGTGACGGTTTGTGGGGTCGACTCGGCTCTTTACCCGCCGATGTCCGAGATCCTGGCCGAGCTTGGGATTCCTGTCCGCCTGGGGTTTGACCCGGAGGCAATGCCGGGCGAGGTCGAGCAGGTGATCATCGGCAACGCGCTGCCGCGCAGCAATGTCGAAGTGCAGGCAGTGCTCGATCGCGGGCTCCCGTACACCTCCCAGGCCGCGGCGTTTGGGGAGCGCTTCTGCCGGTCGGCGCATGCCGTCGTCGTCGCCGGTACCCATGGCAAGACGACCACCACGGCGCTCGTCGCCCACATTTTCGCGAGCTGCGGCCTGGACCCGACGGTCCTCGTCGGCGGCGTGCCCCGAGGCGGGCGTCCGTGGCGGCTGGGGCGGGGTGCCTGGACGGTCGTGGAGGGGGACGAGTACAACACGGCGTTCTTCGACAAGGGTCCCAAGTTCCTGCACTATCACCCGCACTTCTTTGTCGTCGGCAACGTCGAGTTTGACCACGGGGACATCTACCCCGACCTGGATGCCATCCTGGCAGCGTTTCGCGCCGGAACGGCACTGGTGGGACCGGAGGGCGCGGTGGTGGCCAACCTCGGCGATGCCGGGGCGCGTGCCGTGGCGGGAGCCCACCCTGGAGTGATCTGGTACGGGCGCGACGAGAGCGCGAACCTCCGGTGCACGGCATGGGGCCACGTCGACGGCCGCCTGGCCGCGGCGCTGTCCTGGCGTGGTGCGACGTTCACGGTCGAGGTCCCGCTCGTGGGGCGCCACAACCTCGACAACATGATGGCCGCCAGCACCTGCGCGCTTCTGGCCGGCATCGGCCCTGGTGCGCTCGACTCCGCGCTGCGGTCGTTTCCCGGTGTGCGGCGGCGCCTGGAGGAGGTGGGTGAGGCCGCGGGCGTGGTGGTGGTCGACGACTTCGCCCACCATCCGACGGCCGTCGGGCTGACGCTCCAGGGGGCGCGGCACCGCTTTCCGGGACGCCGGGTGGTGGCCGTCTTCGAGCCGCGCTCTCTGACCGCGGGGCGGGCCTCGTTTGCCGCTGCCTACGAAGCGGCGCTCGGCGAGGCTGATCTGGCCCT
>DAONEV010000016.1:1850-25708 GCA_035403265.1 Thermoanaerobaculaceae bacterium | reverse complement strand
GCGGTGGGCCGCCCCTCGGTCTCTGTGGCGAGCTTGTAGGCGGCGTAGACCTTCTGGTGGTCGTGGCCGCCGAATCTGAGGCCCCAGATCTGCTGGTCGGAGAGGTGGGCCACCAGCGCCTCCAGCCGTGGGTCGACGCCGAAGAAGTGGTGGCGTATGAAGGCGCCACCCTCGACGTGGTAGCGCTGCCACCACCCGTCGACGATGGTGTTGAGGCGCGCCAGGAGCACCCCGTGCTCGTCGCGGCGCAACAGGTCGTCCCACTCCCGACCGAGGATCACCTTGATGACGTTCCACCCGGAGCCGCGGAAGACCGCTTCCAGCTCCTGGATGATCTTGCCGTTGCCGCGCACCGGCCCGTCCAGGCGCTGGAGGTTGCAGTTGATCACGAAAACCAGGTTGTCGAGACCCTCCGTGGCCGCCACGTGCAGGGCTCCCAGCGCCTCCGGCTCGTCGGTCTCGCCGTCGCCCAGGAACGCCCACACCCGGGAGCCGGCGGTGTCGGCTAGACCCCGGTGCAGCAGGTTACGGTTGAAGCGCGCCTGGTAGATGGCGTTGAGCGGCCCCAGGCCCATCGAGACGGTCGGGAACTCCCACAAATCGGGCATGCGCCGGGGGTGCGGGTACGACGACAGGCCGTGACCGGTCGTCTCGCGCCGGAAGGCGTCGAGGTGCGCCTCGTCCAGACGCCCTTCCAGGAAGGCACGGGCGTAGATTCCCGGGGCGGCGTGGCCCTGGTAGTAGATCTGGTCGCCGGAGCCGGCGGCCTTGCCCCGGAAGAAGTGGTTGAATCCCACCTCGTACAGGGAGGCGGCGGAGGCGTAGGTAGAGAGATGCCCTCCAAGACCCGGAGAGCGGTGGTTGGCACGTGTCACCATGGCCATGGCGTTCCAGCGCACGATGCGCCGGATGCGCTTCTCCATCTCCTCGTCGCCCGGAAAGGCCGGCTCCTGCTCGGAGGAGATGGTATTGATGTAGGGCGTCTCGATGACGTCAATGCCCAGGTGCTGCATGCGGGCACGCTTGAGCACCCGGCGGAGCAGGAACCGCGCCCGCTCAGGCCCCCCCGTCTCGAGCACCCCGTCCAGGGCGTCAACCCATTCCTGCGTCTCCTCCGGGTCGGCGTCGAATAGCTGCTGCTTGAACAACATGTGCTCCATGACGACTTCCCTCCTGCGGGCGCGACGACCAACCCGCTCCATGCTTCGTCTGGCAGAACCCGGTGCCCGCCGGCGAGCTTCCGTCATCCTGTCGTATCCACTATTGTGCCTGAATGCTCGCTTGCATTCTGCTGGCAGCCATGCCAAGGTTCATGCAACCCCCCCAGGAGGCATCGCTATGAGGCCGCATGTCAACACTTTCCGACGCCGCGACTGGCTGCTGCTGGCTGGCGGTGTCGTCCTCGCCCCGGGGCTCGCCCTGGGTGCCGGCCAGCGGGTGCAAGCGATGATCGAGCTTTCCGAGCCGCCGGCCGTCCAGACCTGGGTCTCCAGCCTCGCGAGCGGTGGTCATGCGGCCGGTGCCGAGGTTCAGGCCGCCGCCGCGACCGTCGCCCACCTCCAGCGCCTGGAGGCTTCCCAGCAGCGACTCCTCGCCACCCTCGCGGCGCCCGGTCTCGGCGCCTCGGTCCTGTACCGCATCCAGCGCGTCCTCAACGGCATCGCCGTCGACGTCGAGGCCGATTGGGTGCCCGAGCTGGCGGCCCTCCCCGGCGTCAAACGCGTCACCCGGCTGGTGCCCGAGGAGCTGGATCTCTTCTCGAGCGTACCACTCCTCAACGCCCCGCAGACATGGACCTCGCCAGGCGTCACGGGACAGGGCGTCCGCATCGGCATCATCGACTCCGGCGTCGACTACCTGCATGTCGGGCTGGGCGGGTCGGGCTCGTACGCGGGCCAGGACTACGCCGACGCCGCCGTCCCCTGGAACGCCAAGGTGGTCGGGGGCTACGACTTCGCCGGTGATCTCTACAACGCCGGCTGCACCGACGCCCAGCAGTCGGCTGGCACGTGCTCGCGCACCCCCGTCCCCGATCCCGACCCCATGGACTGCAACGGCCACGGCACCCACGTCGCCGGCATTGCGGCCGGGTACGGGGTCACCACACAGGGAACGACGTACCCGGGACCGTACTCGACCGCCACCAACTTCGCGGCGCTCCAGGTCGGCCCGGGCGTGGCTCCCGGAGCCCAGCTCTACGCCCTCAGGGTCTTCGGATGCTCGGGCAGCTCGAACCTCACTGCCGCGGCTATCGAATGGGCGATGGACCCTGACGGCGACGGGAACTTCTCCGACCATCTCGACGTCATCAACCTCTCCCTCGGATCCTCGTACGGACAGGCCGATGCCGCATCGACCGTGGCTGCCACCAACGCCGCCCTGGCCGGGGTCATCGTCGTCGCCGCCGCGGGCAACTCGGGCGATGTCTACTACATCGTGGGTAGCCCCGCGGTGGCCGACCGGGTCATCTCGGTCGCGAACTCGGTAGACAGTACCCAGATGACGGGCGGGTTCGGGATCACGACTCCGGCGTCGCTGGCCGGGATCAGGCCGGCCGCAGAGGCGTCCTTCGGCCCCAACCTCTCCACCACCGGAGCGGTTACCGCGGACCTCGTCCTGGCAAACGACGGCACCGGCACGACCTCCGACGCCTGCGAGGCGCTCGCCAACGCCGGGGCGGTGAGCGGCAAGATCGCCCTCGTCGACCGCGGCACCTGCACCTCCGCCGTCAAGGTCAAGAACTGCCAGACCGCCGGGGCCACGGGCGTCCTGGTGGCCGACAACGCCCAGGGGTGGCCGTCGACCATGACCGGCACTGACGCCACCATCACCATCCCCTCCATGCTCACCGACCTGGCCACTGGCAACGCTCTCAAGGTCACGCTCGCCGGCGGCACCGTCAACGTCACCCTGACCGCCGCGAACCGAGGCACCGTGCGGGCCGCCGAGCTCCCGATGGTGGACACGCTGAGCTCCTCCAGCTCGCGGGGACCCGGCTTCGCCACCTCGGCGCTCAAGCCCGACCTGACCGCACCGGGAACCACCATCGTGTCGCTGGCGAACCGCAGCGGCAGTGGGTGGACCAGCATGAGCGGCACATCGATGGCCTGCCCGCACATCGCCGGCGCCATGGCGCTGCTACGGCAGCTCCACCCGGACTGGACGGTGGAGGAGCTCAAGGCGTCGATTCTCGGCACCTCGACCAACAACCTCTTTGCGAGCCCGAACCACGGGTTGCCGACCTACGGCCCCGCCCGGGTTGGCGCCGGCCGCACCGATCTCGAAGCGGCGACTGGACCAACCCTCCTCGCCTACGGGGCCGACACGCCGGGCGCCGTCTCGGTGTCGTTCGGCCGCCCGGAGGTGGTCGGCTCCTGGTCCGCGACACGCACCGTGAGCCTGGTCAACAAGGGCGCCAGCGCCACCCCCGTCACCCTGCAGCTCCAGACCGTCGTCGACATGCCTGGAGTGACCTTCTCCCTTCCGGGCGGCACCCTGCTCAACGTGCCTGCCCACGGCTCGGCCACCTTCGCCATCGGCGCCGCTGCCGAGGGTCCCCAGATGAAGCACAGCCGCGATGCGTCTGTGGCCGTGACGGTGGCAGGCAACCCCCGCCACTGGGTCTCCGAGGAGGCCGCATACCTCGTCATCTCCGCGCCAGGTCAGCCGACCCAGCGCCTGGGCGTTTACGCCGCCCCCCGGCCGGCCTCCACCATGGGCACCCAGGAGAGCAACGTGAGCCTGACCGCCGCGACCGGGAACTTCAGCCTGCACCTCGCCGGCCAGGGCGTCTCCACCGGCAGCAGCTTCCCTACCGACTGGGTCTCCCTGGTCAGCGCCTTCGAGCTGGCGGCCACCAGTCCCGACGAGGCTCTCTCCACCGGCTCCGGGCAGTTCTCGGACCTCCGCTACATCGGCGTGACCAGTGACTACGCCGCCCAGGTCGCCGCCGGCCATGGCCTGGCCGAGACCTCGATCTGGTTCGGGATCGCCACCTGGGCCGACTGGGCGTCACCCAACGCGACGACCGTCCTGGTACTCATCGACACCAACCGCGACGGCACCGACGACTACTCGCTCACCAGCACCTCGACTGGAGGCTCGAGCCCCACCGACGTGTACACCGTACAGCTCTGCAAGCTCCCGTCCGGGTCCTGCAACGGCGTCCACCTCAACGGCGTCGATGCCGGGGTGCGCGACACGGCCCTGCTCGGGACCAACGTCATGGTCCTGCCCGTGCTCCCCGGCTGGTTGGGCCTGGCCCCGGGTGCCAGCCGGTTCAACTACAAGGTCCTCACGCCGGCCGAGTACACGGACCCCCCAACCCTCACCTACGACCCGGCCCATCCGGGCCTTTCATTCGGGGGCACCAGCTTCCTCGGAGCGACCACCACCCAGCCGCTCTACACCGACCTCGCCGGCCAGACGATCCCTGTCCAGTACAACCGGGCCGACTATCTTGCCAACGCCTCTTCCGGGTTGCTGCTCCTGCACCACTTCAACCAGGCCGCGAGCCGGGCCCAGGTCGTCACCGTTGTCTCGCCCTGCGCCCCGACGTGCACGGCCACCGTGCCCCCGACCGCCATGCTCGGCGTGCCGGTCCAGCTCCAGGGCGCCGTGAGCGGCCAGGGATGCGGCGGCAACCCAACCTGGGACTGGGATTTCGGGGACGACACGCCGCACGGCACGGTTGCCAACCCGTCCCACACCTACACCGCGAACGGCACCTTCACCTGGCGTCTCGCCGTCACCCTCGACGGGGTGGTCTGCACCAGGAGCGGGCAGATCGGCGTCTCGAAGTGGACGGCCATCGTCCCTTCGGTGGCCCACTCCCAAGGGTCGCTGGGCTCCCAGTGGCGCACCGACCTGGCCGTCGTCAATCGTGGCGCGACCCCGGCCGACGTCACCCTGACCTACATCCCCTACACCGCTCAATCCGAGGTGAAGGGCACCGCGACGCTGGCTGCCGGCGAGACCCAGTGCTGGAAGGACGTGCTGGTGAGCCTGTTCGGCTTCGCGGCCGCCGACTCCCCAAAGGGCAGCGTCAAGATCGAGGCCAACGCGCGCCTGCTCGTCACCTCGCGGACCTACAACAAGCAGGCCAGCGGTTCGTTCGGGCAGTCCTACCCCGCCCTCACCGTTTACGATGGCTTCGATCGCGACCAGATGGGCATCGTCGGCCAGCTCGTGAAGTCCACGGCCTTCCGCAGCAACCTCGGCGTGGTCAACCTCGGGAACGCCGACGCCGCATTCATCGTCACCCTCCACGACGCCAGCGGCGCCCAGTTGGGCAACCCCCTCGGCGCAACCGTGGGAGCGGGCAAGTACTTCCAGTGGGACAAGGTGTTCGACCTCGCCAAGGTCGGCAACACGCCCCTCGCCTACGCCCGGGTGAGGACCCAAACCGCCGGCGCCTCGGTCTGGGCGTACGGCTCCGTCATCGACAACACCACCAACGACCCGACCACGGTCGCCGCGATATGGGACGAAACTGCCGGACCGTACATGGTGCCCTCCACCGCCCATGCCGGGGGCTCGGGGGGCTCCCAGTGGCGGACCGACCTCGTCGCCGTCAGTCCCCGGTCCGCGTCGGAGCTCACGCTCACCTACACGCCGGTCGAGGGCGGCTCCGGCGCCTCCGTGACGCGACCCGGGAACCTGCCCGCTCTGGCCACCAGCGAGTGGGAGGACGTGCTGGTGTCTCTTTTCGGGTTTGCAACCACGGCCACCCCGAAGGGCACGGTGAGCGTGACTTCCACCCAACCCGTGTACCTCTTCGCCAGGACCTACAACCGGGCCGGATCAGGGACCTACGGGCAATCCTACCCCAGCCTGCGGGCGAGCGACGGCATCGGGGTGGGCCAGGAAGGGATCGTGCCGCAGCTCGAGAAGAGCGCGGAATTCCGCTCCAACCTGGGCGTTCAGAACCTGGGAGGGGCGGCATGCTCCCTGGCGGTCCGCCTGCACGGTCCGACTGGCGCCCAGGTGGGCTCGACCCTGACGAGAAGCGTGGGGGCGGGTCGCTACTACCAGTGGGATGACGTCCTCGGCAAGGCCCAGGCCGGCGACCAGGCGCTGGCCTACGCCACGGTGCAGGTGCAGACGACCGGGTGTCGGGCGTGGGCATACGGCTCGCTGGTGGACAACATCACCAACGACCCCACGACCATCCCACTGCTCATGCCCTGAGGGAGAGACGATGTCGACCATGGCAGGGAGGACCAATGCCGCACGACCCCGGTGATGAGGGCTCGCGCCCCGGCCTCCCGGCGCTCGAAGAGACGCCGCTCGGCCCGATCGTGGAGGCGCTCTGTGCCTCCCAGAACGGCCTCGCCCGCCGCCATCACGAGGGGTCGTGTCGGCAGGTGCTGCCTTCCCGGGACGCCGTCGTGGCAGTCGTCGAGGACCTCCGCACCGTGCTCTTCCCCGGTTACTTCGGGGTTTCCGACCTGACCGACGAGACGATGCGGTTTGCCGTCGGGAGCACGCTCGAGCGGGTGCGCCGCTCCCTCGGAGAGCAGATCAAGCGCGGCCTCTGCTTCGCCTGCGGCCACCATCCCTCGCTCTGCCCGGATTGCGAGCCGCAGGCCGTGTCCTTGACGGAGCGGTTCCTCTCCACTCTGCCCGAGGTGCGGCGCCTCCTGGCGACCGACGTCATCGCCGCGTACGAGGGCGACCCTGCCGCACAGAGCCCCGACGAAACCGTCTTCTGCTACCCCGGTGTCCTCGCCATCACGAACCACCGCATCGCCCACGAGCTGTACCGGCTGGGCGTGCCCCTCATCGCCCGCATCATCTCCGAGGCGGCCCACTCCGCCACCGGGATCGACATCCATCCCGGCGCGACCATCGGCGAGCGCTTCTTCATCGACCATGGCACCGGCGTCGTGATCGGCGAGACCTCGGTGATCGGCGCGAACGTGCGCCTCTACCAGGGCGTCACCCTCGGGGCCAAGACCTTCCCCAAGGACGCGCAGGGCAACCCCATCAAGGGGATCCTGCGCCACCCGATCGTCGCGGACGATGTCGTGGTCTATGCCGGCGCGACCATCCTGGGCCGGGTCACTATCGGCGCCGGCTCGATCATCGGCGGCAACGTCTGGCTCACCCGCTCCGTCCCCCCCGGCAGCCGCATCTCCCAGGCCCAGTCGCGAGACGACCTTTACGACGAAGGCGGCGGGATCTGAACGGCAGGGTCCAGGTAGGATGAAGGTATGCACGCGGTGATCGTCGCCAACGCGCCGTGGACCTGGCGGCCCGGGCATGTGGTCCTGGCAAGGGACGCCGATCTCCTCCTCGCTGCCGACGGCGGGGCCAACCATCTGGCCGGGGTCGGGCTCCGGCCGGCCGCAGTCGTGGGCGACCTCGACTCCCTCCGCCCGAGCGTCCGGGCGTGGCTCGGAGAGGATGTCATGGTGCCGCGCCCGGATCAGGACTACACCGACCTCGAGAAAACCCTGGGCTTCGCCATCGACGAGCGCGGTGCGACGCGGGTCACGGTGCTGGCGGCCACCGGTGGCCGACCGGACCATGCCTTCGAGAACCTGGCCCTGGCTGCCCGCTGGGGCCGCCGGGCCGCCATCGAGCTGGTGGGCGAGGACGGCCGCTTCGTCCCCGTGCACGAGCGGGTCGAGGTGCCCACCAGGGCGGGCCAGCTCGTCTCCCTGCTGCCTCTCGGGAGATGCGAGCGCGTCTGGACGCGGGGACTGAAGTGGGAGCTCGACGGCGAGGTCCTCGATCCCAACCGCCGCATCAGCGTCTCCAACCGTGCAACCGGTTGTCAGGTCATGGTCCGCCTCGAGGGTGGCACGCTCCTCGTCTTCCTGGCCGAGCCAGAGCCCGGCTGGTAGAATCCGCCTCGTGCAAGCGAAGATGGCGGGTTCGCCCCGCATCGTGCAAGCCCTGTACCGGCTCTACTTCGGCTTCTGGATCCCGACTCTGGCCTGGGCCGCGTCGTGGTGGCCGCTGGGGCTGATGTACTGGATGGCGCGCAACCTCGTGATGCTGCCGTTCAACATCCTGCGCCCAAAGTACCTCCGAGCCGTCAAGGGGAACTACGCACGGGTCCTCGGCCTGCCGGAGAGCCATCCCAGGGTGCGCCGGGCCGCCTGGCACATGGGCTGGGAGCACGCCTACCACTGGATCGACTTCTTTCGCTGGTCGCAGCGGCCCGTCGAGCAGCTCGTGGCCAATATCGACGTCGAGGGCGAGGAGCACTACCACGCGGCGCGGAGCACCGGACGTGGCACGGTCCTCATCACCGCCCACATGGGCAACGCCGAGGTGGGCGCCTCCGGCCTGGGCCGCCACCACGAGCCCATCCATCTCCTCTACTTCCGCGACCGCTTCGCCACCGCCGAGGAGTTCCGCAACCGCATGCGCGTGCGCAGCAACGTGCACGGCATCCCGGTCGACGCCTCCCCGCTTTCGGTCATCCCGGCCCTACAGGTCCTCTACGACAACGGCGTCCTCGCCGCCCACGGGGACCGCGACTTCAACAACCAGGGGTGGCCGTTCGAGTTCTTCGGCAAGGTCACGACGTTCCCCGCCGGGATCTTCCTGCTCGCCATCCAGGCTGATGCCCTGATCGTGCCGACCTACTTCCTGGTCAAGCCCGACCGCCGCTTTCTGGGGATCTACGAGCCGGCCATCGAGACCCGCGGCCCGGGGACCGTGGAGGAGCGCGCCCGCGCCATCATGGCGTTCTGGCTCGGCCGCCTCGAGGCGCGCATCCGCGAGTACCCCGAGCAGTGGTACTGCTTCTATCCGTTCTGGCGCGAGGACCTCCCGGCCAGCGACTAGTCGGTGATGGGTGTTCGGTGGCGGACTCCAAGTCCTAGCAAACCACTGGTGGCCGGCTACGGGTGGCTGATCTCTGGGTGGGGGGGGCGATTGGCTGGGGAGCAGGGATTCGAACCCCAATTCCGTGGTCCAGAGCCACGTGTCCTGCCGTTGAACGACTCCCCAGCAACGGCCGGTCGTCATTCTAGGCAAGCCACGGCACGAGGTCAACCCCGGGACCGGGCAAGCGCTGTGCTACCATCCCCGCCCAGCGTGCTGGCAAGCCACTTTCGCGGGGGTCGATGCGACCGCCGCACGGGACTGAAAGGCACGTCGCGCCGGTTGACCCGGCTGGGAGTCACACGATGTCGAATCCTCCGGTACCGCACGCCACCGACTTCATCCGCGAGGCCATCAACGAGGACCTCGCCAGCGGTCGCTTCGACCACGTGCACACGCGCTTCCCTCCCGAGCCCAATGGCTACCTGCACATCGGGCACGCGAAGTCGATTTGCCTCAACTACGGACTCGCCCAGGCCTACGGCGGCAAGTTCAACCTGCGCTACGACGACACCAACCCCTCGAAGGAGGAGATGGAGTACGTCGACTCGATCAAGGAGGACGTGCGCTGGCTGGGCGGCGACTGGGAGGACCGGGAGCTGTACGCCTCGGACTACTTCGAGCAGCTCTACCGGTGGGCCGAGCTGCTCGTCCAGAAGGGCCTGGCCTACGTCTGCGACCTCTCGGCGGACGCGGTCCGCGAGTACCGCGGCACCCTCACCGAGCCGGGCAGGGAAAGCCCATTCCGCAACCGCCCGGTCGAGGAAAACCTCGACCTCCTCCGCCGCATGCGGGCCGGTGAGTTCCCCGACGGCTCCCGCACCCTGCGGGCGAAGATCGACATGGCGCACCCCAACCTCAACATGCGGGACCCGGTGCTCTACCGCATCCTGCGCGCCACCCACCACCGCACCGGCGACGCCTGGTGCATCTACCCGATGTACGACTACGCCCACGGCCAGTCCGACTCCATCGAGGGGATCACCCATTCGATCTGCACCCTCGAGTTCGAGGTCCACCGGCCGCTCTACGAGTGGCTCATCGAGGCGATCGGCATCTACGCCCCGCGCCAGATCGAGTTCGCGCGGCTCAACCTGACCTACACCATGATGTCCAAGCGCAAGCTGTTGCAGCTTGTGCAGGAGGGCGTCGTGCGCGGCTGGGACGACCCCCGCATGCCGACCATCTGCGGTCTGCGGCGGCGCGGCTACACCCCGACCGCGATCCGCGACTTCTGCGCCCGCATCGGCGTCGCCAAGCGGGACAGCGTCGTCGACGTGGCCCTGCTCGAGCACTGCCTGCGCGAGGAGCTCAACCGCACCGCGCCGCGGGTCATGGCGGTCCTGCGCCCCCTCAAGCTCGTCATTGACAACTACCCGGACGGCCAGGTGGAGGAGTTCGAGGTCCAGGTGAACCCCGAGAGCCCCGACGCGGGCACCCGCCGCGTCCCGTTCTCGAAGGTGCTCTTCATCGAGCAGGAGGACTTCCGGGAGGTACCACCGCCCAAGTACTGGCGGCTCTTCCCGGGCAACGAGGTGCGGCTGCGCTCGGCCTACCTCGTGCGTTGCACCGAGGTCGTCAAGGACCCGGCGACCGGCGAGGTCGTCGAGGTCCACGGCACCATCGACCCCGACTCCCGGGGTGGCAACGCCCCGGACGGCCGCAAGATCAAGTCGACGATCCACTGGGTCTCGGCCAGCCACGCCGTGGACGCCGAGGTGCGCCTCTACGAGCACCTGTTCACGACCCCGGATCCCAGCGACGTCCCCGAGGGGAGCGATTGGCGAGGCAACCTCAACCCGGCGTCGGCCGAGATTCTCACCGGCTGCAAGGTGGAGCCGAGCCTTGCGCCGGCGAGCCCCGGCGACCGCTTCCAGTTCGAGCGCCTCGGCTACTTCGTCGTCGACCAGGACTCGGCCGCCGGCCGCCTCGTCTTCAACCGCAGCGTCACCTTGCGCGACACCTGGGCGCGGATCGAAAAGGCCCAGGCATAGCAGCGGCATCCCGGCCGCGACCACCCCGCCGCCCCCAACGCACCGTCCAGTCGGGGCAAGACCGCCCCTCCTACAACGACAACATCGTGGTGGCAGCGTCCTTGATGGAGTCAGACAGGCAGGTGCGCCACGGCGGAGTGCAGGCGGGCGACGACGCGGTCACGGCCCAGCACCACGAGGATCTCGAACAGCCCCGGGCCGACCTTCTGGCCGGTGCAGGCGGTGCGCGCCGCGTTGATCAGCACGCCGGCCTTGACGCCCAGCTCCTCGGCGAGGGTGCGCATCACCTTCTCGACCCCGTCGTGCTCCCATGGCTCCACCGCCGCCAGCCGCTCGGCGAGCATCGGCAGCCACTCGCGCAGGCGCGGCTCGGCCAGGTTGCGCTGCACTGCCTCCGGCTCGAAATCGAACTCCTCGGAGAAGAAGGGCCGGCCGAGACCGGCGAAGTCAAGCAGGGAGTGATAGCGCTGCCGGATGAGGTCCACCGTCGCCGCGAAGCGCTCCCGCTCGGTTCCGGCCCACACCTCGTCCCACAGCCCGAGGCGCTGCAGCGTCTCGGCCACGTACGGCACGAGCTCGTCGATCGGCGTGCGGGTCAGGTACACGCCGTTCATCCACAGCGCCTTGGGGTCCGTCCAGTTCTCGGGATCACCTTCCGTGAAGTTGAAGACGGCGTTCGAGCGATTGATGGCGTCGAGGTCGAAGAACTCGATCATCTCCCGGGTGGTGAGGATCTCGCGGTCGTCTCCCGGCGCCCAGCCGAGCAGCGCCAGGAAGTTGCGGAACGCCCCTGGCAGGAACCCCCGCTCCTTGTAGGTCGTGACCGCCACCACCTCGCCGTGGGTGCGCTTGGAGAGCTTCGCCTTGCCCGGCGCCAGGATGAGCGGCAGGTGGGCGAACTCCGGCAGCGGCGCGCCCAGCGCCTGGTAGAGCAGCACCTGCTTGAAGGTGTTGATGAGGTGGTCCTGGCCGCGGATGATGTGGGTCACCCGCATGCGGATGTCGTCCACCACCACCGAGAGGTTGTACAGCGGTGTGCCGTCCGGCCGCAGCAGTGCCATGTCCTCCATGTCCTGGGCGTTGCGCTCCTGCTCGCCGTAGACGTGGTCGGCAAAGCGCACCACCGCGTCATCGGGCACCCGGAACCGCACCACGAACGGCCGGCCCTCGGCCGCCAGCCGGTCGCTCTCGGCACGCGAAAGCCCGCGGGAGAACGGGTCGAACCGCCACTGCCCGCCCTTCGCCTGCTCCGCGCTGCGCTGTTGCTCGAGCTGCTCCGGCGTCGCGAAGCAGCGGTACGCGATCCCCTTCTCCAGCAACCCGAGCGCCGCCTCGCGGTGGAGCGGGATGCCCTCCGACTGCATGTAGGGGCCCTCGTCCCAGTCCAGGCCGAGCCAGCCCAGCCCATCCAGGATGCCCTGGGTCATCTCCGGGGTGGAACGTTCGAGGTCGGTGTCCTCGATGCGCAGGATGAAGGTCCCGCCATGCTTGCGGGCGAACAGCCAGCAGAACAGCGCCGTGCGGGCGCCGCCCATGTGCAGGTAGCCGGTGGGGGATGGCGCAAAGCGCACGCGCACTGTCATGCAAACCTCCTGGATCGTGGAGTGGGCCATCAGGGGGATGGCGGAGAGGGGGGGATTCGAACCCCCGGTCCAGTTTTAACCTGGACAACTGCTTAGCAGGCAGCCCTGTTCGTCCACTCCAGCACCTCTCCGCGCTGGGCTCGCAGTCTACCGCCTGCCGCCCGCCCTTTCAACCCATCCCCTCGGCTCACTCGCGACCAGGGCACGCGCCCCGTGGACCCGGCCCTGGGCCAGGACCTTCGCCCGCGTCCGCGCCGGGAGGTTTCTTCACCACGAGGGACGGATACGGTCACCAACACCTGCGAACCGCGAGCTGCGAACCGCCGTCAATGGCTTGACGGCAACGGCGTCGGTTGCTATTTTTGTAGGTCCCCACGTGTGGGGTTGTTCTTTGTGAGCCCAGAGGGTTCAAGCCGCAGGGAACGGGGCGTGGCGCAGCCTGGTAGCGCACCTGCCTTGGGCGCAGGTGGTCGGAGGTTCAAATCCTCTCGCCCCGACCAATCGCCCGGCCGGGCGGCCGGCGGTCCAGACCCGACATTGCCACCGATCTGCCTGTAGCTCAGTTGGATAGAGCGGCGGACTTCTAATCCGCGGGTCGGAGGTTCGAATCCTCTCAGGCAGGCCAAACTTGACTGTGGTGGGCGTAGCTCAGCTTGGTAGAGCATCGGACTGTGGCTCCGATGGTCGGGGGTTCAAGTCCCCTCGTCCACCCCATTATCGTTTTCCCGTGTGTGCCCGTAGCTCAGCCCGGATAGAGCGTCAGACTCCGGATCTGAAGGCCGGGCGTTCGAATCGCCCCGGGCACACCATTTTTCAATTATGTACGAGGCGGCCACCCGGGCCGCCTTTCTTGTTGCCCCTCCGTCGCCCCCTTTCGGCAAGAGTCGATCACCTCTGGACGTGCAGCCACGCACACCTCAACACCTCCAGGTTCTCCCGGCAACTCGTGACGGCTCCTGGGCACAAAGGGTGGGTGCGGACCTCCGGGCCGCGCCGGGCGGTCGGTGGCCCTGGAGTGTGGCAGCCATGCTGCCGCCCTGAGAAGCGCAAGTCATCGCGCAGCCTGACGACCTGGTGTCAGGGGACCCAGGGGAGCTTGCTCACGCTGGGTCTCTCCGTAGTCTGGGTAATAACTCGCTTTCATTACCCAATATCGAGGTAATGTACCTAGACTCTTCGCCACCGCGCCTTCGGGCCACGGTCAAGGCACGTGACGCGTCCCGCTTCACGCTCCTGCTTCAAGAGCAGCCGGATGAAGTCCACGCTCACGTTCGGACACGTGGCCTGAAGCTCCGCGACCGTGAAGGTGCCGTAGGCACGCACGATCGCGTCGAGCACCATCTGGCGTTTTGTTCCACGAGCCGACGTCAGCTTCCCCACGCGCGCGGCGAGGTCCTTGTGCGCGGCCGTCAGCACACCCAGGAAGTACTCGGTCCACGGCAGCAGCGAGTGTTGCCCCTCGTGCCACCCAGCGGAGGACAGACCAAGCGCCTCGTAGTAGGTCTCGCGGCTGCGCTCGACGATGCGTTCGAGACTGATGTAGCGGCCGACCTCGTAGCCGGCGTGGTACAGCAGCAGCAGCGTCAGGAGCCGGGCCATGCGGCCGTTGCCGTCCGTAAACGGGTGGATGCACAAGAAGTCGAGAACGTAGGCCGGGATGAGAAGCAGCCGCCCCACGTCTCCAGCGTTCCAGGCTTGCAGGAACCGCTCGTGCAGGTGCGCCATGGCAACCGGTGTTTCGACGGCGCTCACGGGCCGGAACCGTACCGCGACCGTGCCGTCCGGGTACCTCTCGCTGATCTCGTTGTCGGCCATCTTGAACACGCCGCCCGGGACCTGCGTGTGACGGTAGAGGTCGCGGTGGAGCTGGAGCACGAGACCGACGGTGAAAGGCATGTCGCGGTAGCTCGAGTGAATCGTGGTGAGGACATCGCGGTAGCCGGCGATTTCCTCCTCGGAGCGGTTGACGGGCGTGGTCTTCTGTGCGATCAGATCCTGGATGCGCCGGAGCGGTGCCGTGATCTGCTCGATACGGTTCGACGATTCCGTGCTCTGGATGATCGCGGCCTGCCGCAGCGTCTCGAGGACCTGTGGCATCTGGCGGGTGTAGAGCTCGTAGTGCCCTTTCGACTCCCCAAGAGCAAGGAGCGTCTGTGCGATACCGTGGTTAAGTGGGATACGCTCGGCAAGCCGGTCATCGAACGATCTCATGGCTCGAGCAGCTCCTTCTGGCCGCCGTCCCACTGTACACCGCGCTTCATCTCGGAGTGCCCTCCCTGCTCAGCAAAGCTGAATAGCGAAGCCGCCTATTCAGACCTGCCGACAGGAATCTGGACAGGCTCCCGACTTCTTGCAAACGGTGTGATACCACGGCGGCGATCTCGGTGGGCGCGGACCTCAGGGCCGCGCCGGGCGGTCGGTGGCCCTGGGGTGCGGCAGCCATGCTGCCGCCCTGGAAGGCGCAAGCCACACGTGCGCCGCGGGGCCTCCCCGGCGGGACGGATAGCTCGCGCCTACCAGCGCATGAGAAACGTGGCTGCCTGACGCTGGAGCAGAACCAACACGTGTGGACGTGAAAACCGCTCTATCCAGACGTGCCTTCGTAGACGCGCCCGACAGCCCACCGGATGGCGGCCTTGAAGTCCTCGAGGTTCCTCGGCGGCGCCAGCACACTGAGTGGAATGGACGACCATCCTGTCATCAACAGGTCGTGATCGATGTTCACGCCGGGGATCGCATTCAGTCGCGCCGCAAGGTCCTCGCGGGACTCCATGCTGTCGAGAGCCGGGTGCTTATCGGCGAAGCGCACCGGCCCCGAGACGAAGCGCCTGCGGGCCGTCCAGCGGGCGTGCGGGAAGCTCCAGCAGAAGACCCTGGAGCTCCTCTTCGTCCTCCACGGGCTGGAAAAGCCGGGCGGAAAGCCCGCCACGAAGCAGCCACCCGCACTCCGGAAAGTACCCGAGAGCACCTGAGGTGGGCGCGGACTCCCGGGCCGCGCCAGGGCGGTCGGTATCAGCCGGTAGTCGGTTCTGTGCGCCGCGGGGCTGGTGCAAGCAAGCGCACCGGGGGCACCGCGTGCGCCGCGCGGGCGCCCGCGGCGAGCTTTCGATCGAACGTTACGAGTTCGGCGGCACCCGGTGAAGAGGCGAGATGCAGCGCGTCGGCGAAGTCCATCCCCTGCTCGTACCAGCGCACCGTCTGGGCGACCCCAAGGGCGTCCTCAACCCGGAGGTGCGGGAGTCCCAGGAGCTTCGAGAGCGCAAGGACGATGCGCGGCCGCTCGAGCTGGTAGGTGTAGGCCAGCACCCAGACCAGCTCCAGCAACACCGTCTTCGGAAGCCAGAGATCGCCACCGTGCATCATCGCGGCGGCCACCTCGGCCTGCTTCGGGTCGTCGCGAGTGATGACGCGAACCAGGACGTTGGTGTCCAGCGCGATCATCGGCTCCGCCTCGCCCCTGCGGCGATTCCCGCCTCCATCTCCACCAGGGATTTCGCGCCTCCGGTGTGGGGAGCGCACCCAAGGAGGTCCTCGACCGAGCTCTCGGGGAAGGCGGGCACCGACCGGAGCAGGACGCCTTCCCCCTGGTCCTCGATCACCAGCACCGTCCCGGGCGCCCACCCATGAGCCTTCCGCACCTCGCTGGGGATCACCACCTGTCCTTTCGAAGAAACCGTCGTGCTCGTCATGGCTCTCTCCTTGGTAAGACAAATGTAAGACGAGCCCCGACAGGTGTCAACCAGGCCACGACGTCGCGCTGCCATCCAGCCCACGCCAGGTGGGCGCGGACCTCCGGGCCTCGACGGGTGGGTGGTGGCCCTGGAATGCCACATCCATGCGGCCGCCGCGGGGGGCACGAGCTGCGCGTGGGCCGGGGGACCTGTCGCGGATAGCGGAGAGGTCATGCCCCCGGTGTTCACAGGACAAGACCGGGTGGCGCTAGGGCAGTACCAACACATGTGGGCCTGGCACCTCTTCAAGTCCAGCTCATCTTTCTCGACCAGCGGTACACTGGTTTCGTCGCTGCCATGCCTGAACTGACCTATCTCGTCGACACCCGCGTCCGCCTCGCGGCGTTCCGCTGGCTCGAAGAACAGACCGCGATTCATGGCGACGTGCTGCCGTGGGATCTGCTGCAGCGGGGCTTCGACTTCGAGGGTCAGCGGGTTCCCCTGCTCAGCCAACAGGGGATCTTCAAGCCTCGAATCCTGCCCCAACTGCCGCTCAGCATCCGCACGTCAGCGGCCGGGCCGTACGATGATCACTTCGGTCCCAACGACACCCTGCTGTACGCCTATCGCGGCACCGACCGTGACCACCGCGAAAATCTAGGCCTGCGCCGAGCGATGCGCGACCGAGTCCCCCTGATCTACCTCCACGGTGTCATCGAGGGTCGCTACCTCGCTACGTGGCCCGTGTACGTGATTGGCGATGACCCTGGCGCGCTAACGTTCGTGGTAGCTGCGGACGAGCCGGGAGTGCTGCGGGGGCTGCAGGACACCCTGGACTCGTCGCGTCTGCGCGACTCCGAGGAGGACGTCCTGCGTCGGCGGTACGCCACGAGAAGCGTTCGCCAACGTCTCCATCAGCGCGGCTTCAGAGAGCGTGTCTTGGCCGCCTACCGTGAAACCTGTGCAATCTGCCACCTGCGCCACGCCGAGTTGCTCGACGCGGCCCACATAGTCCCGGACACCGAGCCTGAGGGCGAGCCTGTCGTTCCCAATGGCCTGTCCCTGTGCCGGCTACATCATGCGGCTTTCGACAGCTTCATGATCACAGTCCGCCCCGACTACTCGGTGGAAGTGCAGCAGTCGATCTTGGAGGAGCACGATGGTCCCATGCTAAGGCATGGCCTGCAGGGAATTCACGAGCAGCAGATCCTCGTGCCCCGTGCTCAAGAACTCCGACCTGACCCCAACTTGCTCGAGCGCCGCTACGGGCGATTCCGGCGGGCTGGGTAGGCAGGAACCGTGAAGATTTTCGTCGGCGTGACCGACTTCGACTGGTTCACCCTCCTGGCCTCGATGCGTGAGATCGACGAAGTGAACTTCTGGCAGCCGAGCGGCTCTGCCACGTTCCGCGCCCTTGGCCCAGGCGAGCTCTTCCTGTTCAAGCTCCATGCGCCAAGGAACTTCATCGTCGGAGGTGGCTTCTTCGCGTACATGAGCCTGCTGCCCGTGAGCCTCGCCTGGGCTGCCTTCGCTACCAAGAACGGCGCCAGCTCCTTGGTGGAGATGCGGCGCCGTATCGCCCGGTATCGTCGCGAACCCGCCAGCCCTTTCCAGGACTACACAATCGGCTGCGTCCTCCTGGAGCAGCCCTTCTTCTTGCCCGAGAGCCTGTGGATCCCGGCACCGGCTGACTGGGCGCCCAACATCGTGCGCGGGAAGGGCTACGACACGCGCGAGGAGAGCGGCGCGGCGCTGTGGCAGGCGGTCAGCGAACGGTTGGCGCTGCTCCCCTCTTCGCGGCTCGTGGTCGGAGACGCCGCCCCACTCCGATTCGGTCCTCCGACCCTCGTTCGCCCCCGCCTCGGGCAGGGGACCTTTAGGATTCTCGTCACCGATGCCTACGGCCGCCGTTGTGCCGTGACTCGCGAACGAACCCTCCCCGTCCTCCAGGCCGCGCACATTAGGCCGTACGGGCAAGGCGGGGGCCACGACGTGCGCAACGGACTCCTGCTGCGGAGCGACCTCCACCTGCTCTTCGACGACGGCTACGTCACGGTCACCCCCGACCTTCGCCTCGAGGTCAGCCGCAGGATTCGCGAGGAGTTCGAGAACGGCAGGGACTACTACGCGCTCCACGGCCGCGAGATCGCCCGACCCCTGCCCCCCTTCGAACCTCCAGACCCGGAGCTCCTCCGGTGGCACGCAGAAACCGTCTATCGGGGATAGCCTGGCACCCCGGCCAAGCATCGATCCGCGGGATTCGCGGTCCGGGTCACCTCGCAGCAAGAAGGCGTCCCATCAGACTGCATCGGGCAGGCAGGGAAGCGCGGTGTAGCGCAGTGTTGGTGTGGCTCGGCTACGCGAGGCCTAGTGACGCTCGCAAAGCCGCCAAGCTCTGGGTGTGTCGGTGGGTTCCACGTCCACACTTGTCGACATTGTTGAGGCGTCAGGTCAGATCCCACAGCGCAGCACCGCCTAGAGACGCTGCAGAAGGCGTGCGGACCGGAGGCTTTGGTGGTGGTGGAGGCGATGGTGAAGAGTCTCGGGATGCAGGGGGTGGGAAGGCGGTGAGGGAGGGGTGATTCTGGCCCCTCGGCGTTGCCGCTTGCTTGGCTTGGTGGGGTGCGGCGGGATGCGGGCGGTGACGGTGCGAGTGGGGGCGGAGGAGTGGACGACGCTGCAGGCGGCGGCCGCGGAGGCGGGGGTGCCGGCGTCGAGGGTGGCGCGGGTGCTGCTGCGCCATGGGATCGAGGCGCTGCGGGGTGGCGACGCCGGGATCACCCGCGCGGTCAAGTCGTCGCGAGACGGGTAGCCTGCGCAGCGGCAGGCGCGCCCCTCAAGGATCCGCGGCGGGGCGCTCGTGCGCGTTTCCCCGCTCCGTCCCGTGGCTGGTCCCCCAATGGCTCATGCCATCGCCGGGCCTGGGATCAGGCGGCGGGGGTTGCGCTCCGCCGCTTCCAGATCAGGTAGACAGGAATCCCCAGGGCGATCAGGGCGAGGCCGATGAAGGAGTTCCAGAAGTTCTGGATGAGCGAGTTGACGGTCAGGAAGACGGACGAGAGGATGAACAGGATCGGGGTCACAGGGTAGCCCCATGTCTTGTAGGGCCGCGGCAGGTCCGGCCTCTTTCGGCGCAAGATGATGACGCCGGCGACCGTCAGGCCCATGAAGATCCAGAAGCCGAAGATGACATAGGAGAAGAGCTGCTCGAAGGTGCCGCTGAGGCTGAGCAAGGCGGCCCAGGTGGCCAGCACGATGATCGAGACGTGGGGCGTCAAGTACCTGGGATGGATCCTGGCGACGCTCTTGAAGAACAGGCCGTCACTGGCCATCGCATAGAAGACCCGGGACGACGTCAGGAGGTGGCCGTTGGCCGTGCCGGTCATCGAGAGCAGGATGATCAGGGTCACCACCGAGGCGCCGAGCGGGCCGATGGCGGCTTCCATGACGTCGGCGGCGATGCGGCTCGACTCGGCCATGCGGGCCGCCGGGAAGACGTAGAGATAGGCGAGGTTGGCCAGGATGTAGAGGACGATGACCGAGAGGGTCCCGATGAAGAGGCCCAGGGGAAGCTTCTTCTGGGGATCCTTGATCTCCCCGGCGCTGTAGGTGCCCGTCTCCCATCCCTTGTAGGCCCACAGGGCCGCGACCATGGCGATGCCGAAGCTGCCAAGCAGCCCGCTCTTCACCGGGGAACCGGAGGAGAAGAAGTTCCCGGCCGAGCCCCGGGCGAACAGGAAGACCACGGCACAGACCCCGATCAGGCCGACGAACTTGATGCTCGTCAGGAAGTTCGTCACGAAGGCGCCCTTCTTGACGCCGAGGACGTTGACGGTGGCCAGGATGGCGATCAGGGAGACGGCCACCACCTTGGTCTGCAGGCCCGAGAGATCCACGAAGTAGGGAAGGTATTTCGTCGAGAAGCCCACGGCCAGGGTGGCGATCGTGCCCGACTCGATGACGAGGAAAAGGGACCACCCGAAGAGGAAGGCAACGGCGGGTCCGAACGCCTCGCGCAGGTAGACGTAGATGCCTCCGGCCTGCGAGTACGCCGAGCCCAGCTCGGCGACGGCCAGGGCGCCGAAAAAGCTCAGGACGCCGCCGACGACCCAGACCAGCATCATGAGCTCCGGCGTCCCGACCTCCATGGCGACCTTGGCCGGATTGATGAAGATGCCGGAGCCGATCATGGCGCCGACGACGATGCCGATGATGCTGAACAGCCCGAGAACCCGCGGCAGGCCCGAGGTTGCAGGCGAGGCAGCACCCAGGTCAGGATTTCTCTGTTCCATGGGGCGTTATAGTCAGGTATGGAGGATGGAGTCAAGAGCGCCCTTGCGGCTTCGTGCTTCACCACGTCTTCACCGCCCGTGTGCAGGATTGAGGTGGCGCGCCGCGGCGCGTCGTGAGGTGTCATGGCAGCCACCACGAGGTCGCTCCCCGGCGCAGCGGCCACCGCCCCTGCACCGGTCGGCTTCCCGCTCCGGGTCGGCGTTGTCGACGTCGGCTCCAACGCGATCCGCTACCAGGCTTGCGAGTTCACGGCGGCCGACCGCTTCTCCGTGCTCGACTCCAGGCGCGCCTCGGTGCGCCTCGGTCACGGCGTGTTCCTCTCCGGCCGGCTGGCCGAGCCGGCCATCGAGGCCGCGGTGGCCGCCCTCGTGTCGTTCGTGCAAGCCGGCACGGCGCTGGGCATCACCCGCTGGCGGGCCGTGGCCACGAGTGCCACCCGTGAAGCCGCCAACGGGGCGGAGCTCGTGGCCCGCGTGAAGGCGGCGGTCGGGCTCGAGCTCGAGGCCATCTCCGGCGCCGAGGAAGCCAGGCTGGTCCACCTCGCAGTGGCCAATCGGGTACCCCTCGGCCGCGACCCGTGGTGGCTCGTCGACCTCGGCGGCGGCAGCGTCGAGGTCTCCCTGGCCGACGGCAGCGGGGTGCTGTGGAGCGAGTCGCACACCGTCGGCTCGGTGCGCCTGCTCGAGGCCCTGACCCAGAGTGACGAGGAGCCGGGACGCTTCCGCGAGCTGCTCGAGGAGTACGTCTCCGGCCTGCGCCTGCCATCGGCCGAGCGCTTCGGGACGCCAACCGGGTTCATCGCCACCGGCGGCAACATCGAGGCGCTGGCCCGGCTCGGCGAGCCGGCTGCTGCGAGCGACGTGACGGTGTACCTGCCCCTGGCCCGCCTGCGTGCGGTCATCGACACCCTGGCCCGACTGTCGTTCCGGCAGCGTGTCGACGAGCTGGGGCTACGTGAGGACCGCGCCGACGTGGTGCTGCCCGCCGCGATGGTCTATGAGCGCCTGGCCAACCTGGCGGGGTGCAGCGAGATCGTGGTCCCTTTCGTGGGCCTCAAGGACGGCGTGGCCCTGGACTTCGTGGATGAGCTCACGGCCGCTCGTGCCCACGCCGACCGTCAGGGGCGCGACACGGTCGCGGCGGCCACGGCCCTGGGCCGTCACTACGCCTTCGACGAGGACCACGCCCGAAAGGTGGCCGACCTGGCGTTGTCGCTGTTCGACCAGCTTTCCGAGCGACACGGCCTCGGACCCCGCGAGCGCCGCATCCTGCTGGCCGCCGCCCTGCTTCACGAGATCGGGCAGTTCATCGGCTTCAAGGGTCACCACAAGCACACCCTTTATCTGCTCATCCACTCCGACCTGGCCGGGTTCCCACCCTCCGAAATGGAGCTGGTCGCCAACGTCGCCCGTTACCACCGCCGCTCCGAGCCCGACCCAAGCCACTGGGCCTACGCCGGCCTGCCCTCCCGCGACCGGTCCCGGGTCGAGCGGCTGGCCGCCATCCTGCGGGTCGCCGACGCCCTTGACCGCGAGCACCGCCAGCGGGTGAATCGGATCGAGGTGTCCGTGAGCGGCAAGGAGCTGACCCTGCGCCTGGTCGGCGAGGGGGACCTGCTCCTGGAGCGACACTTCCTCCCCGCCAGGGCTGCGATGCTGGCCCGGGTCCTCGGCCTCAAGCTGCGCGTCCGGCAGTGAGCCCCCTCGCAGGGGCCTTGTTCACCGCCGGTTCACGCCGCAACCGCGGTCACTTCAAGCCCGCACGCCACCCTGGGCAGGGCGCGATACGCCCCGGGGAGGCGCCGCATGGAGTACCGAAGCATGGACATGCACGTGCACTCCTGCTTCTCGGTCGAGGAGGTGCCCGGGGTGGCCGGCGTCACCTTCTCGCCACGCGAGACGCCGGAGGAGCTCTATCACCGGGCCAAGTCGCGCGGCATGGACTTTGTGACGATCACCGACCACGACACGATCGACGGCTGCCTGGCCTTCCTAGCCGGCCATCCAGGCGCCACGGACTTCGTGGTCGGCGAGGAGGTCTCGACCCAGCTCCCGGTGAGTGGTCTCACCGTTCACCTGAACGTCTACGGACACTCCGTGGACCAGCACGCCGAGCTGCAGCAGCGGCGCGACGACGCCTTCGCAGTCGCCGCGTACTGCCACTCCCAGCGGCTGTGCTTCGCCTGGAACCACCCCTTCTACCGCGAGAACATCTCAACCATCGAGAGCGACGAGTTCATGGGCTTCCTGGCCTTCGCGCCGGTGCTCGAGGTGCGCAACGGCGGCCGCATGCAGCTCCTCAACGTGCTTGCCGAGGAGCTTGCGGTGCGGGAGGGCAAGGCCGCCCAGGGAGGCAGTGACAGCCACACCGGCGGTATCGGCGATGTCTACACCGCTGTCCCCTGCGACGACGTGGTCGGCTTCTTCGACGGCCTCCGACTTCGCTCGAGTCGCATCGTGGGCCAGCACTCCACGCAGCGCGACTTCCTGGTCAACAGCTTCCTGGCGGGCCGTCGCCACGTCGTGGACACCGGCATGCGAGAGGCCCGGTCGCCCTTGCAGCGCGCCAGGATGCGCTACCTTGGACTGGTCTCGCTCCTGATGTCTCGGCTCGTGGTGCGCCGCCACTTCCGGGAGCAGCTCGAGATGGCCCGTATTGCCTTCGCCAGTCTCCCGGCACTGCGGCATTGCGACCGCTCAGTCCTGGAGGCCGCCTGATCTGACAGCACCGGAAGCTACTCGTCACCCGAGGCCGGCGACGACCTCGGCGATGCGGTGGGTCCCGTGCTTGGGCAGCAGCGTGTAGCCGGCCCACGCCGCGGCGGCCAGCGTACCGTCTTCGAGCCACTCCTTGAGCCACCCCCAGGCGTGAAGCGGGCTCTCCTGCTTGAGGCCGGCCCCGTGCTGCAGGACCCAGCGACGGTTGTACCGCTCGTGGACGCCCACCGGGTGGCCGAGGACCAGCGGCAGCCCCAGGGCAGCGTAGAACGACACCTCGCTGGGCTTGGTCCACAGCACGTCGGCATCGGCGAGCAGAGCTACGAAGGACCTCAGGTAGCTCGCCACGCCGGGCTCATGAAGGATTGCCACACTGCGCCCGAGCTCGTCGCCGAGGCCGCACCCGGTCAACGCGCGCTCGAAGGCCGAGGCCACCTCGGCGCGCACCCCGGCGACCAGTGCGAGCCGCAGGCTTCCGCGGCGCAGCGGCTCGGCCAGCGCCGGCAGGAACTCCCGGGCGAGCCCGGCCTGGGCGCCGGCGCCACCTACCGCGAAGACGAGCAGCGGTGGCCGCCCCTCCTGGTTGGGTGGCAGCGGGCCGAGCATGCGAGCCACCGGCTCGCGGAGCTGCTCCCGGAAAGCGCCGCGCGGGTCCAAACGTACCAGGCGCCGGCCCAGGTTATGGCGCAGCGGCCCGAGCTCCTCGTCGCCCACCAGCTCGTCGGGCAGCGGGAAGCCGGTGAAGTGGATGTGCCCCGC
>DAONEV010000016.1:0-1840 GCA_035403265.1 Thermoanaerobaculaceae bacterium | reverse complement strand
AGGCGCGCAGGCGGCGCAGTGCCCGCATCGATGGAACGCAGTAGTGGATCGCCGAGCCGGCGCCGTCGCGGGGCGCCCAGACGCGATGCAGGTCGCTGTCGGTGACCACGCACGCGATGCGCGGCCATCCCGCCAGGTCGGCCAGCACGGCGGGAGCGTAGAACGTTGTCAGCAGCGTCGCGCCGTGGCGCTCGAGCCGCATCAGGAGACCGTCGCCGAAACCGGCCCGACGCAGGCGCTCCAGCGCACGTACGGCGGCATTGGGAGCCGAGAGGTCGCGCCGTGGATGGAGGTGCGGAATGGCTGTGAGGAGGTCCAGCAGGCGACGCGACGCGCCTCCGAGAAGCGGCATCTGCGAGGCCCTGGAGATCAGCTCGTAGGCCGAGCGGGCCCTCTGCCAGTGGGCCTGCTCGTCGGGGCTTGCGAGAGGCGGCCGGTCGATTTCCTCGACGGCAACTCCCAGGTGAGCGGCCAGGGCGTGGGCCGCTCGAAGATGCCCGTAGCCCATGTCGACCGCCACCACCGCCACACGGCTCTGCTCCATCAGGCCCATCTCGTTCACGCGGCGTCACCGCAGAACGAAGGCTAGCACTGCACACCGGCCGCACCCGGCCTTCGCGCCGCGTTCACGCAAGGACGCTACACATCGGCGCATGGGACCTGTCCTCCTTGCGGCCATCGTCACCCTCGGCCTGGCTGCCTGCGCCATCATGACGGTGGCGCAGCGCCGCCTGCTCCGACTCCCCGCACCACCTGCCACGCGGCAGCCGCCCGTCACCATCCTCAAGCCCTTGCGGGGCGTTGATCCTGGCCTGGAAGCCAACCTCGAGAGCTTTTTTGCCCTGAGCTACCCGGCCTTCGAGATCCTCTTCGGGGTGGACGACCCTGCCGACCCGGCGGTGGACGTGGCCCGTCGCGTGGCCGGGCGGCACCCCGAAGTGCCGAGCCGGGTCATCGCCGACCCGCGCTGCTGCGGCGTCAACCCCAAGGTCAACAACCTCGCCAACCTGCTGCCTCACGCCCGTCATGACCTGCTCCTGATCAGCGACTCCAACGTCAGGGTGCGGCCAGGCTACCTGGTCGATATGGCGGCGCACCTGGAGCAACCAGGCGTCGGGCTGGTCTCCTCGCCGTTTCGCGGCGCCGCCGCCGAGGGGCTCGGCGCCAGGCTCGAAGCGCTCCAGCTCAACACCTTTGTCATCGGCGGGGTCAGCGCGCTCGCCGGCCTCCTTGGGGGCGTCTGCGTGGTCGGCAAGTCGATGCTGATGCGCGCCGGGGTGCTGCGCGCCCTCGGCGGCTTCCGCTTCCTGGCCGACTACCTCGCCGAGGACCAGGTGTGTGGCGAAGAGGTCGCCCGCCTCGGGTTGCGCCCCGTGGTCTCAGGTCACCTCATCGACAACTGCCTGGGCCGCATCAGCGTCGCAGCCTTCCTGGCGCGCCACCTGCGCTGGGCCCGCATTCGCCGTCGCATGAGCCCCTCCGGCTACGCCGCTGAGCTCCTCCTCAACCCCGCGTTCGTTGCCCTCCTCGGGCTGGTGCTCTGGCCCTCCGCGCTCACTGCGATGTTGTTCGTCGGCGCCTCGCTCGCCAAGGCAACCCTGGTCCTGGTTGCCGAGCGGGCCGTCGGGTTGCGCCGCCCGGTCGGCGTGACTGCCGGGCTGTCGCTGGTGCGTGACCTGCTCGTCGGCCTCACCTGGGCAATCCCCTTCGTGGACTGCACAGTGGTCTGGCGCGGCCGCCGCTTTCACGTCGGCCCCAGAACCCTCCTCTTCCCCGAGGCAGCCCCCGAGACCATAGCGCCCATTGCGACTGTGCCCGCGCCCGGCCAAGTCGCCGCGTG
>DAONEV010000015.1:14959-25780 GCA_035403265.1 Thermoanaerobaculaceae bacterium | reverse complement strand
GGCTGTCGGGCCAGGACTCCCGGCGCGGCACTTTCAGCCATCGCCATTCGGTCCTCGTGGACCAGCAGACCGGGGTGCCCCTGGTGCCGCTGCAGAACCTCGCCACTGGCGGCGCGCAGTTCCAGGTCTTCGACAGCTCCCTCTCCGAGTACGCCGTGCTGGGGTTCGAGTACGGCTACTCCGTCCAGCGCCCGCAGGCTCTGGTGCTGTGGGAGGCGCAGTTCGGGGACTTCGTCAACGGCGCCCAGATCATCATCGACCAGTTCCTCGCCGCCGCGGCCGAGAAGTGGGGGCAGCGCTCCCGTCTCGTCATGCTGCTCCCCCACGGCTTCGAGGGACAGGGGCCGGAGCACTCCTCGGCCCGGCTCGAGCGATTCCTGCAACTGCACGCCGGCGGGAACCTGCGCGTCCTCATGCCCTCCACCGCAGCCCAGTACTTTCACCTCCTGCGCGCCCAGCCCCGCACCGAGCCGGCCGTCCCGGCCGTGGTCATGACCCCCAAGAGCCTGCTGCGCCTCGAGGCCGCCAAGAGCCGCGCCATCGACTTCGCCGGCGGCTTCCGCACCGTGCTGCCCGATCCAGCGCCGCCCAACGCGCCCGAGCGCCTCGTCCTGTGCAGCGGCAAGGTGTTCTACGACCTCCTCGACGGCCGGGCCGAGGCCTGGCCTGGCAACACCATCCTGCGTGTCGAGCAGCTCGCGCCGTTCCCAGCCGCCGAGGTCGCCGCAGCCCTTGCCGCGCTGCCGTCCGTCCGGGAGGTGGTCTGGGCGCAAGAAGAGCCGGCCAACATGGGCGCCGCCTCCTTCGTGCTCCCGCATCTCCAGGCCCTGGCCGGCTCGCGCCCGGTCCGCCTCGTCAGTCGCCCGCCCTCAGGCAGCCCGGCCACCGGCTCCGCCCACCGCCACCACGCCGAGCAAGCCGCCATCGTCACGTCCGCCCTTGCCCCCCACCCACCCAGTGATCGGTGATCGGAGGGCGGGGGAAGCGCTGGGCGCCCTGCGCCAGGATTCGAGTGCGTTTGCTACCAGGAACCACTCAGATATCACCCTGGCGGTGGAGTCATGTCAATCCATGTGAATGTGGTGCCCGACCTGGGGAGCGCCGAGGACGGATGGTGCACCGTGCCACCCACAAAGGTGCAGGGGCGCCTTGCTGCCGCGACCTCGACCTGAGGCTATACTGACGCCGTCCTTGCAAGGAGGAGGCACGGCGTGAGCAGGCGAATCGCACAAGGACGGGTGATGCTGGCACTGGCCGCCGCGCTGCTCGGCGGCGGAACGATCGTCACGGCCGGCGTGCGGCCGGGAGCGGTCGACCCTGGCTTTGCGCCGACCGTCATCGAGCCCGGAGCGGTCAACGCAATGGTGGTGCAGCCTGACGGCAGGATCATCGTCGGCGGCCTGTTTCACTGGGTCGACGGCACGCCGAGAACGTTCCTCGCGCGGCTCCATTCCGACTTGACGCTGGATACCACCTTCGACGCCGGCAACTGCACCGGGTGGAGGGTCTTCGCCCTCGCCCTCCAGCCAGACGGCAAGGTCCTTGTGGGCGGGGACTTCTACGAGATCGACGGCACCACTCGCTACGACCTCGCACGACTCAATGCCGACGGCTCACTGGATTCCGGCTTCGCTTCCCCCACCCGCGTCCAGGGCAGCAGTGTCACAGCCCTGGCCGTACAGACCGACGGCAAGGTTCTCCTCGCGGGGGATTTCTATGCAGTCGACGGGATCCCGCGGTACAGTCTCGCGCGGCTCGATGCCGACGGGACGCTCGACACCGCCTTCGACCCCGCTGCCAACGGCCACTTCTATGCCCTCACCGTCCAGCCCGACGGGAAGCTGCTGGTTGGAGGCTACTTCACCCAGATCTCGGGGGCTTCAAGGAACGGCATTGCGCGCCTCAACCGCGACGGGACGCTGGATGCCACGTTCGTGCCCGATCCGGGGACACCTCCCTGGCTCGAACGCGTCACCTTCACCCTCCAACCCAACGGCAAGATCCTCCTGGCTGGAGAGATATTCGCAACTGCCGGCTCTTCGCCCTATGTTGCACGCCTCAACGCCGACGGGTCGCTAGACGGGACCTTCAGCCCCATTACTGGCAGCGGTGGGGGCGTGGAGCACGTCGCTCTGCAACCCGACGGCAAGGTGGTCTTCGGCGGGTGGTTCACCTCCATCCAGGGCATCGCACGCCATGGCATCGCACGCGTCAATGCCAACGGGACCCTGGACCTGTCATTCGACCCCGGAGCCGGCGTCGGCTCCTTCATGTTCAGGCACGACGGCGTCTACACCCTCATCGTGCAGCCGGACGGCAAGGTCCTCCTCGGGGGCAGCTTCTCCTCGATCGACGGCACCATGCGGAACGGCATCGCACAGCTCAACCCCGACGGGACACTCGATCCCGACTACAGCCCCGGCCTCGGAGTCACCTCCCCGGTCTTCGCCCTTGCTCTGCAGCCTGACGGGAGCGTGCTCCTGGGAGGGGCGTTCTCATCGGTCAACGGCGTGGCGCGGAACCGGGTTGCTCGGCTACGCGCTGACGGTACACTCGACCTGGCGTTCAACCCCGGTACCGAAATCCTGCCTGTCGCCTCGTACGACTCCGGGGTCAACGTGGTCAACGCCATCCTTCTACTGCCCGACGGAAAGATCCTCCTCGGGGGACAGTTCTCCTTCGTGGTCGACGGCGTTCGGCACCAGAGCCTCATGCGCCTCAACGCCGACGGAACGTTGGACTCCACCTTCGAACCCGACATCGGCTATTCGATTGTTGCGGCCCTTGCCCTTCAGCCGGACGGCAAGGTCCTCGTCGGCGGAACCGTCGCGTTTCAGTCCAATGGCACCTCGTTCTACGGCTTCGTACGGCTGGACAGCCACGGATCGCTCGACCCCGCGTTCGTCCCCGGGGCCGGCACCGGCGACTCCTATGGGAAGGTTCTCGCCCTGGCCGTGCAGCCCGATGGCAAGGTTCTTCTCGGTGGCTTCTTCCAGTCCATCAACGGCACGCCGAGGAACAACCTCGCGCGCCTCAATGGCGACGGGTCGCTGGACACCGCCTTCGACCCCAGTGTTGGCTACTCCAGTGTCAGGGGCCTCGCGCTGCAACCCGATGGCAAGATCCTCCTTGGGGGCAGCTTCTCCTCCGTCAATGGCGTCCCTCGGTACTTTGTTGCGCGCCTCGATTCGGATGGGGCGCTGGACACTGCCTTTTGCCCACTGTGCTACTACGGTGAGGACGTCGCGGCCCTCGTCGTGCAGCCCGACGGCAAGATCGTCCTCGGGGGATTGGGTCGGGACGGCATCGCGCGGCTGAACCTCGACGGAACATTCGACGCCAGTTACGAATCCAGCATCGGCTCCGGCGATCGGGTCAACGCCCTCGCCCTGCAGCCCGATGGGAAGATCATTCTGGGGGGGCACTTCACTGTGGTCGACGGTGCCCCGCGAGCCTCGATGGCCCGCCTCTACGGCTCCGACGAGGACGGCCACCAGCCTCGTCGCCGGCTACAGCGAGCTCAGCCTGGTGGTTCAGTGTCGCCATGGAGCTGTCCGGAATGGTCGCTTCACACGTACCAGCGGGAGCGGGGCCCATGCAAGGAGGAGGCACGGCGTGAGCAGGCGAATCGCACAAGGATGGGTGATGCTGGCACTGGCCGCCGCGCTGCTTGGCGGCGGAACGATCGTCACGGCCGGCGTGCGGCCAGGAGCGGTGGACCCGGGCTTTGCGCCGACGGTCACCCTTCCCGACGAGGTCTACGCGACGGTCGTCCAGCCTGACAGCAGGATCATCATCGCAGGAGGGTTCGACTGGGTCGACGGCAGGCGGAACCGTATCGCTCGGCTCCACCCCGACGGGACGCTCGACACCTCCTTCGACCCTGGCATCGGCGTCAGCGGCAATTCCTTCACCCTCGCCCTACAGCCCGACGGCAAGGTCCTCCTCGGCGGGGACTTCAGTGGAATCAACGGCATCCTGCGACACGGCATCGGGCGGTTGAACGCTGACGGAACGCTCGATGCGAGCTTCGACCCGGGCGCTGGTGCCGATCGCGCGGTCAGGGCACTTGCCCTTCAGCCCGATGGGAAGGTGCTCCTTGGAGGAGACTTCTCGCGAATCGACGGCACGACGCGAAACTGCATCGCCCGGCTCAACGCCGACGGGACGCTCGATCCCACCTTCGATCCCGGCACCGGCGGCAATGGCAGTGTGGCTGTCCTGGCGCCGCAGCCCGACGGCAAGGTGCTCCTCGGGGGCTCCTTCACCTCGATCAACGGCGTGGCGCGACTTGGCGTCGCCCGGCTCAACCCCGACGGCACGCTCGACACCACCTTCGACCCCGCCGCCGGTGCCAATGGCCCCGTCACCGCCCTGGCCGTGCAGCCCGACGGCAAGATCGTCCTGAGCGGGGATTTCACCTCGATCAGCGGCATGTCGCGGAACCACGTTGCCAGGCTCAGCGCCGACGGGACAGTTGATGCCACCTTCGATGCTGGCACTGGCGCCCGATCGGGTGCCCGTGCCCTTGCCTTGCAGCCGGACGGCAAGGTCCTCCTCGTGGGGTACTTCTTCTGGGCCGCCGACACCACGCGCTACTACAGCATCGTGCGCCTCAATGACGACGGGTCCCTCGATACAACCTTCAAGCCGCCCAGCTCCGACACCTCCACGTACGACCCCCGCGCGTTCGCCCTCCAGCCCGATGGCAGGATCCTCCTCGTGGGTTACAACTTCTCGATCGGCGACACGAAGCGGTTTGGCATTGCGCGACTTTTCGCCGACGGGACGCTCGACGCCAGCTTCGCTCCGGAAGTCGGTGACGTGGCCACGGTCGCCCTCCTCGCCGTGCAGCCCGACGACAAGATCCTCTTCAGTGGGGACTTCACCCTCGTCAACGGCACACCGCGGAACGGCATCGCGCGGCTAAACGCCGACGGGACGCTCGATACCACGTTCGACCCTGGTACCCGCGAGAGGGGCTACCGCAATGTCCTCGGCCTCGCCCTGCAGCCCGACGGCAAGGTCCTCCTCGGGACCGGCGTCCTGGGAGGCATCGCGCGGCTCAATCCCGACGGATCCGCCGACATCGCCTTCGACCCGGGCACGGGCGCCAACTGGCGTGTCAACGCCCTCGCCCTGCAGCCTGACGGCAAGGTTCTCGTCGCAGGCGTCTTCACCTCGATCAACGGCATCGCGCGCAACAGGATCGCACGGCTCAATGCCGACGGCTCTCTGGATGCCACCTTCGATCCCGGTGCCGGCCCAAACGGGCCGATTATCGCCCTTGCGTTGCAGCCCGACGGCAAGATCCTCCTCGCCGGGAGCTGGGACCTCACCTCGATTGGCGGTATTCCGCGCAACCGTATCGCCCGGCTCAACGCCAACGGGACGCTTGACACCACCTTCGATCCCGGCACCGGCGCCAACAACTGGGTCCGCGCCCTCGCGGTGCAGCGCGACGGTAAGGTCCTGCTTGGTGGCGGGTTCACCTCGATCAACAGCATCGCACGAAACCATGTCGCCCGCCTCAATGCCGACGGGACGCTTGACTCCGCTTTCGACCCCGGCACCGGCCCCGACGAACAGGTCTTCGCCTTTGCCCTGCAGCCCGACGGCAAGGTGCTCCTGATCGGGAGCTTCACCTCGATCAACGGCACCGCGCGGCCATACCTCGCACGACTCAACATTGACGGAACCCTCGACACCACCTTCGACTCCGGCACCGGTCCCGGCAACGTCGTCTACGCCATCGCCCTGCAACCCGACGGGAAGGTCCTCCTCGGTGGGTACTTCTTTGAGGTCGACGGTGCTCCGCGAGCCTCGATGGCCCGCCTCTACGGCTCGCCCGGGGACGGCCACCAGGCCCGTCGCCGGCTACAGCGAACTCACCCTGTTGGCGAGGTGTCGCCGTGAGGATATCCAACGGCACCAAGTCCAGCACTCTTGACACTCCTGATGCTTGACGGTCCTCATTGTTGTGAGTGAACTTACTCAGCGTTCTGAGAAAAGGAATGGCTCGACCTTTCCGGAGAGCCCAAATGCGTACCAAATACCACACTCCTCTGACAATCCCCAGCCAGCCAATGGCAGGACAGATGCTCGAACGTGGCACTCCCTTCGGCGCTCCGCGGCCCTGCCTAGGCATCTGAGCGGCGCTTCGGTGCCTGAGTCTGGCGGCTTCGACAGGCGCTGAGCCGGGCAACCGAACCTTCTCGCGCGCGCACCGCACGCCACAGTGCGGACTGCCGGACGGGTCTCTGAGCCGCCCGAGAGGGAGACAACGTGGACCGAAAAAAGGCCCTGAAGAGCGTGTGCGGGTGCGCCGTGAGCTTCCTCGGCGTACCCGAGTCGGTGTAGGCGGAGGAGACGGCCACCCCGGACCAGCGGCTCGCATTCGCCCGGTATCAACTGGCCAAAATGGTTGGCTTCATGGCCACCGACGTGCCACCAGAGGCCCTGGTGGGGGTCAACGAGAAGACCGGCCGGGAGTGCGTCAAGCTGGGCCAGCTCCAGACGAAGTTCAAGGGCGACCCCGAGGGGAACTTCGCCGCGACCAAGCAGGCCTGGGGCACCGACTGCTCCTCGGACAAGGAGAAGGGCATCATCACCGTCGCGGTCACCGAAGGCGAGTGCGGCTGCCCGATGATCGACACGGAGCGGACCCCGGCGGTCTGGTGCAACTGCTCCGTCGGCTACCAGAAGGAGGCCTTCGAGACAATCCTCGGCCGGCCGGTACGCGCTTCCCTCAAGGAGTCGAAGCTGAGCGGCAGCAAGCGCTGCGTCTTCGAGATCACACTGGCGTAGTCACCTGCAGACAGCTACGAGTGGCACGAGGCGAGCGCTGAGCTCGTCTCGTGCTATGTTTCTGCCATGGTGAGCGAACGGGTACGGCTGGACCGGGTGCCTCGGCGCTCCGCGCCGCTGCGATCCCGAGCGACGGAGCTCTGCTGGATCGGCATGGTCGTGATTTCCCTGGGTGCGGCAGTCGGCTGCAGCTCCAGGTCCGCGCTGGAGCAGCAGGCGCAGGCACAGAAGCTCTCGTCAGACATCCTCGTCCAGTTCACGAGGGCCACTGATGCCGCAAACAGGGCCGTGATGGCGGACACGGACGAGGCGTCTGTCGCGTTCGCGCGCGAGGCCGAGCAGGCGAAGCAGGCGATCCAGAAGGACACCGACGCGCTGAAGCCGCTCCTCCAGGGCCTCGGCTACTCGGAAGAGACACGCCTGCTCGATCAGTTCGGCAGTCGGTTCTCCGAGTATCGCGCGCTGGACCGCACCATCCTCGACCTGGCCGTCGAGAACACCAACCTCAAGGCGCAGCGACTTTCCTTCGGTCCTGCTCAGGATGCGGCGGATGCCTTCCGGGACGCCGTCGAGGCCATCGCGCCGCTGGACGCGGCAAGGGACTCCTGGCACGTCAAGGCGCTGGTCGCGACGGCTGTCGCGACGGTGCGCGAGATCCAGGTGCTGCAGGCCCCGCACATTGCCAACGCCGACGATGCGGCAATGGCACAGGTCGAGAAGCGGATGGCAGCATTCGAGGCCGCGGCGCGGAGCGCGCTCGAGCGGCTCGCGCCCCTCGTGCAGCCTGCGTCCCGACCGCGACTTGCCGCCGCCACGGCCGCTCTCGACCGATTCATGGACCTCAACTCCCAGATCGTCGCCCTCTCCCGGCGCAACTCCAACGTGCGTTCTCTGGCGCTGTCGCTGAACCAGAAAGGGAAGCTCACCGGCGCGTGCGAGGAGAGCCTGCGCGCGCTTCGGGACGCCCTGGCTGGCCGTGGGTTCACCGGCACCCGATAGCATTCGAGCGAACGGCCCCGGCACGGCTCTCGCAACCTGAATCCAACCACCAACCAACGCGTGGCAGGGCGGGAGAGGCGACGTACGGGCGGGCAGCGCCGTACAATCCCGCAGGGGGTGCGGCGTGCGGCGGTACGTGGTGGCGGTCGTGGTGATCGCGGCGTGGGTCGGGGCCTGGGGGTGGCTGGGGTGGCGCCAGCGCCGGGCGGCGTTCGCGGAGCTCGCGCCGACCTTCGCCCGCCCGGTGCCGGGGCTGCGCGAGGGGTTCCTGGGGCTGTACGCGAAGGACGCGCCGGTCGGCGTCCTCTACACCACGGTGCAACCCGAGTCTCGCCACGGCCGCGCCGGGGTCACGGCTCGCCTGGTCGGGCACCTGCGCCTGCGGCTGTTCGAGGTCCCAACCGGGCTCCGCCTCGGCGGGCAGGTCTGGTACACGCCCAATCCGCCCCAGGCCGATCTGTCGGGACACCTCGAGGCCGAAGGGCAGCGGGTGGCGGTGCAGGGGCACGCCGAGGGTGGCTTCCTGGAGGGCGAGGTCACCACGGGCGGCCAGACGACGCCGTTTCGTGTCCCGTTCGACGCGGCCCAGCTCGATGCCAGCTCGCTGCCGCTCGCCCTCCCCGTCGCCCGCTTGAAGCAGGGCGAGGAGGCCCAGGTCCGCTCGCTCGATCTTCTGAGCCTGCGCCCCCAGTCGATGCGTTTGCGCGGCCTCGGCGAGGAGAGCCTGCAGATCCTCGGACGCACCGTCATGGCCCAGAAGGTCGAGATGGACTCCGGGGGTGCCGCGTACCGGCTGTGGGTGGGCACCGACGGCGAGCTGCTGCAGGCAATCACGCCGTTCGGCCTCACCTTGCGCGCCATCACCCGGGACGAGGCGCGCGGGGCGCTGCGCAGCGAGGCGCCCATGGACCTGGTCGGAGCCACCGTGGTCGTGCCCACGGGGCGCCGCCCGTTCAAGGGCGCGCACGCGCTGGTGGTGCGGGTGAGCGCTTCCCAGGCCGCCCTGGTTCCCTCCGATGAGAACCAGGCGCCGGCCGGGGACCGGACCTGGAAGGTGGCGCCGCTGTCTCCTCTTTCGCCGGCGCTTCCGGCCGCCCTGCCCGCCGACATCCGGTCGCACCTCGACGCGGAGGTGCTGGTGCAGTCGGACAACCCCCGCATCCGGGCGCTCGCCGCGGAGATCACGGCCGGCGCTGCCAACGACTGGGAGAAGGCCCGTCGGATCAACACCTGGGTCTTCACCACGCTCGAGAAGCGACCGGTGGCGAGCCTGCCCTCCGCCCTCGCGGTGCTGGATGCCCGGGTCGGCGACTGCAACGAGCACACGGTGCTGGCGGTGGCGCTGCTGCGCGCCGCCGGGCTGCCCGCCCGTGCCGCCATCGGGGTGGTGTGGAGCGAGGACCTGGACGGCTTCGGATACCACGCCTGGCCCGAGGTGTGGCTGGGCCGCTGGGTGTGGATGGACCCCACCTTCGGGCAGGAGGTGGCAGACGCCACCCACATCAAGCTGCTCGCCGGCGGGGTCGAGCGGTGGCCGGAGCTGGCGGCGTTCCTCGGGCAGTTGCAGCTCGAGGTCATGGAGGTCAAATGATCCGTACCGAGGCCCTCTGCAAGCGCTTCGGCGACAAGCTGGCGGTGGCCGAGCTCGACCTTGCCATTCCGGCAGGGGAGTTCTTCTGCTTCCTCGGCCCCAACGGCGCCGGCAAGACGACGACGATCAAGATCCTCACCGGGCTGCTGCGCCCGACCAGCGGCCGGGCCCTGGTGGGCGGGCACGACGTGATGCGCGAGCCCGAGGTCGCCAAGCGACTGCTGGGATACGTCCCGGACCAGCCATTCCTCTACGACCGCCTCACCGGCCGCGAGCTCCTGCGGCTGGTGGCTGGGCTGTATGACCTGCCCTCCGCCACCCTGCCGGCGCGCATCGACGCGGTGCTGGCCGATTTCGAGATGAACGGTCTCGCCGACCAGCTCATCGGCGACCTCTCCCACGGCATGCGCCAGAAGCTTTCGTTTGCCGCGACGTTCCTGCACGAGCCGCGGGTGGTCGTCGTGGACGAGCCCTGGGTCGGCCTTGATCCGCGCAGCATCCACCGCGTCAAGACCACCCTCAAGGAGCGTACCCGGCAGGGGCTGACGGTGTTCATGTCCACCCACACCCTGTCGATCGCCGAGGAAGTGGCCGACCGCATCGGCATCATCCACCAGGGCCGGCTGCTGGCCCTCGGCAGCGTCGCCGAGATCAAGGGCCTGGTGACCCGGCCGGGCAGCCTCGAGGATGTCTTCCTGGAGCTGACGAGGGAGGAGGAGTGAGCGCCCTTGGCGGCGCCCTCGGCGCCATTGTCACCGCCCAGGCCCGCCAGCTCGGGCACTCGGTGGCGTCGGTGCGGCGGGAGTCCACCCTCAAGGTCGCCGTGGTCACCTTCGGGATGGTCTTCCTCTGGCTCGTCCTCTTCGGCATCGCCTGGGGGATGTTCCGCCTCGTCGACCGCTTCGGCGTCGAGATGCTGGGCGACGCGGCGATCGCCATCAGCGAGGTGCTGATGCCCCGCATGCTGGCCGTCGCCGCCCTGGTGCTGCAGGCGATGCTGGTCCTCTCCTGCGGCCTGCTCGCCTTCCAGTCGTTCTTCCGCAGCACCGAGATGCGCCTGCTGCTGGGCACTCCGGTGCCGCTGCGAGCTGTCGCCGCGGCCAAGCTTGCCGAGGTCGCGTTCTTCGGCGCCTGGTCGGCCGCCTTCCTCGGCTCCCCGGTGCTGCTGGCCTACGGCCTGGTCCGCCACGCCCCGTGGACGCTGTACCCCCTGGCGCTGGTGGCGTTCGTGCCGTTCGTGGTGATTCCGGCGGCGCTCGGGTGCATGCTGGCGCTGGCGGCGGCGCGCCTCCTGCCACGGCTACCCCGCGCCGGCCTGCTGGTGGCGCTTGCCCTGGTGGCGCTGCTCGTCCTCCTGGCGGTTCGCCCGCGCCTCGCCGACGCACGCTTCCGGGACAGCATGGACCTCGCGGGCCTGGTGCAGC
>DAONEV010000015.1:6122-14949 GCA_035403265.1 Thermoanaerobaculaceae bacterium | reverse complement strand
GGCGTGGTGTGGGCGCCGCTGTGGGATGTGGGAGCGGGCCTGGTGCAGCTCACCGGCCGCGCCCAGAGCCCCTATCTGCCCTCGACCTGGTTCGCTGAAGCCGTGGTGGCGGCCGGGCGGCGCGACACCCGCGAGGTGGGCTTCAACATCACCATGCTGGCCGCCAACGCCTTCTTCGCCGCCTGGGTGCTGGGCGGCGTCGCCCAGGCCACCCTCCTCGGCGCCTGGTCGGCGCTCGCCTCGGCGGTCCCCGCCCGCCGCACGGCGAAACGCCGGGAGTGGCTACCGCGCCTGCTCGGCTCGATGCCGGCACCGTGGCGGTGGCTCACCATCAAGGACGTGCTGCAGTTCGCCCGCGACCCGGCCCAGTGGTCCCAGGCCGCGATCTTCTTCGGCGTGCTGGTGCTGTACGTGGCCAACATGCGCACCGGTCCCCGCGCCTTCTCGGCGATCATGTGGCAGGGGTGGATCACCCTCCTCAACACTCTGGCGAGCCTGCTCGTCGCCGCCACCCTCACGACCCGCTTCGTGTTCCCGCTCATCAGCCTCGAAGGGCGCCGCTTCTGGCTCATCAGCCTGGCGCCGCTGCGACGGCGCACCATCGTCTGGCAGAAGCTGGTCCTCTCGACCGTGGTCACCGCGCTGGTCACGGGCGGATTGGCACTGCTCTCGGGGCTGCGCCTCCACCTACCGCCGCTCTCCCTGGCCGTGGCCATGCTCACAGTTCTGGCGGCGAGCCTCGCGCTCTCGGGGCTGGCCGTGGGGCTGGGGGCGCTCTACCCGAACTTCCGGGAGGAGAACCCCGGGCGCATCGTCTCCGGCCTCGGCGGCACGCTCTGCTTCATCCTCAGCCTGCTCTACGTGGCGCTTGCCGCCACCGCCCAGACATTCGCCCTGCGGTGGGCCGAGGTGGCGCGCCACTGGGGCGTCGGCTGGTCCCCGACCCGCGGCGTGCTGGCGTGCGTCGCCGCCCTCATCGCCCTTACCGCCCTCACCACCTGGCTCCCCCTGCGCGCCGGCATCCGCCACCTCGAGCGCGTCGAGCTGTAACGGTCCACGCTCAACTGGCCGGGGAGCCTGGCTGCAGATCCGAGATCACCATCTCGAGGTCGAACTTGCGCTTGATCCAGAGCATGCCGCCGACGCCCTGGGTTGTGGTGCGGCGGAGGAAGAGGATGTCGCCCTGGCGGACCAGCTCGAAGCGCATGGCCAGCTCCTTGATGCCGGTCGGTGGGTCCACATAGCGGGCCTCGAGCCACAGGGGGTCGCCGGTGGCCGTGTCCCAGGCGAGCGTGCCCTGGGTGATGTTGTCCTCATCGCGGGCCGAGGCCCTGGGAGCGAAGCTCACCACCTGCGTGCCGCCTTCCTGGCGGGAGGCCCCGAACTCGAAGAGACCGAGATCCTTGCCGATCGGCAGGCGCAGCGTGGCGCTGAAGGTGCCGCCTTCCTTGTCCTCCGCCTTCCTGGGCTTCTCCTTGGCCTCCTTCGCCCGGCTCTTCACCTGCTCGTCGCGCCGCTGGGCCGTGATGTCCTGGCCGTTCCTGGTGGCGCGCACGATCTCCATTTCCGGCTCGCCCCCCGGAGCACTACTCACCTTCATGACCTCCAGGGTGTCCTCGCGGCTGCTCCCATCGGGCTTGCTGACAACCGCGTGGGTCTCGATGCGATAGGACCCCACGAAGGTGTCCTTGTCGAGGGAGCGCAGCGCCATCTCGAGGCGACGCGTCGTCTCCTCGGAAGGTCCCGCGCTCGCCGCGCCAGCCACAAGCCCGATCACTGCCATCCAGAGCCACATCCGTCCCCGCATGCTCAGTCCTCCGCTGGCGCCGGCTTCTGGCGCCCGCACCTGTGCCCTGCCTTTGAGCAAGCTTCGCGCCAGCGCGGAGCTATGCTGGCCACCGACCGGGTCGTGTCACCCCGGCCGGAGGTGGTCATGGAGGCACGGAAGGTACTGCTGGGTGGACGCTGGGTGGACGGTGCCGCCGGGGTCGCGGAGGTGAGGTTCCCCTTCGATCAATCGGTGGTGTCCCGGGTCGGGCGGGCCGACGCCGTCCAGCTCGCGGCCGCGGTGGGCGCTGCTGCCAGGGCGGCGCCGGCAATGGCCGCCCTGACCCCGGCGGCGCGCGCCGACATCCTCGAGCGCGCCGCGGCGCGGCTGCGGGCACGCCGGGACGAGGCGGCGGCCCTGATCGTGGCCGAGGCGGGCAAGCCGTTGACGCTGGCTCAGTTGGAGGCCGACCGGGCGGTGGACGTGCTGGCCGACTCGGCCCACGTGGCGCGCTATCCTCTCGTCGAGACCCGGGACCTCGGCGGGTACACGAGCGGGACCGGCCGGCTGGCGCTCACCAGGCGCGTGCCGGTGGGCCCGGTGCTGGCGATCACCCCGTTCAACTTCCCACTCATGCTGGTGGCTCACAAGCTGGGCCCGGCGGTGGCTGCCGGGTGTCCCGCGGTGCTCAAGCCAGCCAGCCAGACGCCCTCGCCGGCACTCCTGCTGGCCGAGGTGCTGCTGGAGGTTGGGCTGCCACCTGAAGGGCTCTCGGTGTTGCCGGCCGCCTCGGCGGAGATGGAGCCACTGGTGCGCGACCCGCGCTTCCGGCTCCTCACGTTCACCGGCTCGGCGAAGGTGGGATGGGGGCTCAAGCGGGCCGCCTGGGACCGGCGCGTCGCCCTCGAGCTGGGCGGCAACGCCGCGGCCGTCGTCGAGCCCGACGCCGGCGACCTCGCCGAGGTTGCGAGGCGGCTGGCGACTGGGGCCTACGGCTTCGCCGGCCAGTCCTGTATCTCGGTGCAGCGAATCCTCGTCAACGAGGCGATCTTCGAGCCGTTTTGCGAGGCCATGACCGCGGCGACACGGGCCGTGCCGGCAGGCGATCCCCGCGACCCCAGGACCGTGTGCGGGCCACTCGTCGACACCGCCAACGCCAGCCGGGTCGCCCGCTGGATCGCCGAGGCGGCCGAGGCGGGAGGGCAGGTGCTGGCCGGCGGGAAGCGCCACCACAACGTCGTGACACCCACGCTCCTGGCCGCGGTGCCGCCCGACCAGGCGGTGGTGGCAGACGAGGTGTTTGGCCCGGTCGCGGTGCTGATCCGCTACTCGAGCTTCGAGCAGGCGCTGGCGCTCGTCAACGCCTCCCGTTACGGGCTGCAGGCCGGGATCTTCACCTCCGACATCGCCAAGGTCCGCCGCGCCTGGGACGTGCTCGAGGTGGGCGGGGTCATCCAGGGCGACATGCCGACCTGGCGCTCCGACCCCATGCCCTACGGCGGCGTGAAGGGCTCGGGGATCGGCCGCGAGGGTCCGGCCTCGGCCACCCTCGAGATGACCGAGGAGCGCCTGCTCGTCATCCGCTGAGGGTTCGCCGTGTGGGGCGAGGTCCCCTTCCCTCTCGACGCCTGGCCTTTCCCGGGCGAGCCGTTTGGTGGCTTGCCTTACCCGCCGGTCCTCCCTACCATCAGCCGGGTGAACCGGCTCACTTCCGCGCCACGCCGACCGTGCAACGCGGCTCGATCCCGGGCGATCGGCCTCGATGGACGGTGACCTCCACTTCTGCCTGCTGGCGGTGCAGCGCGGACTGGCGGAGAAGCGGCTGCTGGCGGCGCTGGCTGCCGCGCACGGCCTGACCGCCCCGACCCGACTGCGGGCCGAGCTGGTGCGCGTGGCGGCGCTGGCGCCCGAGCAGATCTCGTCGCTCGACGCCGCCATCCCCGACGCCGTCGAGGAGGAGCGGCTCCGGGAGCTGCTCGGAGGCATCGAGGCTTCCCTGGCGAGCGCGTCCTCGACGACGGTCGTCGAGGCGGCCCCCGCGGCCAGCACCGGCCGGACCGCAGCCGGTCGGGTGGCGACGCCGGGGACCTGGACGGTAACTGCCGAATGCCCCGGACGGTACGCATTCCCCGACGACGACCCGGAGCTCGCCGAGATCGGGCGCGGCGGGATCGGCCGGGTGCTGATCGCCCGCGACAGCCACCTCGGCCGGGATGTGGCACTCAAGGAGCTGCTGGCCCCCGAGGCCGCCACCACGGGCGTGACCTCGGCCGATGGCCGTGTCGAGCTCACGGATGCCCCGCTCGGAACGGCGCGCTTCCTGCGTGAGGCTCAGGTCACCGGTCAGCTCGAGCATCCGGGCATCGTGCCGGTCTATGAGCTGGGAGCGCACGCCGACGGCACCCTCTACTACACGATGAAGCTGGTGCGTGGCCGCACCCTCGCCCAGGCGCTGGTCGGCTGCCACAACCTCGACGAGCGGCTCCGCCTGCTGCCCCACTTCGCCAACCTCTGCCACGCCATCGCCTACGCCCACAGCCGCGGCGTCATCCACCGGGACATCAAACCGGCCAACGTGATGCTGGGAGAGTTCGGCGAGACCGTGGTGCTGGACTGGGGGCTCGCCAAGGTGCGGGGCCGGACCGACATCAACGAGCAAGCCCTGGAACGCAGCGCCGAGCAGCGGCGCAGTGCCATGGCCGGGCTCACGGTCGAGGGCACGGCGGTGGGGACGCCCCAGTACATGAGCCCCGAGCAGGTGATGGGAGACGACCCCAACATCGACGAGCGGTCGGACGTCTGGGCGCTGGGGGTGGTGCTCTACCAACTCCTCACCGGCGTCCTGCCGTTTGGGGGTGGTACCTCGATCGAGGTGATGCGCAACGTCCTCACGCAGCCCATCGTCCCGCCGCGACACCGCGTCAAGTCGGTGCCGCGCGAGCTGGAGTCCATCTGTCTGCGCGCCCTCCAGCGCGACCACGCAGGCCGCCATGCCACCGCCCGCGAGCTGTCCGAGGACATCGAGGCGTACCGGGCCGGCCGGTGGGTGCCCTCCCACCGCTATAGCCTCTGGGAGCAGGCACAGCGCTTCGCCGCCCGCAACCGGGCAGCCCTGGTCGCGGCCGTCACGGTGATCGCCGTGGTGGTGGTGGCGCTCGGCGTGGTGACGGCATCCTGGACGCGGGAGCGCGCCGCCCGCCAGCTCGAGGCCCAGGCCCACGCCACCGAGCGCGCCCAGCGCCTCGAGGCCAGCCTCCGTCTCGCCCAGGGCCTGGGCGAGCGGGCAGCCCGTCTGACCCGCGACGGAGCCCTCCTCGACGCACGGGTGTTCGCCGCGGCAGCGTGGGTTGCCAACCCGGCAGGGGGAGGCGGCGACGACGCCTCCGAGCTGCTCCGGCGCCGTCCCGAGTCCGCCGACGCGGTGGTGGCGGCCCGCTCCAGGTACTTTCAGGCCAGTGTCGAGAGCATTGCCAGCTTGCGGCAGGCGGCGGCCACCGACACGCCGCAACTGAGCGTGGCCTTCTCCCCGGAGGGAACACGAGCGGCCACCGGCGGCGCGGATGGCATCCTCCGCATCTGGGACGCAACCAGCGGCCGGCCGCTCCTGAGCCTGCGGGCCGAGACCGAGGTCAGGGACGTCGCCTTCACGTCCGACGGCCGCCGCCTGGCGGCCGGCACCGCCAGCGGCCAGGTCCAGCTCTGGGACCTGGACCGGGCCGAGCGCCTGTGGACCGCCCGGTCGGATCAGGGCGAAACCTTCGCCGTGGTCGGCTCCCCTGACGGGCGCCTGATCCTCAGCGGCGGGCGCGACGGCGTCATCCGCATGTGGGACGCCTCGAACGGCCGCAGGACCGGGGAGCTCAGGGGCCACGAGGCGGCCATCCACGACCTGGCGGCCAGTCGGCAGGGGGACCGCACCTTGCTGGCCTCGGCCAGCCGCGACCAGACCGTCCGCATCTGGGATCTCGATCGGCGCCAGAGCCTTCTCCGGCTGACCGGCCATGCCGGTGTGGTGCGCGGCGTCGCGCTCGCCGCGGGCGGCCACATCGTCGCCTCCGTCTCGCACGACAAGACGGCGCGGGTGTGGGAGCTTCCCAGCGGCCGCCTGCGACTCGTCGCCGAGGGGTTCGGCGACGAGGTCCTGGGCGTGGCCCTGTCGCCCGATGGACGGCTCCTGGCAGGCGCCTGCTGGGACGGCCAGGTCACCCTCTGGGACCTGGTGGCCGGGGTGCCGATGCTCTCGGTCACCCACCAGTCCCCGGTGTGGGCCGCTGCGATTGGCCCGGACGGCACGAGCATGGCCTCGGTGACCGAGGACGGACGCCTGCGCCTGTGGAATCTGTCAGCCTTCCACCCGGTGCTGTCGGTTCCGGGTCAGGCCTATCTCTGGAGCCTCGACACGTCGCGCGACGGCACGCTGCTGGCTTCCGGGGACACCGACGGGACGGTGCGCATCTACGAGCTCGCGCGGGGTGCCTTGCGGCAGACCCTGCGGGGGCACCAGGACCTCGTCGGGACCGTCGCCTTCTCGCCCGACGGCAGCTCGCTCGCGAGCAGCGGCTTCGACGGCACCGTTCGCCTGTGGGACGTGCCAAGTGGGAAGCCGGTACGGATCCTCTCCGGCCACCAGGGATTCGTGCGCAATGTCACCTGGTCGCCCGACGGCCGGCGCCTGGCATCGGCCGGCTCGGACGGCACGGCTCGTGTCTGGGACGCCCGGTCCGGGGAGGAGCTCACGGTCCTGCGCGGCCGTTCCCTCCTCCGCTCCCTCGTCTTCGCTGCCGACGGCACCTGGCTGGCCGCGGCCGGGGATGCCCCGGCGGTGCAACGCTGGGCAGGGGCCACTCCGCTCCCGGAGCTGGCGGTCGGGACGACCTCGCTCTCCGGCCTGGCGCTGTCCCCGGACGGTACGACGCTGGCGGTGGGGGACGAGAAGGGCGAGGTCGTGCTCTTCGATGCCGCCTCCGGACGAGAGCGAGGTCGCCGAACGCACCACCGCGGCTTCGTCTACACCCTGCGCTTCTCGCCAAACGGCAGATACCTGGCCTCGGCCGGAGACGACCATCGGGTCGTGCTCTGGCAGCTCGCCGACCTGACGCCCATACTGGTTCTCGAGGCCTCGCAGAGCGTCATGGGGCTCGCCTTCTCTCCGGACGGCCAACAACTGATGCTGGGCGACGGGCGCCTTGCCCGCCTGGTGCCCCTTGCCCTGGGAGACATGGACGCTCCCCCGGCCGACCTGCTGGCGCGGGCCGAGAACGCGGCCGGTCTCAAGCTCGAAGGGTTCGACCTGCGCCCGCGGTAGCAGGAGCGGCCCCAGGGAAGCGACTCTCCCCCGGGGCGACGAATCCGGTTCTCAGACGCCCGACGTCAGTAGCGGGAACGACCGCCGCCGCCGAAGGAGTCGCGACCGCCGCCAAAACCGCCACGACCTCCACCGGGGCCACGGCCACCACCCGGTCCGCGTCCGCCGTCGCCACGGAAGCCGCCGCCACCACGCGGCCCACCCTCGGGCCGATCGCCACGAGGCCGAGCCTCGTTGACGACCAAGGCGCGGCCGCGCACCTCGCGGCCGTTGAGGGCCTCGATGGCGGCGTGCGCCTGCTCGGCTGAGGGCATCTCCACGAAGCCGAAGCCTCGGGAGCGGCTGCTGCCGGGGTCGGTGGGAATGCGAGCCGACTCGACCTCGCCGAAGGGCGCGAAGAGCTCGCGCAGCTCCGCTTCGTTGGTATCGTAGGACAGGTTGCCAACGTACAGCTTCATCTCGGATCCTTTCGTGCTCTTACCGGGTCGGCCGGTCCCGATGCCGTGGTGCGGCCACGAGCGACCTCCCACCGCACGGCGATGGGATGCGCGAAGCTTACCAGGAGTCACCGTTCCCGTCGCGGGGTGATAGATTCCAGGCGCTTCGCACCGCCAGCCGCGGGCCGCCGGCGCCTGCGCCAAGGGTCCGGCGTCACGGCCGCACGCCGGCTCGGCCCACCGGCTGGAGGCCGAAGTCCCCTGGAGGTGGGGCATGCCGTCCTTGCGCTTCTGCGTTCTCGATCCCGAGCTGGCGGTGGTGCGTCTCGAAGAAGGCGATGGTCTCCCCGGGTGGGCGACCCGAGGCGACCTGTGGGGCGTGATTCGAGCGCCGGGAGAGCTGACGGTGGTGTGCGAGACCTCGCAGGTTCCGGCCGGCGCCCGGGCCGAGACCGGCTGGATGGCCTTCCGCCTGCAGGGCCCGTTCCCTTTCGATTCCGTTGGCGTCCTGGCGGCAGTGGCGGCGCCTCTCGCGGCCGCCGGCGTCTCCATCTTCGCGCTCTCGACCTTCGACACCGACATTGTGCTGGTGAAACGGACCCAGATCGAGACCGCCGTCCTGGCGCTCCAGGGAGCTGGGCTCACCCTGTTTGGTTGACGCCGGGATGCCCGGCGGGGCCGACCGCTGAAAAGCGCGACCGGAGCTGGCGCAGCGGCGTCGACCTCAGGACCTCCGGGTAGAACCGCCAGTACGGCGGGGCCTGGCCCGACAGGTAGAACGCCCAGTCACGGATGTCGGAGAGCAGCGTGCGCCCCTGCTCGGCGGTGTGGACGATGCCCGGGTGGCCGACGATGGCCCGGTTGACGCGCCGCAGCAGCGTCGCCTCGCTGACCTCCGGCGAGAAGTAGAAGCTCGGCCGAACGAGGTCGTCGTCGGGCGCCACCAGGCCCTGACGCACCGCCAGCTCGGCCAGGGCGGTGCCGGGCAGGAGGCGAACACCGGTCGTCACGATGACGAGACTTCGCGGCCAGGTCAGCTCCCGCTCGATGAAGCCCGTGGTCTCCTCGGCCGTCTCGGGCGTCTCGCCGGGCCCGCCGAGCATGAAGAACCAGCCGCAGCGCAACCCCGAGCCGCGCACCAGCTCCGCGGCGCGGGCCACGTCTCCCGCCGTGAACCCCTTGCCCAGCGCCTCAAGAGTCGTATCCGAGGCGGCATCGGGGGAGAGCATCAGTGAGTTGAACCCGGCCCGCTTCATGAGCACCAGCCCCTCGGCAGAGACCATCCCGGGGTTGACGGAGGTGGTGGTGAGGTGGACC
>DAONEV010000015.1:0-6112 GCA_035403265.1 Thermoanaerobaculaceae bacterium | reverse complement strand
CCCCGCCTCGCGATCTCTTCGCAGAGCATCCAGGCGGAGTCCGGCGGCACGTTGAACGCCGAGTCCACGATCTCGAAGGCCCGCGGACCGATCTCCCGGGCCACACGCTCGATCTCGTCCACAACCTCGCGGGGGTCCCGAGGGCGCGTGCGGTGGCCCTCCACCGCGTGGTACGCGCAGTACATGCATCCAAGCGGACACCCGCGCTTGCTCTGGATCGGCCAGGTGGCGCCGAAGCGGCCGTAGGGCCCCCAGCGCACCCAGCGTTCGAGGCCCGACGGTCCCAACACCTGGCAGACAGCGCGGGGGGTCGCGACGATCCCCGCCGCGGTGCGGTAGCAGAGGTTCGGCACGCCGGACGGGTCGCTCCGTCCCTCGATCACCTGCAGCAGGCGGACCAACGTCTCCTCACCTTCGCCGACCACCGCATAGTCGGCCTTCAGGTGATTGAGAACGGGGCCGCCGAGGACACTGATGGCCGCGCCCCCGACCACGACCGGAGCCGGGGTGATGGCGTGCAGCCTGTCGATGAGGGCGCCCACGTCGTCCAGGTAATAGGTCAGCTCCTGGTGCGCGAGATTGTCGAGGTTTCTCACGGAGATGCCCACCACCTCCGGTCGAAACCTCGCTACCCCGAGGGCGATGGCCGTGAGGGGATGCCGGGCGGTCATCAGGTCGACCACCTGAACCTGATGGCCGGCCCGCGCGGCGGCGTCGGCCACATAGGCCAGGCCGATCGGCGGCACCGCCAGCAGCTCCCGCGCCCGATTGGCGTTGACCAGCAGGACCCTCATGTCACCCCCGCCCCTCCCCAGGGCGAATGTACAGCCCCTGCCAACCAGGCTCAACCGGCCAGCCCCATGCCCACCGCCCGGCAAGTCAGCGGATCGGGTGGTCAGCGGCTCAGGCAACCAGGAGATCAGCAACGACTTGCTCCATCCGACAGGCTGAATTGCTGATGTATTGACTCGCTGATTGGCTGATTCGCCGGGCGGCCGGGCGGGGGGATGCGCTACCATCCTCGTGAGGGATGAATGCAGAGACGAGCGATCCCGATAGCCGGGCTGGTGTTGGTGGCGCTCACGGCAGCTTGGCCGGTGCGGGGGCAGACCGAGACCATGGTGTCGATGCCCGACGGCGTCCAGCTCGCCACCGATGTCTACCTGCCGCTGGGGCACGGCTTCGGCCCGTGGCCGGTGATCCTGCAGCGCACGCCTTACGGCAAGCAGAGCGAGCTTTCTGCCAACACCTGCCAGGTCTTCAGGCTCGACGGCTTCGTCTGTGTCGCCCAGGACGTGCGTGGCACCGGGCGTTCCGGGGGCACCAACACTGTCTTCCGCGACGACCGTGTCGACGGCCAGGCAACGATCGGGTGGATCACTCGGCAGCCCTGGTCCAACGACAAGGTCGGCACCTTCGGGGGCTCGGCCCTGGGCATCACCGAGTACGCCCTGGCGCCGGGAGCGCCCGCGGCGCTGAAGTGCCAGCTCCCCGTAGTCGCCACCGCGGACTTCTACCATCACGCCGCTTTCGCCGGCGGCGCTCTGCGCTACGGGCTCGCCTTCCCCTGGCTGGACGGCCAGAACGCCCTCGGCTTCTTCGAGGAGATGAAGCAGCACCGCCTGTGGGACCCCTGGTGGCAGCAGGTCGACGTAGTCTCCCAGGTCGGCACCGTGAACATCCCAGGGTTCCACGTCGGCGGCTGGTACGACATCTTCCTGCAGGGCACTCTTGACGCGTTTCGCCTCACCCAGCACCTGGGTGGGCCCCAGGCCCTGGGCACCCAGCGGTTGCTCATCGGGCCGTGGACTCACACCGGGCTCGGCGGCACCCAGGCGGGTCAGCTCACCTACCCAGCCAACGCCGTCTCTTACGGCGAGCTCCTCCTGGGCTGGCGGGACTGGTTCGAGTACCACCTCATGGGAAAGCGACCGGAGGTCGGCCGCTGGCCGGCGGTTCGCATCTACCTGATGGGTGCCGCAGGCGAGGCCGGCGCCCCCGGCAACCTGTGGCTCGATCTCGCAGACTGGCCACCTCCCGCCTGGTCCGTGCCGTACTACCTCGACGACGCCGGCGGCCTGAATCAGGAGTTACCCGCCGGGGGCCAGCGTCCATTTACCTCGGACCCCGCGCGCCCGGTGCCCACGCTGGGAGGCGCCAACCTCTTCGAGACCGTCGATGGTCACGCCCAGGGGGTCGGCCCCCAGGACCAGCTCGAGGTCGAGCAGCGTGCCGACGTTCTGGTCTTCTCCTCGCCGGTGCTGACCCGGCCCCTGACCGTCGTGGGTCCGCTGCGCGCCAGGCTGTGGGTCCAGTCGGATACCCCGGACCTGGACCTCGCCGTGCGGCTCACCGACGTCTACCCGGACGGCCGCTCGATGTTGGTCACGGACGGCATGGCCCGGGCTCGCATGCGTTGCGGCGACGATCGGGAGTGCTTCCTCTCGCCGGGAGAGCCTGCCGAGCTCCTCGTCGAGCTGACCTCGACGGCTCTTGTTTTCAACACCGGCCACCGGCTGCGCCTGTCCGTCAGCGGCTCCAACTGGCCGCGCTTCGAGGTCAACCCCAACCACGGAGGGGACCTCAACAGCCCCGGAGCGGCGCGAGTCGCCCACCCGACCCTGCTGGTGGGGCCGGCTCACCCTTCGAGGCTCGAGCTGCCGGTGTTCCGGCCCTCCATGTTCCCGCGGCGCCGCCTCGGCACGGCGCGATAGCGAGCCGCCTGCAACCTGCCGGAGGACCGGACGTACACTTGGATGGTGAGGCGTCTCGCCCGGTCCGGGTTTGGGGACGCCAGGGGGCCATGAAGATGCAGCGGAAGATCGTGCTCGTCGGTGCCGTGGTCCTGGTCAGCATCGCCGCATCCTGGCTCATCCTCGCCCAGCGGCGCCCCGAGTGGTCGACCGTCAACAAGGCCGCCCTGGCCGAGTTCGAGCTCGGACAGCAGGCGATGGCGAAGATCTACTGGGACGAGGCCGGCGCGCACTTTCGCAAGGCCACCGAGCTGGATCCCAGCTTCGTCGTGGCCCGCCTCTTCCTCCTGCTCTCCAACGAGAAGCGGACCGACCAGGACCGCAAGGACGCCTTTGGCTGGCTCAAGAAGGCCGACCCCTCGGTGCTGCAGCCCCGCGAGCGCTTCCTGCTCGGATACTACATGTCGCGCTTCGACAAGAACGAGGCCGCCGCCGAGAAGATCCTGGCCAACTACCTGCACGACGAGCCGGATGACCCCTGGGCCCTGAACCTCGAGGGACAGCTCCAGGTGGGCCGCCAGGACTGGGATGCGGCCGAGAAGACCTTCCTGCGCCTCACCGAGGTCGCCCCGAATCGCGTCGAGGCGTACAACCAGCTCGGCTACCTGGCACTCGCTCGCGGCCGTTTCGACGAGGGCGAGAAGATGTTCCGGACCTACATGTACCTCGCCCCCGACCAGGCCAATCCCCACGACTCCCTGGGGGAGCTGCTCGCCCTTGCCGGCCACTATGACGAGGCCCGGGAGCAGTTCGAGCAGGCCCTGCGCGACAAGCCCGACTTCTGTGCCTCCTATCAGCACCTGCTGGACACGGCCATGCTCGAAGGCAACCCGGCCGGAGTCGACGCCGTCATCGAACGTGCCCGCACGGTCGGCAAGTGCGGCGAGAAGGCAGTCCTGGAGATGAAGTGCGGCTTCAGCGTCTTCAACGCCCTGCTGACGGCAGACTGGGATGGCGCGTGGAAGGCTGCGCTCGGGCCCTGTGCCGAGAGCCATGCGTCGTCCGAGCTGGCCCGCTACCAGGCGGGCGTGCGCTCGGGGCGCCTGGCCGAGGTCTCGGCATGGGAAGCCAAGGTCCGCCAGGAGGTCGAGAAGCCAGGCGGAAAAAGCTACCCGTCTCAGGCCGCTGCTCTCGACTACATGGTCGGCGTGCGCAAGTTGGCGGAGGGAAATCCCGCCGAGGCGGCCACGCACTTTGCCAGGGCCGACTCGCTGCTCACCTACCGGGGAATCGCCGATGGCGGGCTCTTCAAGCTCTTCAACCGGCAGATCTGGTACGAGGCGTTGGTGCAGTCCGGGCAGAAGGACGCGGCAAGCAACTTGCTGGCGGAGACCCGCACCGTCAACGCTCCATTCGCCGACCTCATGGTTCGCCGGGCTGAGCCGCATTAGGAGCCCTTCGGAGAAATGGGAAGGCCCGCTTTCTCCGACAGGCTCCTTGCCTGCATCGCTCGCCGGCCAACCGCCGGGCCCCCTGTCAGTGCATCACGACGGCAGGAATGAAGATGGCGTCGCCGGTGACGTTATCGACCATCGACGCATAGGCGTAAAGCCTCCCACCGGTCGTGATCACCTTCAGGACCAGGTACCCTCCCGCAACCGGCTCGTGGGTGACCTCCTCGAAGACCTTGTTGAGCTGCCGGAACTCGAGGGTCTTCAGCTCGTACTGCCGCACCCCGAGGACACCGCCCAGGCTCTTGCGGAACGAGACCTCGACGGTGATCGGTGCAGGACTGGCGTTCACCATGCCAAAATTGGTGCGAAACCCGGCCGTGAGCGACGGGTCGTGGAAGAGCCCGATCAGCCGGGCCTCCTGGCCCGAGGCCAGGGCCTGAGCCCGTGCCATGCCCGGCACGAGCTGGCCGTAGCTCCCGAGTGCAAGCTGGTTGTACGTGCGGCTGTGGACCACCAGGGGGCCGCCGAACGGGGTGATGCGCAAGGCCGCGGTGCCCTCGAAGCCGAACGGGTCGAGGAGCACGTCGGCGTGATGGGCGGACCGCCCGCTCCGCAGAGAGAACTCCGCGGTTTGGGCCGAGTGGTTGTCGGTGTCCCGCTTGAGGAGGGCGATACGGTAGCTCACGGTCGTCGCACCCGGGTTGTGCACCTCGAGGTCGGTACGCCAGGTCGTACCGTTGTAGCCTGGCTGATGGCCGCCGGTCGCGATGTAGATGCCGTCGTCCTCGGGTTCTGCCGCGACCGTCACCTGGACTGTCCCCGAGACGGGTGCGCCATCCAGTGAGCCCGCACCACTCACGGTGAAGGTCCCGGCCCCGGCGTAGGCGTGCTTCGCGACGCCGCAGCCGCCCAGCATGCCGCATCCGATCGAGTAGGCCACGGTTGCCGTTCCCCCGTCGCCGAACGCGAGGGTCACCGTGTCACCCTCGTGTCGCACCTGCGGCGAGAAGTGGAACTCCACCTCCTGGCCGACCTGCGGTGAGGCCGGGCTGTGGACGACAATGTCCAGCCCAGCCGCTCCGACCTGCAACCCACCGGCCAGCATCACGAGAACCCCCACGACGCACGCGGATCGCACACTCGCCTCCCAAAGCCTCCGCCGTTGGCCAACGTGGTCACAACGAGGGAGAACCTGCAGACAGTATCGTAGCCGCAAGCGACCGCCGCCGTGAGCTGGCACACAGATTGAGCAGAAACGGGGCCCCAGACCTCAGGAAGGACGAGCACGGGGGCTTGGCACCTCCCCCACTCCCGCAGTCCATTTCCGAAGTACCTGAGATCTGAGGTCCGAGGCCTGAGGCCGGGGTGAGTGGGAGGATCACCCCCGCACGACCGCCACGACCTCACGGCCGAGGTCGCGGTACTCCAGGCGGTCGAAGCTCATCACTTTGGCAATGAGAATGCCGCGGCCGTGCGTGTCGAAGAGCCGCTGCGGGTCGACCTGCAGGAATGGCTCGGGGTCGAATCCTCGACCCTGGTCCCGGATGGTGACCCGGACCTCGTCGGGTCCGCGATCGAGTCGTGCCACGGCGACGCGGCCCTCGAACTCCGGAAGGCCGAGACGGCGCTCGATCTCCTGACGCCATGTCCCCTCCTCCTCGAGAGCGCCCTTCTCGTCGTAGCCGAGCTCCAGGTTGCCGTGCTCGACCGCGTTGACGAGCAGCTCCGAGAGTCCCACGACCACCCGCTCGGGTTCGGGAAAGGCGCGCGCCAGGAACGCCCCGAGGTCCATCGCCTCGGCCAGGGTCCGAAACTCGAAGGTCCCGGCGCGCATGAGTCCGAGCACGCCTGCCTGCTTGCGCAGCTCATCGCGCAGGCTCCTGACGCGCGCGAAGTCAGCGACCGCGGCGCGCACGATCGAGCGCAGCATCTCCTTGCGGAAGGGCTTGGTGAGGTAGTAGTAAG
>DAONEV010000014.1:0-26309 GCA_035403265.1 Thermoanaerobaculaceae bacterium | reverse complement strand
CCCGCGGGTGTACAGCAGGGCCGCCACGGCTGCACCACCCATCAGCACGATGCCGTTGGCGGTGGTGAGCCGCTCGGAGAGCGCCGAGAAGCGGTGGGGTGCCCACGAGTCCACGGCCATGTTGGCAAGTACCCGCGGTCCGTCCAGGAACCCGGCCTGCGCCGCAACGACCAGCAGCGCCCCCTCGGAAAACAGTGTCAGCACGACAAAGGTCGGCCCGCCGGGGATCCCGGCTGCAAACCGCTCGACGAGCGTTGCGTTGAGCGTCTTCCCCGCTTCTGGTGTCACCGCGAACAGGAGGTAGCAGACCAGGAGGCCGGCTGCCGTGAAGGCCAGCGACACGGCCATGTACAGCATGGTGCGTCGGCCCGTCCGCACCCTGGGCTCGCGCATGATCGGCATGCCGTTGGAGACCGCCTCGATCCCGGTGTAGGTTCCGCCGCCCAGCGAGTAGGCATGGGCCACGAGCAACAGCATGCCGCCAATTCCCAGCGTCTGGAGCCCGGACGAGAACCCGTCCCGGAGCCCGCCGGCCACGACCGGGATGTCACCGAAGTGCAGCGCGACACCGCCGACGATGAGCACGACGTGGGTGACCAGAAAAAGCGCGAAGATCGGCGTCAGGATCAGCACCGACTCCTTGACGCCGCGGATGTTGACCAGGGTCAGGGCCACGACGAGGACGATTGCGACCTCGACCTTGGTCGCCCGCCACTCGCCGGGGAGCATGGAGAAGAGCGCGTCGCAGCTCGCGGCGATCGAGACGGCAATGGTCAGCACGTAGTCCACCAGGAGGGCGCAACCAGAGAACACGCCGACCCGTGGCCCGAGGAGCTTGGAGGCCACCAGGTATCCGCCACCGCCGTGGGGGAACTCCTCGATGATCCGGCTGTAGGCGGCGGCAATCACGCCGACGGTGAGGGCCATGAGCGCCGCGATGGCGACCGCCAGATAGGTGTGCGTCCCGAGGGTCCGGAACGCCTCGTCGGGACCGTAGCTCGACGACGAAAGGCCATCGGCGCCCAGCCCCACCCAGGCGAGCAGCGCCACCAGCGACAGGTGCTCGAACAGGTGCCGGTCATGCAGGTCCCTGGGCTTGCCGAAGACCGTCCGCTTGAGCCGGGAATGGGGTGCCCGCTCCGGGGGCAGGGGTGGCCTGGGGAGGTCGGGAAGACGTGGCAACCCGGTGCCCCCGTCCTTGTTCCCGGGCCGATCGGTCAGGCCTGGCTCCGCCTCAGCAGCCCCGGCGTCGGGGCGATCCGATTGCGCGCCATGCACGTGCGATTGACTGCGACGTGGTCGTCCCACCAGGACCCCTGTTCATTTGAACATGTCGGCCGTCAAGACGACGTCAAGTCGGACCGCCCGGACATCAAGAGAACGTCAAGATGCCCCGGCACATGATCGGGGGACCCCGGCCCTACATCGAGGCGTCCTGGACGATGCGCCAGACGCCGCCCACGCGGTGGAAGACCAGGAGCGTCAGCCCGGACGCCTCGCTACCATCGGCCTTGGCGAGCTTCCAGTGAGCGACCAGCGAGAGACCGTGGACTCGCGAAGGCTGGGCGTCGCCCAGGGGGTTGGGCTCGAACCCCCATGCCTCCCGCACCTCCACCGGATCGAGGCTCAGGATGCCCATCGCCTCGCGGGTAGGGTAGCTCGAGCGATAGCGGTCGAGCACCGCCTGGCGTCCCCGGGTGAGGCCCTTCGGGGTCACGAACACGGCATCCTCGGCGTAGACCTCGCAAAACGCCTCGAGGTCGCCGCGGTTCCAGGCGGCGGCCTGCTCCCCAAGGAGGTCGGTGACGGCGGCCCGGGCGCGCTCCCGGCCGCGGTCGTGGGCGATACGGGACCATAGCCCCGGGCCGTGCGTGCCCACGAAGCTCGACGGCGTGGCCACGGCAGGGTCCGCCAGTACTTCGCTCGCAGCAGCGAACCGGTACCCTCGCGACTCGAGCCAGGCGAACAGGGCGTCCCACTGGGCAGCGCCCACCTGGTTGGCGTGCAGGAGCAGGACCTGCGCCACCGGACGTCCGAACAGCTCGTCCCCGAGTGCGGTCTGGGTCAGGACCTCCAGTCGCAGGGTGAGCTGGTACTCCTCGGCGACACGCTCCTGCGCCGCGCGGTCGCTGGCCCGGACCGCCTCGACCCAGGGCTTCTCAAACGACCAGTCCTGGTCGTCGATGGTCACCGGCACAGGCTGCTGGCCGGTGCGTTCGAGCGCCACCCGGACCGCCCGGAGCTTCTCCGCCGTCTCGCCCTCGCACAGAAACGGGTAGCGGAAATAGCGCACCGTCTGACCTCTGGGGGCCAGGAACGGGGCGAGCCCGGCACGCCCGTCCTCGATGTCGGCAAGGTAGGCTTCCGAGCTCACCTTCGTGAGATCGGAGTGACGCGCAGTGTGGTTCCCGAGCTCGTGGCCGGCGGCCAGCCACCGTTCGAGCAGGGCCCGATCCCCGCCGCCGCGAACCTGGCTCCAGACCACGAATCCGACGGCCTGCACCCGGTGCTTCCCGAGCACGGCCAGGAGGTCGGCGGTGATGCGCGCCCGTTCGGCCTGGTCGGTGTGGAGGTCACCACCGGCCACCGGCAGGTCGTCGACAGTCACCAGCAGCGGCCGGCCCGGCGCCGGCTCGGCGCCCGCCACCACTCCCAGCGAGAAGCCCGTCATGACCAGCGCTGCGATCCAGCCCCGTCTCCGCATCTCGCCTCCCGACCGCGCCGTGCGGTTCCCCGCACCGTAGCACGGCCCGACGACAGGTGATGGCGATCCCAGCGAGCCGGCCTCGCTGGCACGGGCGCACCAGGCGTCTCTGTCTCAGTGGATTCTCCGATCGATCGTCTCAGATGATACAGTCGATCCATCCCGAGCCATCTCGGATCGGCCGACGACACCGGCTGCACCAGCGCCCTCCGGGGCCGCCCGGACCTACCACAGATACACATCTGTCAGTAGCTTGGATCAGTCAGTCGGCCCCGGAAGCTGGTCGGGCGCCCGGCCGGCGAGGCACTTCCGAGGTCCATCTGAGGTCCCGTCCAGGCGTTCCGCCGCTTGGCACCTCAATTGCTTCACCCAGGGCAGGAAACGACCGTGACACATTCCATGCCAGCGACACTCAGCGTGGCAACGCGGCCGAGCGAGAGGAGGCAACGACATTGAGTCAATGGTGGTCCGCTCGGAACCATTTTCACAGCTTCGGTCTGGCAATACGGAGGAGGCCATGTTGAAACTGACCCGACGAGGGTTCGTGAAGGCCGGCGCGATGACCGCGGCCGGACTGACGATGCTCCGCGGGAAGGCGTTCGCCTTCCTGCAGAGCCCAATCGGCCTGCGGAAGTTCATTCAACCTCTGCCGGGCCTGGGACCAACCGGCGTCCCGGTCGCGGCGCCCAACACCACGCTCAACCCGGGAAGCGACACCTATCGCATCCGGATCGGGGCCTTCACCCAGCAGTTGCACCCGGATTTGCCCGGGCCGGCGCACTTCTGGGGCTATGCGGATGTCACCGACGGCAAGGCACCGAACCACAGGTACCTGGGCGGCGTGATCGTCGCCCAGAAGGACCGTCCGGTGCGCATCACCGCCGTGAACGAGCTGCCCGCCACCCATCCCCTGCCAGTCGACACCTCACTCATGGGTGCTGAGCCCGGCCAACCGGAGAATCGGGCGACCGTCCACCTGCACGGCGGATTCGTGCCCTGGACCTCGGACGGGGGCCCGTTCTCCTGGTTCGCACCGGACGGCCGCCACGGTGACTCGTTCCTGAACCCGGGCGCGGCTGCCAACGAGGCCGAGTACTTCTACCCCAACCAGCAGAGCGCCAGGCTCATGTGGTACCACGACCACGCCCTGGGCATCACCCGCCTGAACGCCTATGCCGGGATCGCGACGGCCTACGTGCTCACCGATGCCTACGAGCAGGAGCTGATCCGGACCGGCGTCCTGCCCGACATCGGCATCCCCCTCGTCATCCAGGACAAGACCTTCGTTCCGGCAACCGGCAACCCCGAGCCCGGGGGACGCGGCGGCCCGGGGGACCTCTGGTATCCGAGCTGGTACGAGAAGGCCGACGAGGGCGGTCGGTGGGACTACGGCCCGGACGTCGATCCGCCGGCCGAGATCACCAACAACCAGCTCCCGCTGCCATCGTGCGTGCCGGAGTTCTTCGCCGACACCCTGCTTGTCAACGGTGCCGTGTACCCGTTTCTCGAGGTCGAGCCCAGGGTGTACCGGTTCCGCATCCTCAACGCCTCGCAGGCGCGCTTCTTCAACCTGCAGCTCTACTACGCGATCTCGGACCATCCCACCGAGGCCGACATCTCACGGGTGGGACCCGAGTTCGTGCAGATCGGTACCGAGGGCGGCTTCCTGCCGATCCCCGCGATCCTCAACGACCGGCCCAGGACGTTCGTCATCGATCCGGAGACCGAGCTGCCCGTCGGCTACAACCTGTTGCTCGGGCCGGCCGAGCGGGCCGACCTGCTGATCGACTTCGCCCACGTGCCGGTCGGCTCGCGGCTCATCCTCTACAATGACGCCCCGGCGCCGTTCCCTTCGGGCGACCCGGTCAACGACTACGTCAACGTGGGCGTGGGTCCGGACACCAGGAGCATGATGCAGATCAGGGTCGTGGCGCCCCAGGCTGCGATGGCGCGGCCGACCGCCGCAACGGCGAGGGATTCGCTCGCCCAACGGCTCGCCACCCTCACCACGGCCCTGGCTCCGACCCGGTCCATTCGCGGCCGAAGGCTGGCGCGGTGGACCAGGGATCTCACGCTGAACGAGGACTTCGACGACTCGGGCCGGCTCATCCAGCGGCTCGGCACGACGACCCAAAGCGGCGAAAACAACCAGGGACTGCCGACCTGGTCCAGGAACTACCCGGACGAGGCCACCGAGGTCGTACAGGCGGGGACCCGCGAGATCTGGCGGATCTTCAACCTGACCGGGGACACCCACCCCATCCACTTCCACCTCTTCAGCGCCCAACTCCTGGGGCGAGCCAGGTTCGACCTCGCCACTCCCACCTTCGAGCCGATCGAGGCTCTGCGCGCGCCGGACCCCAACGAGCTGGGCCCCAAGGAGACGATCCGGATGAACCCCGGCGAAGTCACGGTCGTCGCCGTCGACTTCGCCCTTCCCGAGGTGCCATTCACGGTGCCCTCAAGCCCCAGGACCGGCGGCCACGAGTACGTCTGGCACTGCCACATCCTCGAGCACGAGGAGCACGACATGATGCGGCCACTGGTCGTGATGCCGTAAGGGAGACAGCCATGAAAAGGACTCTCTTCACACTGACGTTCCTGTTCTCGGCGGTGGCCGCCCTGGCCCTCGGCCCGGGCACGGACCTGTTCGTCCCCGCCGTCGCCCATGCCACCGGCGCGTCCGTGGCCGGGGTGCAAGCCCTCTGGCGGAGCGACATCTGGATCTTCAACCCCTCGACGCGGGACAACGCGGCGGTCGACGTCTTTCTGCTGGTGCGCGACCAGGCCAATCCCTCCCCTGCCTCGCGCGTGGTCACCGTCCAGCCCGGCGAGACGCGCTTCCTCCATGACGTCGTTCTCGAGACGTTCGGCAGCAACAACGTTGCCGGCGCCCTCCGCCTCACATCCAACGTCCCGGTCGTGGTGAGTGGCGTGACCTACGACGCCAACGTCACCGTCGCGAACAAGGGAACCGGCGCCTCCGGCCAGTCCTTTGCGGCGATCCCCGCCGACTTCGCGATCGGCGCCCGAGGCCACACGGACCTCGTCGGTCTGGATCAGGACGGGGCGGGCGTCTCCGGTGCCTGGCGCTCCAACCTCGCCCTCGTCGAGACCACCGGGAATCCGGTGAATCTGCAGATCGAGCGCATCGACGGCCTGGGAAACGCCCTCGCCACACTCGTCTCGCACCTGGAGGGCTTCGAGGCCAAGCAAATCAACAACATTCTCACGGCCGTCGCGCCGGGAACCGGAACCAACCAGCGGATCCGGGTGCGCGTGACCTTCGGCGCAGGTCGGGTCGTCGTCGCAGGCTCCCGCGTCAACAACGCCTCGGGTGACCCCTCCACCATCGAGATGACAGGGACCTACAGGTCCGGCCGGTTCCAGGGACTCCTCCTCGGCGCCGACGGGTTCGAGGTGGACGGTGGCCTCCAACTGACGCTGACGGGCGGCGCCCTCTCCAGCTTCAAGGGTGTTGCCGGCATCCCGTGCGGCGACACGAGCATCACGGTCGAGCTCGCGGCGGACCCCCTGGGGAGCCCGGTCGCGTTCAACACCGACGGGAGCTTCTCGACGCTGGTCAGCATCCCGTACTCCGATGAAGGGCGGGTCGTCTTCACGACCGACTGGACGCTCTCCGGGGCTCCCAACCCGGACGGGTCCTGGAGCGGCACACTCATCAGCAATACGCACGACAGCCGCGGGGACTACCTTCCCTGCAACGGGCTGGGCGTCTCACGGCAGTGGAAGGCGGGGTGGGTCGGCGGCTCCTAGGCGTCCGTCGCGGGTCGGCCGAGAACCCGCCTGACCGCCAGACGGAACGACAGGGAGCGGGGCCTCACGGCTCCGCTCCCTGCCTCGACAGACCTCAGCCCCACTCCGGTGGGAGACGCGTGTTAGCATCAGCGCCATGGGCGATCCCGAGCCATCTCGACCCGGGCTTGCCGCCGCGACGGGGAGCATGAATATCGAGCTCGAGGTCATGGTGCGTTGCAACTCCACCCGTCCCAACCTGCAGCGGTGCGACACCCTGTCTGACGTCGCCTCTCCACCGCTCGTCCCCACCGGCCGTCGGTGAGCCGGGCACGCCAGGCCGTCCTGGTCTTCGGCATCTACCTGCTGCTCGCAGTAATTCTCCACGCCGCACACTTCGCCGAGGGGTCGCCCGCCACCGTGCCACCGCCGGGCCGCTGGCCGCACGACGCGGTGCTGAACGCGTTCCTCGCCGCCCGTAACGCTCCCGCCCTGACGACCGGCGGCGTCACGGCATGGCTCGATACCGGGTGCTTCCATCCCCAACGCGACACGCTCCTGCTCACCGAGCCGCTGCTCGGCTTCTCGTTCCTCGACTGGCCACTGGTGCGTCTCGGCCTGCCGCCGCTGCTGGCGCACAACCTCCTCTGGCTTCTCGCTTTGGCCGGCAACGGGCTGGGAATATTCCTGCTCGTGCGCGGCCTGGTCGGCGGTTCCGGCGTGCCGCTGGTCGCCGGGCTCCCGATCGTGTTCGGCTCCTATGCCTGGTCGGAAGGGCCGCGGCTGCAGATCATGTTCGTCGGGGTGGCAGCGGTCGCGCTGCTCTGCCTGGAGCGACTGGCGCGCGACCGGCGGCGGCGCGATGTCGGATACCTCGCCCTGGCGATCGGCGCGCAGCTCCTGCTCAGCCTGTACCTGGCGCTGTTCCTGGTCACAGCGATGGCCCTGTGGCTGGTTCTGCGTCCGCTCGCGTACGGCTGGCGCGAGGCACGGGTGCCATTCCTCGCCGGGGCGCTGGCACTCGCGGTTGCGGTGCCTGTGGTCATGACGTGGCCGCTGCTCGGGCGCTACCTCGACGTTCGGGAGGATCTCAAGCCGGCACGGCTGATCGAGGAGGTCGCGCGCACGTCGGTGCGACCCGAGGCGTTCGGGTGTGTGCACCCGGGCTCGTCGGCGCTCCTCGGTGCCGTCATCCCATGCGGCTCGCACTGGACCGTCAACGAGCCGCACTTTCCCGGCGTGCTGGCGGTCGGGCTCCTGATCGGTGGGCTCGCGCTCGCTGTCCGCCCGACCGGCTCGCGGCTGGTGCGCCATCACCTGCTCCTCCTCACCATGCTGGGAGTGCTCATGCTCGGGCCGACGATCGACCTGGGGAACGGGCATGCGGTTCCGGGGCCGTACAGACTGCTGGCGAGGCTCGTCCCCGGCTGGAAGGGCGTGCGCCTGCCCGGGCGGCTGCACAGCGTGGCCGGACTGTCGATGGCGCTGGTCATTGCCGCGGCGCTCGGCGAGGTCGAGCGGCGCGGCGGGCGACGCATGGGGCGTGCGGTCCTTCTCGGGGCGGCGGCGATCACGCTTGCCGAGGTTATCCCCCAGCCGTCACGATACCCGCCGCCCGAAGCGATCGAGACCTGTCCGACCTACGCCGCCTTCTTGCGGGACGCCCCGGAGCCAGGCGCGGTGGTGGAGCTGCCCACCAAGGAAGCCGTGCCGAGGGCGCCGATGCGTGACACCCGCGCCATGCTTGCGTCGCTCATCCACCACCGACGAGTCGTCAACGGGCACTTCAGCCTCGACACGCCCGCCTACCTGCGCGCCGTGCACGCCCTCGACACCTTTCCATCTCCGGCCTCGCTGGCCATGGCCCGGGAGCTCGGCGTGCGCTTCGTCGTCGTGCACGAGGACCCCCGGGTGGTTCGCGATGCTCGGGCCTCGCCAGGCATCGCCCGGTGCTTCCGCGACGGCGCCAGCGCCGTGTACGCGGTGAAGTAGCGCCGCCTCGCGGGTGCCCTGCGGGGAGCCGTCCGCGGCGCTCGAAGGCAGGCTCAGACCGGTGGTGCGCCGCCCGCGAAGAGGTAGTTGATGAAGTAGAAGACGTCCTGCACATTGACCTGACCGTCGGCGTTGACGTCCGCTTCGCCGATCGGGCCCGGGCCGCCGGCGAAGAGGAAGTTGATCAGGTAGAAGACATCGAGGACGTTCACGGCACCGTCGCCGTTGACGTCACCGTGGAGGTTCGACACCGCTTCCCCGGGGCACCCCACCGACTCCATCCATGCCCCGTTGAGGGCTCGAAGCTCGTAGGTGTTGACGGCGCCGTCGACAAAGCCCGAGTCGTCGTAGCTCAGGGTGGTCGGGAGGAGCTCGGCGAGCATGAGGCCGTTTCGGTAGAGAATCTGCCGCCAGATCCCTGTCTCGGCATCCTCGACCGGCGCCCACGCAAGGTGAACCTTCGTCCCATCGAAGCTCGCGCTGACATCCGGGCACGGGGGCGGCGTGAGGTCCGCCAGACACTCGGAGGTCTCGAGGTACATCTCGCCGACCTGGGTGAAAGCGAGGCCCCAGGTGACCCCATTCCAGGCGGCGCCGATCGCATTGCCGGTGCGGTTCGAGAGGAAGCGTCCTGGCCCCACCACAGAGCCGTCCGGGAGGACCTCGACCTCGCGCAGCTCGTAGCTGCTCCCGCCGTGGGCATAGACAAGCCGAAAGCGGTCCCGGTCCCACTGGATGACCGGCCCCTGGTCCCACAGACTCTGGGCGGCCACCCTTGCGGTCACCGCCGGTGACCCGTCGAGGTTCAGGCTCGCGAAGTAGACCTGGCTGCCAGGTGGGTCGAAGCCGCGGTACTCCGTCCAGCCGACGCCGAGCGACTGCCCCGACCACGCGATGCTGAAGCTGTTGATGGTTCCCCCCGGCGTCAGGTCGCGGGGCGGCACGATCACTGCCCCGCTGCCGTCCAGCAGGGCGTATCGGAGTCGGTTCCCCGTGACCCACACCACGGCCCAGCCGGTGCCGACCCACTGCAGCCGCACCGCCGTGTTGTCCACCTGGGTCGCGATGGAGGTCTTGGGTCCCTGGAGGCTGCCATCGGAGCCCACGAGCTGGAAGGCGATCCGGGTGTTGCCGCCTTCCGCCCACGCCAGGCCGAAGTCCTCCCCGCTGAAGGCGAGGCCCACATCCGGCCGGCCACCTGCGCCGGTAGCCACGGTCACCTCGGGAAGCGCCACTGCACCGGTGGCGTCATAGCGCGCGAGCAGCACGCTGTTGGCGTTGTCCTTCCAGGCCACGGCAAAGCCATCGGGGAACGGGACGGTCGTCGGCGTGCGCCGGATGGAGCGGCTCGACAAGGGGAAGCGCGTCCCGACCAGGGTGCCGCTCCCGTCGTAGATCCGGGCGTAGATCTGCGCCGAGGGCTCGCGCCACAGCGCCGCGAACCCGGCCCCCACGGGGACCACGCTCGGGAAACTGGCGGTCCCCGGGCTGTGCCCGCTGGTCAGGTCGCGGCGCGCGGCAAGTAGCGTGCCGTTTGCATCGACGACTGCCAGCGCCAGCTCCGGCGTCCCCTGGTGGCCTTCGTTGTAGCCAAGGAGAAAAGTGTCACCGAGCTGCGCGACATGCTGCCCGTTTGAGTTGAAGTTGTCCTTGTCGGACAGGATGGTGCGGGTGCCGATCCGGTTGCCGGAGGGGTCGGCTTCAAGGCGGGTGACCTCGTAGATGCCGTTCGACTCGAGAAAGCTCGAGCAGTAGACGAGATAACCGCCGCCGGGTTTGGGGACGATGCGCGGCTGCTCGTCCCACACGCGCATCTCGTTGCCCGGGGTCGAGTCGGGATCGAGGTCCGTCGACACCCGGGTGGCGGGTCCGAGCGGGCTCCCCGACGCGTCGATGCGGCGCATGAAAACCGCCTCCTCGTCCCCGGTCATGGGATCCTCCCAGGCGACCGCCCACCTCGATCCATCCCAGGTCACGCTCGGGCTGCTCAAGAAGGAGCTGCCGTTTTCCGCCACCTCCAGCGGCGAGCCTACCAGCACGCCTGCCGCGGACATGCGCTGGAAGTAGATCGCGCTCCGGTCGTCGCGCTGCCACCACCAGGCCATGCCGTACTCGCTGCCGTTCCAGGCGGCGACCGGGTAGTCCTCGAAGTCCGAGTTGTCCGAGAGCCGGACCGGACCGGCCACGGTCGAGCCGCTCTCCGACAGCCGCAGGTAGTAGGCGTCGGAGGAGTTGTTGACGTACTGGTTGAAGAACACCCCCCAACCCGACCCGTCCCAGGTGAAGCTGGCCTCGTCACGCAACGAGTTGAACAGCGGCAACGCCGGGTCCCCGCCCGCGACCCTGACGTCGCCGTGAAGCTTGGTCCCGTCCGCCGCCAGGAGGGCGAACCTCACGTTGCCACCGTTGTTCCCCGGGGCGCCGACCACGCCCTCGATCCACAGCAGGCCGAAGTGGGTGCCGTTCCAGCGCAGCAGTGGGGTTGACGAGCCGGCGTCTGTAGTCGTCACCCGCACGGGTGGCGCCGCCGGCGAGCCGTCTGCGGCGTTGAGACGCTGGAAGTAGATCTCCGACGACTCACCTCCGCGCCGGTCCGTCCAGGCGACGGCCCAGCCGGTCCCGTCGGCGGACGCCGAGACGGAACCCACGGCGGAGTGGTAGGGACTGACCTGGGTCACGCACACTTTGGCGGCCTGGGCCGGAAAGGTGCTGGCCACACCAAGGTTGGACGGCGGGGCGTCGACGCCCGAGTACAAGGCCACCACGCGGTAGCCGTACCAGGTCGCGGGAGAGAGGCCGGAGTCGGGACAGGACGAGACCCCTGGGCCCACCGTCGCAACCACTGGCCAGGCCACGCCGTCCGTCGTGCGCTCGACCCGGAAGCCGGAGGCGCTGGCCACGGGCCTGAGCCAGCTCACGTTGATCGAGGTCGCGGACTGCGCGAACGCCTGGGTCCCCGTCGCTGGCTCCGCCACCACCGTCACCGAGCCGCCGACCACCGCAAGCCCGCCGTCACTGGCCAGCTCGCCAGCCGTGCCTCCCTGGTTCGAGAGCGCTGTCGCGGCTGTGTCGACGGCCAGGGTGATGACGGTGCCAGGGGCGGCTGTCGCTGCGATGCCGACCGTCAGGGTGAGCACGCGGTCGCCTGGCGCCGGGGCGCCGAGCGTAAACGGAATGAGATCCGTCGCCTCGTCGAACAGGCCAAAGTACGAAACGCTGTTGCTGGACTTCGGCTTCGTCTCCGAGATCGGATCGAGGCCGGCAATGATCCCGGCCCGATCCATCGCCACCGTCGCCACCGCCGCGGCCGGCGTGTAGACCACCTTGACCGCCAACCCCTGAATCCTCGACCCAGGCGGCTGGTCCATGCCGAGAATCGTGCCACTGACGTCGCGGACGTGGATCGGCACCTGCACGGAGCTCCCCGGCCCACCGCTGAGGCCTCCCACGGTGAGCCTGTCCTGCGCCTGGATCGACAACGACGAGGCGACCAGGGCGAAGATCGTCCAGGCCGACCGGATCAGGATCGCTGAAGACCGCTGCATGGTGTCTCCTTCGCCTGCGTGGCCCAAGGACCTGCGAGCGTCGGAGTCGTACGAGGCGGAAGCCCGCCAAGCTGACCGGACGTCCGGGCACACGCGTTGGAGGCCGGTGACGACTCTCCTTGCATTGTTCGCTCAAGTACGAGTCACGTCAACCTCGCCAGCTCCGGCCGGTAGCGACCGCCGGTTTCGGTGCGGGTCCTGACTCTGGTATGGTCCGTGAAGGGTGTGGAGGCGCAGCCATGGCACGATCCAGTCACGTGGCGGTAGTCGTTCTGGCGGTGAGCTTTGTGGCGGCGACAGGCAGCGGGTGGGCAGCCACACCACTCACCTTGCCACCGGGAGCACGCGAGGCGGCGGGGCAGATCGACAAGGGCACGCTGGAGGGGCCGGTGCGCATGCTCGCCGACGACCTGCTCGAGGGACGCGGCGCCGCCAGCCGGGGTGACGCGCTCGCCCGCACGTATCTCGCGAGCGTGCTCGAGCTGCTCGGCCTACAACCGGCCGCACCGGGCGGCGGCTGGCAGCAGCGGTTCGGGATCGTCGGCGTCACCTCGCAGACGCCGCGCACCTGGTCGTTCGGGGCACGTGACAAGCAGCTCGAGCTGCGCGATCAGGACGACTTCATCGCGGTCTCCGGGGTCCAGGAGCCGAGCGCCGGGATCGCGGGCGCCGAGCTGGTGTTCGTCGGCTACGGCATCCGCGCGCCGGAGTATGGCTGGGACGACTTCAAGGGAGCCGACCTGAAGGGCAAGGTCGCGGTCATCATGAACGATGACCCCGAGTGGGACCCTGCGCTGTTCGAAGGCACGCGGCGCACCCAGCACGGCCGCTGGACCACCAAGTACGAGCAGGCAGCCCGCGAGGGTGCCGTGGCGGCGGTCATCATCCACACCACGCCATCCGCGGCCTACCCGTGGACCGTGGTCCAGACCTCATGGACGGGTGAGCAGTTCGACCTGCCCCATGCGAGCCAGGGTCGGCTCACGATCCGTGCCTGGATCACAGAGGAGGCCTCGCGGCGGCTCGTCGCCCTGGCAGGCTTCGACCTCGACTCCCTGATCAGGCAGGCCCGGAGCCGCGAGTTCAGGCCGGTGCCACTCGGCATCACGACCTCGCTGGTCATCCCGACGACGATCACCCGCGGCGAGACCGGCAACGTGCTGGGGATCCTCACGGGCGCCGACCCGAAGCTGAAGGACGAGGTCGTCGTCTTCTCGGCCCACCACGACCACCTGGGAGTCGGCAAGCCCGACGGCCGGGGCGACACGATCTACAACGGCGCGGTGGACAACGCCTCCGGCGTCGCCCAGGTGCTCGCCATCGCCAGGGCGTTCACCGCCCTTCCCCAGCGCCCGCGGCGCTCGATCCTCTTCGCCCTCGTCGCCGGCGAGGAGTCGAACCTCCTGGGCTCTTATTTTCTCGCCACGCACCCGCCGGTTCCGGTCGAGCGGATCACCGCCGACATCAACTTCGACGCCGGCAACATCATCGGGCGCACCCGGGACGTCGCCGAGATCGGCAAGGGCCTGTCGACGCTGGACGACGTGCTGGCGGCCGCGGCCGCCCTCCAGGACCGCGTCGTCACCGACGATCCGTTCCCCGAGCAGGGCTCGTATTACCGCTCCGACCAGTACAGCTTTGCCCGGGTCGGCGTGCCGGGCCTGTACTTCAGGGCGGGCGTCGACGTCGTCGGCCGACCGGCCGGGTGGGGACGGACAACGGCAAACGACTGGCTGCGGGCACACTACCACCAGCCCTCCGACGAGCTCACCTCGGATTGGGTCTTCGACGGCATGATCGAGGACGCCCAGCTCGGCTTCCTCGCCGGGCTCGCGGTCGCCGATGCCGACACTCCGCCCGCCTGGCTCCCCGGCGCCCCGTTCAGCCGCCCCGGACTGGCGTCGTCGAGATAGCCGAGGGCCGCGCCCGTCCCACTCCCGGCGGGCAGTGGATTGCTCTCACCCCACCGGTCATGCCGGCGGTGGGCCGCCCGCGAAGAGGAAGTTGATGAGGTGGAAGACGTCGCTGACGTCGACGGTACCGCTGGCGTTGACATCGGCCGGACCGATTGGCAGCGGGCCGCCAGCGAACAGGTGATTGATCAGGTAGAAGACGTCCGCCACGTCGACCGCGCCGTCGCCGTTGACGTCACCGTTCGCCAGGCTGCCGGTGCCGGCATGCTCGAAGCTCAGGACGCCGCCGGCGGTCACCAGGTATGCGCCGGACGCGTTGGGTGTGAGCGTGACGGTCTGGACGGCCCCTGCCGCCGAGACGGCGAGCGAGTAGCGCGCCCCCGGTGCAAGGTCCGCGATGACGTGCTGCGTCGTGGACGTGGGGGTGAAGCTGTAGGTCAGCACGCCACCGGGAGCACTGCCGTCCGCCGCCGAGGAGAACAGGGCCAGGCGGTTGCGACCGGTGTCGGCGACGTGGGCGCCGACCAGCCCGCTGCCCGTCACTACCACGGTGGCGGGCATCGACGGCGTCGTCGACTCCGCCGGGTAGAGGATGTGCAGGAAGGTGTGCTCGAGGGCGTCGTTGCCCGGTTCCACCTCGAGGCGCCACTCGCCGTAGGGCACGTCCTCGAAGTCGTTGGTCGGGCGCGGCTGTGGCTCTCCGGCATCCCAGTGCCAGTCGTAGTTGCCGTCGCTGACCCAGAACGCCTTCACGCCGCGCCCGCCCACCTTACGAATGTTGCGGCCGGCCGGCAGCAGCGACTTGATGAAGATCTTCGCCGGCCCCGAGGTCGCCGTGGCGAGGTCCGCGCCCGAGTACAGCGTCTCGCCCGGGCTGACGTCCTGGTGGCTGCCGTTGACGGCCGGCTCTCCCAGGGTGTGGAACAGGAGCTTGGTGTTGGCGCCGGAGAACGACGGCTGTGTCACGCCGACGCGGTCGAGGAGGACGAGGAAGTCGGCGCCGCCACCCGGAGGCGGGCGAAGGTAGAGCAGCTCGCGCTGGAATCGACTCACCTTGGCCACGTTGCCGGTCAGGGACGTGTCCATCGCCTGGTTGTAGGCCGGGGTGTTGTACGCCTTGGCCGCGTCGCCGAGGGCGTAGGTGTAGCCCGCCGCGTCGTCGACGCGAAGCAGGTCGGCGGTGTCGTAGTGCACGGCATGCTGGTCGAAGTAGCCGATGGTCTGCGGCGAGCGGCTCGCCGGCACCATCGTGCGCTGCCCGCCGTCGTTGGACACGGCATCCGGGCGCGCGGCCGAGAGGTCTTCGGCCGGGTTGTACACGACCAGGGTGTTGTGGGCGACGGTGCGCACGTAGTAGTTGACGTCGTGGTTGGAGAGCCCGTCGCCGGAATACACCCCGCTGTCGAGCAGCAGGTCGGCGCGCTTGTACAGTGTGAAGCTGTTCTGGTCGTAGTGCTGGTGGTAGGTGAAGTGGTCCCCCGCCTGGAACGTCAGGTAGGTCGGGGACCCATCGGTGTCGGCCGCACCGAACGGCCACCCCGAACGCATGAAGACCGTGCCGGTCCCGGCAGCCACATGGGTCAGCAGGCTCGGCGTCTCGACCGGCCGGTCAGGGTCGAACCAGAGGAACTCCTCGTGGAAGAGGAAGCTCTGAGAGGTGTCCGTTGGCGGGACCGACAGGTAGGCCTGGAGCTGGGGCGCCAGCGGCGCGGCCGGGAAGCGCTCGAGGAGGATCAGCGACATGATTCGCTCGTAGTTCGCCATGCTGCCGCGGTTGCGCTCGGTGTCGCCGGTCGAGACATAGGGATGGAACGAGTGGCCCCACTGCTCGGCGAGCCCCGGCCAACGGTGCAGCAGGATGTAGGGCAGGCGGTTGGCGAACCAGGCGGTGCTCTCGAAGAGGTTCTCGCCCGTGCCTGTGCGCCAGGCCTCGAGCGCCTTCACCCGAGGCTGGTTGGCGATCCAGTCGTAGATCATGCCCTCGGGCCAGGCACCACCTTCGGCGATGCGATCGAGCAGGGCCAGGTCGATGTCGCGGAAGCGGGTGAAGCGGTACTCGTCGAGCCACTCCTGGGCACGCGGGTTGTCACCGAACGACGCGAGGCCGGCGAGCGCATAGGAGTACCCCCAACGCGGCCAGTAGTTCCCCCAGCCTGACGTGTCGTTGGCGTGAGGCTTGGCGTCGCCGAAGGTGTTGAAGTAGGTGATCAGAGTGCTGCGCTGGCCCGAGGAGAGCCGATGGTGGCACCAGTCGTAGACCAGCGCGACGTCACCGGCGGCACTCGAGTACTGCGGCCCCGACGCGACGGCGAGAGCGGCCACGATCGCCTCGTCGCAGTACGATCCCTGCCCCGTCACCAGGGAGACCAGCGCCCTGGCGTGCATCTCGCCCTCCGAGCTGTCGGCCTCGCCGAGGAGCTGCGTCCAGCGCGGGTTCGCCGGCACTGCACGCGCCTGCAGGGCAGCGAGCTTCGCCGGCGTGAGGTAGATCCGCGGGTGGCCGGCCGGGATGGCGAGGAGCCTCACGTGTACGGTGTCCTTCGCACTCGCGCCGACGTCGTTGGTGACCGCCAGCTCGAAGTCCCACTCGCCTGCGACGTCGGGCGTGAAGCTGAGTTGCCTGCCGATGCCGGCGATCGTCCCCACCAGCGCCGAACTGTAAGCGGCGGCCGCCACCCGCCAGGAGTAGGCCAGCGTGGCGTCGTTCCCGCCCGGCCGGTCGTGGCTGGCCGAGCCGTCGAGGAGGATCGATCCGCCGCTCCAGGCGAAGGTGGACTGGTCCGGTCCTGCGTTCGCCCACGGGGTGTCCGGGTCGTACACGACCGTCAGCTTCGGCCGCAGCAACACCTCTCCCCCCTGGCTCGAGATGAAGGTCCGCCAGTCGCGGTTGTCGTCCTCGTAGCCGGTGGCGTCACGCAGCACGAGTCCGAGGCTGGGCTGCTCGCCCCGCACCCAGGAGCGCACCAGAGCGGTCGCGTCCCATTCGTACCAGCCTGCATCGACGACATCGGTGAACCCTTCCGGCCAGGATGCGAAGTCCGTACCTTCCGCCATCCCGCGCGCGCTCCACGGCACACTCGTCCCTTCCCCCGGGAAGTAGGAAAACGCCTTGTCGCCGGTCGCTCCGTGCTTGCCTGCGGCATCGATCGGCGAGCCGACCTGGTTGCCCTCGTCCCAGGCGACCAGCACGCGGTAGAGCTCCACGCGCCGGGGCCGGGGGTCGCCGCTCCACGAGGACTGGGTGGTGTTGTGGAGCGAGAGGGTCGCCGAGACAATCGTGCTGTTGGGCGGAACCGAGGCGAGGTCGAAGCGCAGCAACGGGTTGTCGCCGCCGTCCCGGCTGAGGTTGATCTCCTGGTTCTGGCCGTAGCTCACGGTGTACTGCGGTGGAGTGTCCCAGTCGAGCCGGCTCACCCAGGTGTCGGCCACCCCGGCGTAGCCGCCAAGCCCCTGCTGAAGGACCCTGGTCGTCTCAGCCCCCGACGCAAGCGTGCCGAGACAGAGCACCAGAACGGCCCCCGCGACGGCCCCGCGGCCACCCCGCCGCGCAGGCGGCGCCTGCCTCCGACCGCAACCCGGCCGATGGAACCAACCATGGATGAGCGCAGGGCCCACGACCAGGTCGAAGCTACCGGGTAAGGGTGACATGAAGTCAGTCTACCAGGCGTAAGAGGGTCCATCTGTGACACTTGTCACCATGGGCTGGCCGCGCCGACCGGCATGCGAGACAGAACCCCTTGGCGATCTCCGACTCACGGTCTGCAAGGCGACGCGACGGTCTCCGTTGCGCTTCGGCGCCACAGGCATCGGCGCGGCACGGCGTGCCGCGAAGCGCGATCGGGACGGTCGCGCCCACCCTGGACCGGATCCCCGAGACGAGAAGAGGCCCGGGCGTTGGCCCGGGCCCAAGGTGGTGGGGTCGCCCTCCGGAGCGGCCCCGATGTTGCGACCGGTGGCTATTGAGCCGTGACGGTCACGTCGTCGATGTGCTCGTCGTTGCCATAGGCGCTGATGCCGACGAAGGCGAGGCGCAGCGCCGACTGGCCCTTGTAGGTGCTGATGTCGACGGAATGCTGCTTCCAACCGGTGGAGCCGTCGTAGCGGTTGACCGCCGTGCCGACGTTGGTCCAGGTCGTGCCGTTGGTGGAGACCTGCGCCTGCACCTTGTCGGCGGCGCTGGTGTAGCCGGTGTCGTGGTACATCCAGAACTTGAGGGTGACAGTCGTGTAGGTGCTGGCGATGGCGAACCCCGAGGCGCGGTAGACCCGCGTCTGGTTGCCACTGGCGGCAGTGTAGGAGTTGAAGAGCGCCAGCTTGGTGCCGCCGTGTACGGAGACGGCCGGGTGGGTTCCGGAGGATGGGAAGGTCCAGTTCCCGGCCGTTCCGGAGGTATCGACCACCGACCAGCCGGTGCTCTCGAACCCGTCGGTGAAGAGCGTCACGATCCCGGTAGTCGCGGCCGTGAAGTTCTTCCCGGTCACGTTGGCGCCGCTGATCGTCACCGACTGGCTCGTCGGGGTGAAGGTGTAGCCGGCGAGGCTCGGGGTCACGGCGTAGGTGCCGTTGGCCAGGCCCGTGATCGTGTAGACGCCGCTGGAGTTGGTGGTGGCCGAGGCGCCGCCCGTCGAGACGTTCACCCCGGAGAGGCCGGCGCTGTTGTAGGTGATCGTGCCGGAAATGCTGTAGGTCACCGGGGCGGTGCCGGAAGCGACGACCAGCACATCGTCGATGTAGCAGTCGTTACCGTAGGCGCTGATGCCGAGGAACCCGAGCTGGACGCTGGCCTGGCCCTTGTACGAGGTGAGGTCGACAGTGTGCTGGGTCCAGCCGGCCGTGGCGGCGTAGCGGTTGATGGCCGAGCCGACGTTGGTCCAGGTGGTGCCGTTGGTCGAGACCTGCGGCTGCACCTTGTCGGCGTAGGTGGAGTAGCCGGTGTCGTGGTACATCCAGAAGGTCAGCGTCGCGCTCGAGTACGAGCTGGCGATGGCAAAGCCGGCAGCCTTGTAAAGCCTCGTCTGGTTGCCGCTCGCCGAGGTATAGGAGTTAAAGACCGCCAGCTTGGTACCGCCGTGCGCGGCGGCCGTGGGATGCGTGCCGGAGGCGGCCAGCGTCCACGAACCTGCGGTGCCGGAGACCTGGGCGGTTGACCAGCCGGCCGCCTCGAAGCCGTCGGTGAAGAGGGTCACGGGACCACCGGTCGAGGTCGCAGTGAAGTCCTTGCCGGTGACGTTGGCGCTACTGATGGTGGCGGAGAGGCTCGTCGGCGTGAAGGTGTAGCCGGCGAGGGTCGGCGTCACGGTGTAGGTCCCGTTGGCGAGTCCGGCGATGGTGTACACCCCGCTCGAGTTGGTGGTCGCCGAGGCCGAGCCGGTGCTGACGACGACTCCGGACAGGCCGGCGCTGTTGTAGGTGATGGTGCCGGTGATGCTGTAGGTGGGCACCGTGTTCGAGGTCGTGACGGCCACGCCCGCCGAGGTCGCGGAGCCGCAGGAGTTGGTCGCCCGGGCGGTGATCGTGTGGCTGCCGTCACTGACGCTGGCGCTGTTCCAACTGATGCTCCATGGCGAGGTCGTGTCGCTGCCGACGACGCTGCCGTCCACCAGGAAGTCAACCTGGGTCGCGGCCGGGTCGGCGGTGACGTTGGCGGACAGGGTGACCGTGCCGGTCAGTGTCGCTCCGGCCGTGGGGGCCGAGACCGACACCGTCGGCAGGTTGCAGGTCCCGCCTGAGATTCCGCTGATCACCAACGCATAGGGCTGAGAGGTTGTGCCGGAGACGCCGTTGCCTGGCACGTTGTAACCCTTGACGCGGATTGACCAGGTCCCCGAGGCCGGGCTCGTCACCTTGACCTGCTCGACGTTGTTGACGTGGTCGGCGCCCGAGGTCTTGTTGAGGCCGTTCGGGTAGTAGATCGTGCCGCCGGGGGCGGTGACGGTGAGGTCGAGGTCGTTGACCAGCTTGGTCCCCGAACCGGTGGCGGCGTAGGGATCGCTCCACACCACCGTCACGATGAGGGGGTTGGAGCTGCCGCTCACGGTGAAGGTGTAGTCGTTGTAACCGTTGGTGGCCAGACCGGTCGTCACGTCGTAGACCGCCAGCTTTCGGTCGGCCACATCGCCCCACCCGGAGCCCGGGAACAGGGCGTGCTCGAGGTCGACTCGGCCGTAACCCTCGGCGTTGTTGGGAAGGTCATGTCCGGTGTCCCAGCCCGGCGCGATTTCCTTGGTGGTGCCAGTGCCGAATTGCCCGGGGGTCATGTCCCAGGCGCCGTTGACCATCGTGGCCTTGACGAGCGCCGCGGTCGGGTTGAAGGCGTGAGAGGTGTTCTTGGCGGAGTTGGTGACGGCGCTGTTGTTGGCGTGCCAGCCGTCCGCGTAGTACTGGCGAACGAGCACCGCGGCGCCAGCCGTCAGCGGGTTGGCCATGGAGGTGCCGCCCATGCTCATGTAGTAGGTCTTCTGGGCGGTCGGAATCTGGCAGGTGCCCCACTGCTCGTAGGCCTGGTTCTTGTCGGTGCGGGTCGAGATGATGGCGATGCCCGGGGCAACGACATCCGGCTTGATGCGGTTGTCGTCGCACGGTCCGCGCGAGGAGAAGGCGCCCATGCCATTGGCGTTGTCGGCCATGACGTCGCCGAGGACCGGGGCCACGCTGTACGAGCAGCTATTGAACCAGCCCCACGTCTTCTGCTCGACACCGTCGGAGGAGGTACAGTCGTTCTCCGGGTACTCGTAGACGAAGTCGGGGCGGTAGTTCTCGCTGGCGCCCACGGTAATGCAGTTCTTGGCGGTGCCCGGGGAGCCGATGGAGTCGGTGTCGATGACGCCATCGATCGGCTTGCCGTTGGTCGCGCACGAGGTCCCGTAGACCTTGCCGTCCACGCCGCTGTTGCCGGCCGAGAACGTGATCACCATGTCCTTGTTATTCCAGACGAACTTGTCGACCTGCTGCGCGTTGGCATCGTACGCCCCGGCCGCCGCCGAGCCCCAGGAGTTCGAATGGACGCGGGCGCCGTCGTTGTAGGGCGACTGGAACAGGGTGGTGAGGTCGGAGGGGAGCCCGCCGAGGCCGCCAGAGGAGTCCATGACCGACTGGAACACGAACTGCGCCTTCGGGGCGTTGCCCGCGAACGAGGTCGTCGGGAACGAGTTCGTGGACGGGTCGGAGCCGGAACGGAAGCCGTTGCCGACGATCGACCCGGAGGTGTGGGTGCCGTGCCCGCCACCGGTCGTCTGGTTGTCGTCCCATGTGGAGCTGCGGCCCAGCGCGTATCCCTTGATGACGCGCAGCGGGTTGGTGGTCGAGCCCGACACGCCGAAGTCCTGGTGCAGGGTCGTGAGTGTGCCGGTGGAGAGCCCGGTGTCGGCGGCGGAGGCGATCTGGCCCTCACCGCGGATGCCGCGCGCCCACACGTCCTCGACGTCCATGATCGGGCCTGCCGAGGCGCCGCGACCGGTCGTGACGTTGGTCGAGGTGCGGGCAATGTTGTTGTGGAGCTCGAAGTCCAGGAAGCGCTCGACCCAGATGCAGCCGGGGAGCATGGCGACCTCGCGGGCCACCAGCACGTCCGCCTCGATCCGGACGATCCATGCGTCGTCGCTGCGGGTGATGTCCAGCACTTCGACCTTGAGGTAGGCGAGCATGTCGCGGACCGCCTGGATGCTCGAGTAGCTGGTGAGGTCGAGGAGCGTGCGGAGCCGCATGTGGCTCGTGGGATTGGCCTCGATCACGTAGTCGAGCTTGGGGTCGACACGGAACGCGGGCTGGTAGTAGCCGGCCCAGAACGCCTCCTTGCGCTGCTCCAGCGCCGCGAGGCCGTTGCGGTCGACACGCACCAGGTAGGCGTTGTTCGGGATGTAGCCCAGGATCTTGATCCGGTTGCCTTCGAGCCACTTGCGCAGGTTCGCCAGAAGCTCCGGCGACTCGGCCTGTACGATGAAGTAGTCGAGGGTGCCGGTACCGAAGGCATCGCGCACCAGATCCGCCGGGAACGACCGCAGATCGGGCGCCGCGAACGTCCTGGCGCCACTGGCAGCCTGCGACACCAGGTTGTCGGTCGCAAAGCGCACCGTCGCCAGGTCGATGATGTGCGACACACCCGCACTCTGGGCCGCCATCGCCTCGGCGCCGAACCGCTCCGAGAACGGATAGAGCTCCTTCCAGTCGGAAACGATGACCACGTTGGTCTGCCCCGTCTCCGGGTCGGTGAAGACTGGAGCGTCGTCCCTGACATTCGGGATATGGTTGGGTTGCGCGAGCCCCAGCCCGCCCACCAGCACCAGCGCCACAAAAGCCACCACGAAACGCCTCATCCTGTCCTCCCCCCGGCGGAGTTGCCCCCCTGCCGGGACACGGAAATCGAAAAGTTGACGGACGGTAAGGGAGGCGCCCACCATTGTCAAGAGCGTCGAGCGGCGAAAGAAATTGGCTAAGAATGCTCGGACTCAAGCCTCATTCACCGCATTTTCGCCCGGTCCGGCCCGTGCGAACGCCTCCGAGGACGAAGGGTCTGTCCCGCATCGTCCGCTGGCACCCCCGGGACCTCGCAGGCATCCCCGCGCCCCGCGGCGGGCGCCAGCGGCAAGTCCCGGTTCCTGAGGTACCATCCCCGACATGTGGGGCATGCGGAGTCAGGCCGACTGCCGAATGGCCTCGGGCGACGGGGCACGATGAGCTCGCAACGTGAGCCGGGCCTGGCCGGGGCCGGGGCGAGCGCCGCGCGGACGGACGGCACCAGCCCTCGGCAGGCGATCACCGGCGACCGGGCCACCACACCAGCCCGGCTGGTGGCGATCGGCGGCGGCAAGGGCGGCATCGGGAAGAGCGCCATCGCCACGACCCTGGCGGTCGAGATGGCGCGCCGGGGGCTGCGGACGACCCTGGTCGACTGCGACTTCGGCGGCCCCAACCTGCACAGCCTGCTGGCCATGTCGCAGCCCCGCGCGAGCCTTTCCGACTACCTCGCGCGGCGGGTTGGCTCCCTCGCCGAGCTCGCCCTGACCACCCCGGTGCCGGGCCTGTCCCTCATTGCCGGCCCGGGCGGAGCCGGCCAGGAATCGACGCTCCTCCACCAGCAACGCACCCGGCTCATACGGGCCCTGTCCACCCTGGAAGCTGATGTCATCGTGCTCGACCTCGGCGCGGGAGCTCACTACAACGTCGTGGACTTCTTCCTCCTCGCGACCCACGGCATCCTCGTCGTCACTCCCGAGCCGACCTCGGTGGAGAACGCCTACCGCTTCCTGAAGGTCGCCTTCCTGCGGCGGGTCAAGAGCTCGGGCCTGGCGGAGGAGTTCCGGAACGCCGCCCTCGGCGGCGCGGATGGTAGCGGAGCACTGCCTCGCACGCCGGCCGCCCTGGTCGCCGAGATCGCACGCCTGGCGCCGGCCACCGGCGAGGCGCTGAGCCGACTGCTGGCGTCATTTCGGCCCGAGCTCGTGGTCAACCAGGTGAGGAGCGCCCAGGACCTGGCTCTGGGCGAGGCCATGAGCCAGGTGTCCAGCCGCCTCTTCGGCCTGAAGCTCCAGCTCCTCGGCCACGCGCACCACTGCGAGCTGTTGGCCAGGGCCATCCGCAGCCGGCTGCCGGTGGTGCCGGAGAACCTCGGCCGGGAGTTCACAGCCGACATCGCCGGCCTGGCATCGCGGCTGCTGGCCCGACAACAGGTGGAGCGACGCCCGTGAAACCGTGGGACGAGCTCGACCCGTGGGAGCTGCTGGGGGTCTCCCCGGGAGCCACGGCCGACGAGATCCGGACGGCGTACCAGAAGCTCGACCTGGCGTTCGCTCCCGGCTCGCTGGCGCTGTACTCGGTCGTCGACGCCGAGGAGCAGAGCCTGCTGCAACGACAGCTCCGCACCGCCTACCAGCGCCTCCTGAGGGCCGCGGGGTCCGCCGAGTCGGCTCGGCAGGAAACCAGGCCACCAGCGCCTTCCCGACCGGCTCCAACGGCCATCTCACACCCCACCCAGGCCCCCTCTCCCCCACCCCGCACCGGCCCGCCCGATCTGGTCGGGGAGATCAATGGCGGCCGGGAGGCGAGCGGGGAGCTCCTCCGACAGACCCGCGAGGCCTGGGGGCTCACGCTCGAAGCCATTGCGAAACGGACCCGCATCCGCATCCAGAGCCTCGCCGCCATCGAGGCCGAGGACTTCGCGGCGTTGCCGGCCCGCGTCTTCACTCGGGGCTTCGTGATGGCCTACGCCCGCGAGATCAGGCTCGATGCGGAGCACGTCTGGGCGTGCTTCGAGCGCCGCTGGCAGGCCCAGGGACCCATCCCCCGCCCAGGGCTCCCCGGGGTGTAGGCTCCCTCCCCCCGTTGAAGCCAGCAGCACCGCCACGGCCGCTGGACGCCCGGACGCCAACCTGGATCTGGACTCCGACAATGACCCACGCCTCGGCGCTCTCGACAGGCCCACGGCAGCAGGAGTTGCGACGGGTTGGCAGGTGTGGCTTCAAGCTGCCTTCGACCCGCGCAGAGACCAGGGACAGGGTCCAAGTCCAGGACTGGGTCCAGGATGATACTCAGATGTGTTCACACCCTCCGAGACTGGCCGTCCTTCGGTCGGGGCAGCAGTGCTTCGCCTACCGCATCTGGCGGGTGCGCACCTCGATGGCGGGCTCGCCCTGCAGCAGCCTGACCAGACGGGCCGGGTCGGTGTCGCCGAAGTGATATGGGTAGAGGATCCTCGGCTTGATGGCATGGGCCAGGTCGGCGACCATCTCCGGGGTCATGGTGTACGGCAGGTTCATCGGCAGGAACGCCACCTTGATACCCTTGAGCGCCTTCAGCTCGGGGACGTTCTCGGTGTCGCCCGCGATCAGCACCTTGGTGTCCCCGAAGGTCAGTACGTACCCGTTGCCCTCGCCCTTGGGGTGGAAAGGCACCCCATCGGGACGCTTGTGCTCCAGGTTGTACGCCGGCACCGCAGCGACCGGAATGCCCTCGACCACCCGCTCCTCGCCGTTATGCATCACCACCGCTCCGTTGACCTTGCCCTCGCAGGCCGGCGCGACCACCACCGTCGTCTTCGGGGTACGGATGGCGGCCAGCGCCTCCGCGTCCAGATGGTCGCCGTGACCATGCGTGATGAGTACAATGTCGGCCTTCGGCAGCTTCGAGTAGTCAGCCAGGTTCTCGAACGGATCCACGTGGATCGTCTTGCCACCGAACCCCAGGATGAGCGTCCCGTGGCCAATGAACGTGATCTCGAGGTCACCGGCCGAGGTCTTGAGGACGTCCTTCTCGAATGCCGCCGCCGGTGACGCACCCACCAGCCCCAGCACCAGCGCTGCCACGAGAACCCATCGCATGCTCGCCTCCCTTTGGAGCGGTCGCCCCGCACCACGTCCCGATGCGGAGATTGTACGACCGGCGGCACCCGGGAGTGGAGATTCCTCGGCGCAACGCGCCTACAATGTGCGCGGAGAAGGAGGGCACCATGGGTGTTCCCTATTCAGGCGGGTCTGAAGCAGGCCACCCGGTCATCGACAAGGCGCAGTGCATCGCCTGCGGCGTCTGCGCCGAGGTCTGCCCGCCGGGGGTCCTCACGCTGCAGGACGGCCGACTCGTCGCCGACGACGACCATGGGATCGGGTGCATCGCCTGCGCCCACTGCATGATGGTCTGCCCCACGGAGGCCATCACCGTGAAGGGCCGGCAGCTCGAGCGGGCGGCCATGGTCCCGGTGCCCAGCCACGAGTGGAACGCCTCCCCGGACCAGCTCGAGTCGCTCATGGTGTCACGTCGCTCCGTGCGCCGGTTCAAGGCCGACGAGGTGCCGCGCCAGGTCCTCGATCGAGTCATCGACGCCGCCGCGACCGCGCCCATGGGCATCCCGCCGTGGGACGTGGGGATTGTCGCCTTCCACGGACGTGAGCGCGTGCGCGAGCTCGCCCAGGACACCGCCAAGGTCTACCGCCGCCTGCTCCTCATGATGGACAACGCGGTGGCGCGCGGCATCATGCGGGTGACCAAGAACCGCCTCATGCGAGAGCGGATGGAGAGCTTCCTCCTGCCGCTCGGCCGACAGATCGTGGCGGCGCACAAGAGCGGTGGCGACCTGGTGCTCCACGACGCCCCGGCGGCGCTGATGTTCCACACCTCCCCGTTCGCGGACTCCTCCGGCGCCGCCATCGCCTGTACCTACGCGATGCTCGCGGCGAAGGCGGCCGGGCTCGGCACGGCGGTGATCGGCTGCGCCGGCCCGGCGCTCGCCCGCCGCAAGCCGCTCCTCGCCAAGTACGGCCTGCCAGTCGGCAACGTGCCCAGCCTCATCCTCATCCTGGGCTATCCCGCCGTGCACTTCCACCGCGCGATCCGCCGCCCGTTCGCCTCCGTCACCTACTACGGCGGGAATTCCTAGGAACCTGGAACCCCGCGCTGGCCCACTGCGTAGTT
>DAONEV010000013.1:0-26855 GCA_035403265.1 Thermoanaerobaculaceae bacterium | reverse complement strand
GCCTGGCCACCAAGAAGGAGGGATCCAACAAGTGAGAGCGCTGAGCGTTACGCCGCTACGGAAGGACACGGACGGGACGCGTACGGTTCGTTGTGAGATTGACCTTTCCATCGAGGAGAAGGGCCTCCTCAACCGCCTTGACCGCAAGACCTGGCCCGAGTCGCCGGGACAAATCATGCTGCAGAACGACCCGACTCCAGCTCGGCAAACCGGCCCTTGTGAGCCAACCACCTACTACCCCGTTGGGTGCACGCGTCACGTCCTCGTCTTGGTTGTGAAGGCTGACGAGGTTACGAAGGAGTCGCTCGAAGCAGCTTTCACGGAGATCCTGCGGGAGGGACACGGTCGTCCGGCATAGCCCAGATGGGCGATGACAAGCGGCGACGGCGGTGGTGGGATGGGAACGGAAGGAGGGCTCAGAATGGCGAAACCACCAGCGAATCAGCGCAAGCAGTGGACCAAACGGGAGCTGGCCGAGCTCCAGGATCTAGCCTCGAGGAACACACCGACGCGGCCCATTGCGTTGAAGCTGGGCCGCAGCCCGAACGCCGTGCGCTCCAAGGCCAGCGAGGACGGGGTCTCGCTGAAGCCGACCAACCAGTCGCCGTACAACCGCAGGAAGAAGGAGCGCAGGCAAGGAAAGGGCCGGCACAAGGCCGGCCCCATTCGCTGGGTCTTGTTTGCGCTACCGGCGGCGACGACGACCGAAGAACCGCCATGCCTTGTAGCCGTACGCCGAGGCGTACATGAGCTTCCCGGTCCGCCAGTGGCGGTACACGGTGCAGTAGAAACAGTTGGAATCAGTCATTAAACCTCCTAGCTGCTTGTGGCAGCTATTGACTGGAGGTCGAGCGAGGGCTAGATTGGTTTCTGCGAAGTACTCCGTCCAGCCCTCGTCGACACCGTGTTGTGGCTGGGCCTTCTGTAGAGTCGTGAGGGGGCAACCTCACGACTTTTCTTTTGCTCAGCCGAGCGTGGAACCACTCGCGCAGTCGATGGGGCGGTGGTCTTGCTTTCCTCATCGGTGGGATTTCCTTCATGCTGGATTCTCCTCGGGCAAGAGCTTGGAGATCAGCTTGTCAAGACGAATCCTCGCGGCCTGCAGGCTGACGCCGAAGGTCTCGGCAAGGCCTTCGGCGCTCGCACGATCCTGAGCCCTGCGGAGATAGCGACGGACCGCCTTCGTTGGCATCAGGAAGCACGCTGCGAATACGTTGGCCTGCCATTCAGGGCTCTGGTAGATCGGGACGCCCGGCCGGAGCCTCTCACTTGCAGAGCAGACGGTGTCTCTGAAGACGACACCACCTGTCTTCAGTAGTTCGTGCTGGTGCAGAACAACGTGCCCGATCTCGTGAGCTGCTGTGAACCGGAAGCGGCCCTCTCCGGCCTCGCCACGTTCCCAGGCATCGGCGCGAAGTTGCACGACGAACGTTCCGTCCTCGAAGCTGGTTCTGGCCTCTTCGGGCAGTTCCCGGGATGCAGTTGCACGCAGACTATGCTCAAGGTTGGCCTTCTCAGCGACAGCCTCGGCATGGACGAGGGCGTCGAAGACCGGAATTGCTGCGCCATCTTCGACCTGCATAGGAAAGAGGTCATCCGCGAGAGCCTCGGCGATCGCCTCGATGACCTTGTAGGACCTCGGCGAGCAAACATCGATCTCAGCGGCCTCAGGCAGGACACGGAGCAGCAGCGACTCTCCCAGGTAGCGCCAAACATCCTCTGGGATGTGCTCGTTTCCAGAGGTTCGGTCCCGCAACGCCCGTGCGAAGAGCTCGGCAGCATCCAGGCGCAGCGCTTGAGCGAGCCGAAGAAGGATCCTCGCGTCATCCGGGACTGTTCGACCTCGCTCGATGTCCACCACGGTCGTCTTCGACCTCTCAATCGCCGCGGCTACCTGTGCCTGGGTCATCTTCAGCTTCTTCCGCGCCTCCTGTATCATTATCGCTAGTGAGTCAGCCATAGCCTCCTCCTTGCCAAGGCCACTCTTGCCCGACGCCATAAGTATGTGCCTATCATTGCTAGATTTCAAGGCCACCCTGGTGATAGCCATCACCAGGCACTGCAAAGAGGTCACCTTAGTTGGACATATTCCGACCACTCAGATGACCCCGCGGAGCTTGGTCGAAAGCAGCACTTGTTTACCCGCGGCCGCCCACTCTACCGTGAGGCATGCCCCTTCGATCCCGCCCCCGGGCTCCGAGCTACCTGACCTTCGACGCGACCCGCCAAGCCTGGCACCTACGTTTCCGCTACGTCGACTCCCTTGGCCGCGTCCACTGGCCACGGGAACGATCGCCGCACCCCCAGGACTACCAGGCGAGCGCCCGGTGGGCACCACTGCGCCGTGGGCAACTCATCGCGGCGATCGAGGCCGAAATCCGGCGTATCGACCCGGCGCCGGCGATCACCCTCGGCGATGTCCTCGAGGCCTATGAGGCCGATTGCTTGGAGCGGGGCACGCGCTGGGTCGGCGAGCGTGCACGGGCCGGGATCATGCGGGAGAGCCTCGGGGCCGCGACGCCGGCGGCCGAGCTCACCGTGGGGCACGTCATGGAGTGGCGGGCCCGGCTCCGGGTCGAGCGCGGACTCTCGCCTCGCTCGCTCAACGCCTACACCACCCTCCTGCAGGCTGCCCCCAACCTGACCGTGCGCCAGAGGGGCGAATCCCGGAGAATCCCCTCCGCCACCTCCGCCGCCTGCCTGCGGAAATGCGGCAGCCGCCGGCCCTCTCCGAGCACCAGGTGGGCGCCCTGCTTGCTGCGTGTCGCGTGTGGCTGCGGTGGGAGCGCCTTCCGCGGCCCGACGGCCGACGACGGAGCTTGCCGATCGCCACGAGGGTCCTGCTCGGCTACTACACCGGCGCCCGGCCTGAGGCGGTCGACCAGCTCCGGTGGTCGGCGATCGATCTCCGTCGCGGGCTCGTGCGGTACGACAGCAAGGGACATCGCGGCATCGTCTGCCCGCTCGAGCCGCCGCTCCTCGATCACCTGCAGGAGCTCGCAGGGCGGATCCGCCCCGAGCTCGGGGACCTGGTCCTCGAGGCGCCCCGCTCCGGCCGGAAGGCCGTGAACTGGCGGCGACCATGGGGTCGTTTGCTCCGCCTGGCCAACCGCCGCCTCGAGACCGAGGAGCGGATCCCCGAGGGCGTGCCGCTGCACGTCCTGCGGCACACCAGGATCAGCCACCTCCTCGGCGCCGGCGTGCCCGCCCAGGTCGTGGCACAGATCACCGGGACCTCGCTGGTGATGTTGCAGCGTCACTACGCCCACCTCATGGTTGCCACCCTGCAGATCGCGGTCGAGCGGGCCCGTAGGCACCCGGTCCTCCGCGCCGTCGAGGCGTTTGCCCATGGGCAAACGTCGGGCCGAAAGACCCGGCGCCGACCGCCGAGCACGGCCGAGGACGCAGAGCGGAAACGGCGGCAGAATCAGGCAATCAACTGACCTGGTAGAGGTTGCAGGGGAGCCCCGGACGGTCTTTCAAGCCGGCAGCACGGGTTCGACTCCCGTCAGGGCCGCCACTACCACTCAACAACCTGGCGCGGTTCCCGTCTGACGCACTGGGGCGTGGGCGGGAATGTGAGTCAAACCGAGCCAGATCGCCCGCCGGGGAGACACACCCGGGGACGACCGGACCCCGAACATTCCTTCAAGGGCAGTCGGCACGCGCTGCACTCGCCCAGCTTGGAGCTCCTCAGCTTCAAGCCGCCGTTTACCGATCTCGGGGAGACAGGTCACCTGGCCACCACGACTTGCTGGTTCGAACGCCCAGACGATGTCGCTCCGGCCCCGTCGAAGGTCTCGATCGCTACTTCCTGTTCGGGTTGTGCCTCGTTGGCTTGCCCTCGATCCGCTCGATCGGGTCGTTCACGTAGACCTTGCCCAGCCCGATCGGCGAGGTGATGGTCCCGCCCCGCTTGTCCTCGCTGATCCCGTCGGAGTACCCGAGATCCACCGGGACCTTGCCTCTCCCCCCCTGCGCGTCCACCACGTAGGTCGGGCGGAGGAAGCCCGTGGTCCCCCCGCAGAGGTCCCTGCAGATCTCCTTCCCCCTGTGGATCTCGGTCCTGAAGTGGCCGGTCCCCTCGACGAAGTCCGCGTAGTAGAGGTAGTACGGCCTTACTCCCATCCTCCCGAGGGCGTGGACCAGGTCCCTCATGACGTCCGTGTCGTCGTTGACGCCTTTGAGCAACACGCTTTGGTTCGCCATCGGGATCCCCAGATCCCTCAGGATCTTCACGGCCTGGAAGCTCTGCGGTGTCACTTCCTTGGGATGGTTGAAGTGGGTGTTGATGTAGAGCTGCGGCTCCTTGAGCGAGGAGGGTGTGTGCCTCCTGAGCATCTCGACGAGCTCGGTGTCCTCGATGATCTTCTGCGGCCAGACGCACGGCACCCGCGTGCCGATCCGGATCAGGTCAATGTGCCGGATCTCCCTGAGCTTACCGAGGACTGCATCCAGCTTGGGGGTCGGGATCAGGAGCGGGTCCCCACCGGAGATCAACACGTCCCGGATCTCGTCGTGGGACGCGATGTACTCGATCCCCTTGTTGATCTCCTCGATCGAGGGGTTCTTGCGTACGTCCCCCACCTTGCGCTTCCTCGTACAGAACCGGCAGTACATCGCGCACTCGTTCGACACGAACAGCAGCACCCGGTCCGGATACCGATGGATGATGGTCCGCGGCCCGCCGAGCGGGATGTCCCCCTCCTCGTCCAGGGGATCCTCGGTCAGGTCCATGTAGTGCTCGAGCTCCTCGACATCGGGGATCGCCTGCTTCCAGATGCCGTCGTTGATCTTCCCGATGAGACCGAGATAGTAGGTATTCACCCTCATGGGATACCTGGCGATGACTTCCCCTAGTCGCGGATCGACCCTGGCCTTCTGCCCGGCCAGCCACTTCTCCAGGTCCTCGAACGTCCGGATCGCGTTCCTCAAGATGTCCTTGTATGCCATGAACGGTTCTCCCCAGGTTCCCGGTCTCACACAACGCTCGGCTGCCCGCGGGTGAAGGCTCGTTCCGAGTGTCACGTCATTCTGCAACGAACGGTCGCGAAAGACCAGGAAGGTCCTGCTGGAAGGCCGGATGCAGCGGTCCTGGTAGCCCCGCACCGGTCGTCGTCACGCCATCACTCGCGACGCCTGACCAGCACGACAAAAAGGACCGCGGCCGCCAGGGCCATAACCGCGCCGTAAAGGAATGCGGCCCGGAAGCCAAAGGCCTGCCAGAGCAGGCCGGCCACGGCGCTGGCCCCGAAGGTCGCCAGGCCGTTGGACATGTGGTAGACACCCATGCCGGTGCCCCGGAACTCCTCCTGAACGAGCCTCGAGGCGTAGGCCTTGCCCACCCCGTCGGTGAAGGCCGTGTAGAACCCGTAGACGGCGAACAGAACCCAGACCATGCCGCCGCTGGCGTTGAGCGCAAACCCGACGTAAACGAGGCCGAACAGCAGCAACCCGGCGATGAACACCCGGCGTGGACCGAAACGGTCGGCCAGCAGGCCGGCGGGGTACGACCCCAGCGAGTAGGTGAGGTTGTAGAGCACATAGGCCAGGATGACGGTCGTCACCGCGTGGCCGGTCCCGGCGAACAGGTCCCGGGCCCGCACGATGAGGAAGGCGTCCGAGGAGTTGCCCAGGGCGAACACCAGGTTGACCAACAGGAAGACCTTGAAGTCCCGGTTGAAGACTCTCCATCCGAACTCCGGCCTCTGGTATCGCGGGCTGAACGGCCGTTCACGGACCAGGAACAGGATGGCCACACCGACGACGGCCGGCACGAAGGCCCACAGGAAGACCTGGCGATAGACCTGGACCTCCGAGGCGTCGGCCCGGCTCATGAAGAACAGCGCCGCCAGGGGGCCCAGCACCGCGCCCAGGCTGTCCATGGCCCGGTGCAACCCGAAGGCCCTGCCCCGCTGCGATTCCGGCGTGTAATCGGCGATGAGTGCGTCCCGGGCCGAGGTGCGCAGGCCCTTGCCGGCCCGGTCGCACAGCCGCATGACGAGGACGAACGGCCACCCCAGGAGCTGGGCGAACGCGAGCATCGGCTTGGACAGGGCCGACAGCGAGTACCCGCCGATCACGAAGGGACGACGCCTTCCGGTCTTGTCGGACCACCAGCCGGAGAAGATCTTCAGGATGTTGGCGGCGCTCTCGGCCACGCCCTCGATGAGCCCCAGGGCCGCCATGGGTGCGCCCAGCACCGTGGTGATGAAGATCGGCACGATGGGGTAGAGCATCTCCGATGAGATGTCGGTGAACAGGCTCACCCAGCCGAGCTTGACCACGTTGGGCGAGATGCCCCCGAGCCATCGACCATCGGTCGTCGCGGGGTTGGCCTTCCCTACTTGATCGTCTTCCATGACGGATTCGAGCTCCCTTGATCGGCCTCCCCGATGATAGCCGCCTCAGGGCGCGGCGAGTGCCTCCGGCGGACCCGCGGCGGCGCGGTCCACAGGAGGACGAGGCGATGACCCGGGGCTGCGAAACCGCCCGGCGAGGAAGTCCCGCCTCGGTGTGCCACGCAGGTACCTCCAGTCGCGCCCATCAGATCCCGCGGGCTCGCATCGAGAGTGCCGGCCGTCGAAGGGCTTCTGGGGCCGTGGCAGGCCAAGCCGATTTCAGTCGAGCTGGACCGACCGCTTCGTGAACGCCCCATCCATCCACCAGCCGGTGATCGGGAACCTCGTCTTCGGCGTCGCCTCCGCGGCCGCGCCCGCGGCCACCAGCACCGGCGCGTAGTGCTCCCACGTCGGTAATGCCGTCTGGGCCGCCGGGGCGCGGCGCTGAAAGTCGAGCAGCGCATCCACGTCGAACCGCGACAGCACGTCCTCGGCCCAGGCGTCGAAGTCCCTGGCCCACTCCGGCGTGCCGGGACGGAACGCGTACTTCATGTTGTGAGTGAGGAAGCCGCTGCCGAACACCAGTACGCCGTCGTCGCGAAGCGGTCCCAGAGCCTGCCCGAGCTCAAAGAGTTCCCGGGGGACGAGGCGCGGCATCGAGAGCTGGAGCACGGGCACGTCGGCACCAGGGTACATGGCGACGAGCGGCACGTAGGCGCCGTGGTCGAGCCCCCGCTGCGGCTCGTCGGTGCAGGCGATCCCCCGGCTCCCGAGCAGCTCCCGGACCCGTGCGGCGAGCTCGGGGGCTCCGGGGGCCGGGTACCTGGTCTGGTAGTACCGCTCGGGAAAGCCATAGAAGTCGTAGACCAGCGGCACCGGGCGGGTCGCGCCGAGGGCGGCCGGCCGTTCCTCCCAGTGCGCCGAGATCATCAGGATGCTCTTCGGCTTCGGCATGGCGCCCGCCCACGTGGCGAGCTCACCCATCCACTCCGCGTCGTCGAGCAGCACCGGGGCGCCGTGGGCCGCGAAGATGACGGGCATGCGGTCCGCTGCCGTGCTCTCCTTCGGTCTGCCTTCAGTCGCAATTCTCTCTGCCATCACGCACCTCATCTGCCGTCCCAACCTGCCGAGATCACCCAACGACCAGCCGGTCACAAGAGGAGACGGTCCTCCACCAGACCATATTCCCGCTGTCACCGGGGCGTGGCGGACGTGATCGGAAGGAATGTAGCACCAGGCGACACCGGTTCGTCGTGCTGTGGAGCGGTCAGACGTGCCGCCCCCCGATGCGGCTGGGAGGAGGCGCCCGTGAAGGTCGAGGATGTCACGACGGACCACGTGGTCACGATGACCCGCAAGGCCCTGATCGGCGAAGTGCGCCAGCGGACGGAGCACCGCCCCATCAACGGGCTCCTTGTCATGGACGAGGAGGGCCAGTCGGTGGCGGTGGTCACCCAGGGCGACGACTTCCGGGCTTCGCTCCAGGACGAGGCCGAGCTACTCGCTGACGAATCGGTCGTCCTGGTCCCGGACCGGCTGCGGGAGCACATTCCCGAGGCGCCTGGGCGACCGGTGTCCACGATCGAGTCGCGGCGCATCGGGTCGGTGGCCCCCGACTGGCAGGCCGCCCTCGCCGGGGGGATGGGGCTGGATCATCGGATCACGGAGCTCCCCGCCCTCGACGGCGGCACGCTGGTCAGTGTGCTCACCCCGCACATCGCCTGCCAAGCTGAAAGAAGGACATCATGATCACCATCCGCCTCGCCGAGGATCGCGGCCATGCGAATCACGGCTGGCTCAGCACCTACCACACGTTCTCATTCGCCAACTACTACGATCCCAAGCATATGGGGTTCCGCGGCCTGCGGGTCATCAACGAGGACCGCGTCCAGCCGGGGAAGGGATTCGGCACCCACCCGCACCGCGACATGGAGATCATCTCCTACGTCCTCGAGGGAGGACTCCAGCACCGCGACTCGATGGGCAACGGGTCGGTCATCAGGCCAGGCGACGTGCAGCGGATGAGCGCCGGGACCGGCGTCACGCACAGCGAGTTCAATCCCTCCCACGAGGAGATGGTGCATTTCCTGCAGATCTGGCTCCTGCCAGCCACGAACGGCATTGCGCCCGGCTATGAGCAGAAGGCGTTCAGTCGCGACGAGCAGGACGGGCGCCTGCGGCTCGTCGCCTCGCCGGACGGCCGGGACGGCAGTGTGACCATCCACACCGATGCATGCGTCTACGCAGGTCGTTTCGGCACCGGCATCGCGGCAGAGCTGACCATCGCACCGGGGCGGCACGCCTGGGTCCACATCGCCCGCGGCCGGGCCCGCATCAACGGCTGCGATCTGAAGGCGGGCGACGGCGCCGCCATCTCGGAGGTTGGCGAGGTGCAGGTGGAGGGTATCGAGGCAAGCGAGGTCCTGGTCTTCGACCTGGCGTGACACGGCCAGCAACCCGGGCCACGCCACGGGAGGTGCTCAGCATGCCGCCCAGAGAGCAAGACACTGGTGAGCAGCGCGAGACGGGGCGCGTCGAAGCGTTCAGCGACGGCGTCTTCGCCATCGCCATAACCCTACTCGTACTCGAGCTCAAGGTCCCGCCGCTCGACCAGGGCGCCAGCCGGCGCGCGCTCGCGGAGGCTTTGCTGCGCCTGTGGCCATCGTTTGCGGCGTTCCTCACCAGCTTCAGTGCGATCCTCATCATGTGGATGAATCATCACGGGGTCTTCCGCATGGTGCGCCGGGTGAACGGTCCATTCCTCGTCGCCAACGGCTTCCTCCTGCTCACCGTGACCTTCGTGCCGTTCCCCACCGCCGTGCTCGCGGGGCATGTGCTCGGGCCGTCGTCGACCATGGCGGCCGCGTTCTACTGTGGGACCTACATCCTGGTGAGCATCGGCTACAACGCACTGTGGAGCACGGCGACCCGCGGCCGGCTTCTCGTGCCAGGTGTGCCCCGGGCTCATATCCGCAAGATCCGCCGCGCGTACCGCACTGGCTTCTTCGTCTACGTCGCGGCCACCGGGCTCGCGCTCTGGAACGCCCACGCCGGTCTGGCCCTGTCGACCGCGCTCTGGTTGCTCTGGGGCGTCCTCGAGTACTCATCCGACAAGACCGGTCAGGTGCCCGACGCGTCAAGTGGAGGCTCCTGATTCCCCGTGCCTGCTCCCGGCAACACCGCCGGGTCGACCACAAGCTCTTGCAGTGACGCGGGATCAGGAACGCGCACGTCCCCGCTCGAGGCAGGGAGGGCACCGACTTCCTCGTGCTAGCATGTGCACTGACTACTTGCGACGGCGTCTTCTGCGTGGCGGTTGTGCGTGTAGTCGGCACGGTCCAGCCGGCGAAGGAGGAGGGATGAGAGTCCTGGCAACAGCCGCTGCCATCTTGCTTGCCGGCCTGGGCCCCCAGACGGCCGCACCCCAACCTCTTCCCGCCACATCGAGTCCCGCCGACCAACTGGCGCGCCTGACCGCGGCGACGGTCGTCATCAAGCTGGAGCGCGTGTACCGCGGGGAGAAGATCCCGACCCAGGGCTCGGGTTTCTTCGTCGACGGCCGGGGCACCATCCTCACCAACTGGCACGTGGTGTCGCCGCAGGTCGAGGTGAACCTCGACGGCATCCGCTCCGAGACCAGCACCGCCACCGGGGAGCTGGGAGTCGTCATCGGCTCGGGAACGCATGAGGAACGCGTCGTTCGGGGTAGGATCCTCACGCTGGACCGGCGGCGCGACCTTGCGCTCATCCGGGTCCAGGAGCAATCCGCCCAGTGGCTGGACATTGGTGACAAGCCCCTGAGAGTCGCCGACCCGATTTGGGTCGCCGGATTTCCGTTCGGAGACCTGCTGGCGCGGAATGCAGCAAACCCGGAGCTGACCCTCACCACGGGCCGGGTGACGTCGATCCGCCACGACGAGGCCGGTCTCGAGGACGCGATTCAGATCGACGCCGCGGTCAATCCGGGCAACTCAGGCGGACCCCTCCTCGACAGCACCTGCAAGGTGATCGGTGTCGTCAACGCAGGCATTTCCAACGCCAACCTGACCTCGTTCGCCATCCCCCTCGGCAAGCTGCAGCAGTTCATCGAGAACAGTCAGGTTGGGATGTCCCTGGACCCCGATGCCGTCTACTCCCGCGACACAGCTCTCGATATTCGCGTCTTCCCGGTGCTCATGACGCTGGACGCTCTCCAGTGCGAGCTGGTCCTCGCCGGGGGCGACATTCCCGAGCAGCACATCGCTGTCCCAAGGCAGGGAAGCGAGTTTCGGGGTCGGCTGTCGGTTCCTCCCCGCAACCCGGATGCGGCGGGGGTCTCGACCGAGTACCGGATGACGGTCCGTCTCAAGCGGAGTGACGGCACTCTGGCGATCGAGCGCAGCCACGCCGTGCCGGTGCGGGAGAACCAGATATCCCAGCTCCGGAGCGACCGCGACCCACTTGACATGATGCGAGACCGCAATGCCTACGGCAACCGGACCGAGGTCACCTACGTCCCGATCGGCCTCGGGGATGAGGTCTCGACCCAGACCCAGGCCCAGAAGAAGGCGGCGCTCTCCGAGCTTGCCAGGAACGTCAAGCTCAAGAAGGACGCCGAGGGAAAGGTCGTCCTGGGCAACAACCAGCTCTCGACCTGCCGCTTCAACCTCAAGCCGGCCAACTACGAAAAGCTCGGGCAGGAGCGCTTCCGGAGCATGTCGCAGGGCTTCGACGAGAAGGAATGTCAGTACCTCTCGACACGCAGCGCCCTCCAGAACCGGACCAGCTTTCCCGACGAGCCATACCCAGACCGCTACACCCGTGAACAGCAGTACCAGCGGTTCCACGGCACCGTGCAGACGTTGCTGGGCGAGCTTGGAGACCTCCAGATACGGCTGAAGGAGGCCGGCCTTTGCCGTTGTCCTTCAGGCGAATGGAACCAGCGCAACTCCATTGTCTGCCAGCCCTGCGTTGACGTCAGGGCACCCGAGCCATGAGGACACGGCGCGGGACCGCACCAGCTTTCACGCCTGCAACACAGCCAGGGCGGTGGCGCGCGTCACGGCTGACGCCGGGCAGCCGCCTCGGCGTCCACTCGCGCCAGGCGCGTGAGGGCACAGACCAACAGGGCACCGTTTACGCGACCGTGAGCCCCTCCGGGAGGCATCGTTGGCACTGAGCACATTCGACGACAAGGTCAGTATCCCCAAGCCGAAGGACCTCGAGGCTGCGCTCGGCCTTTCGGCGCTCCTGTGGGAGCGGCTTGTGGCGGGTGTCGCAAGAGACCACGCCCCGATCGAGGAGGCCTGGAGCTTCGCCGGGGCCAAGTTTGGCTGGTCGCTCCGGCTCAAGCACAAGGACCGCATCGTTCTCTACCTCATCCCACAGACGGGCCACTTCCTCGTCGGCGTCGTGCTCGGCGAGAAGGCGGTGCAGGCGGCGCACGAGCACAGCTTGCCGGGCCCGGTTCTCGACCTCATCGACAACGCACGTCCCTACGCCGAGGGACGTGGTATCCGGTTTCCCGTCACGACGCCCGAAGACGTCGACGCAGCCCTCACGCTCGCCACCGTCAAGATGGCTCGGTAGCCCACTGGAACCACGAGCACGGTGTGACGGGACGACTCGCCGGCGCGCCTCTGGAAGCCCGACCACCTCGCTCCTCGCGTTTGTGCCTGTGCGCCATGGCGCGATAACCTCTCGCGGGCTCTCCTGGTGCGGTCCGCGAATGGTGGCGGCCCAGGCACCTGGGCACACGCCCGCTTCGGAGGTGGAATGGAGTACATGGCCGAGGCCGTGCAAGAGGACGGCATGCGTTTCGTGGTCAGCACCGGTCCACACTCGCTCACGACGGACTACCCTCTGGACCCCCACGCCAGCGGGGCCGGCCCGCGTCCGCTGCAGTTGCTGCTCGGGAGCCTCGCCTCGTGTGCCGGGGGCTCTCTCATTGCGCTGCTGCGGCGTGCCGGCCAGCCGATCGAGGGGCTCCGGGTGAAGGCACGAGGCCAGCGCCGCGCCGAGCATCCCACGGTGTTCACCGAGATCGCTCTCGAGTTCGTCGTGCGCGGGAGCGTCGATCCGGCCGTGGTCGCGGGAGCGATCGAGCAGTCGGAGGCGCACATCTGCCCCGTCTGGGCGATGCTGAAGCCCACGACTCCGATTTCATCATCCTTCCGCATCGAAGGGTGACGAGAGACTTCAGTCGCGCTCGGGGCGGGGGGCGCGACACCACGGCGCCGGCCACAGACGATGGTCCAGGTCAGAAGACGAGCCCGGCCAGCCAGCGGTCGGCGTCGGCCGGTGTGAGGATCGTGACGTGGGGCTCGTCGGCGGCAGGTGGCTCGAAGGAGGCCACGTGGGCCGCCAGCATCGCGGCACTGAGGACGTTGCGCGCACCCGAGGCCAGAAGTAGCTGGCGACGCGCCTCCAGCACATCGAGTAGAGCCGGAAGCCACAGCAGCTCGGCACGAGCACCTGAGGCTGCAGCAAGGGTCCGAAATCGATCACGTAGCCACCGGTAACACAAGGTGTCGTCCACGACCACGTGTCGTCCCTCCTCGAGCCGGTCGCGCACCCGTCTCTCGCCGATTTCGAGGGTGCGCTCCCAGACCGTCTCCGGCATCCCCTCGCCCCCGAAAGGCAGGTCACGTTCGGCGTTGATGGCGTCGAAGGACACCACGTCCAGCCCTCGCTCGCCCGCCAGCCGCCGCGCCAGGGTGGACTTGCCCGCCATCGACGGACCACAAAGAAGAATGAGCACTGGCACCCACCCATGGTGTCACAGGCTTCAGGCACGGGTTCAGGCAAGTGACAGCGGAAGCCGGGCCGGCCGCCCGCGAGCAGGCGTCACGTTGGCTCGGGAAGGTGAGAGGCTATGCCTTGTCGAGCAGCTCGCGGACCTTGGCAGTACCCTCGGCGATAGGGGTCGGGATCTTGACCTTGTCTCGACGGAGGGACAACTCCACCATACCCTGCTCGGCACTCTTCTTGCCGACGATGACCCGCACCGGGAAGCCCACCAGGTCGGCGTCGTTGAACTTGACGCCGGCCCGCTCGTCGCGGTCGTCGAAGAACGTCTCGACGCCGGCCGCCTGCAGCTCGCCGTAGACCTGCTCCGACGTCGCGCGGACGGTCGGGTCGTCGGGGTTGAGGGCGATGATCTCGGCCTCGAACGGCGCCAGCGGGCGCGGCCAGATGATGCCGTTCTCGTCGTGGTTCTGCTCGACGGCGGCGGCCACGGTGCGGCCGATGCCGAGGCCGTAGCACCCCATGATCATCGGGTTGATGCCGCCCTGGGCGTCCAGGAAGTTGCACTGCATCTTGGCGGAGTACTTGGTGCCGAGCTTGAAGATGTGGCCCACCTCGATGCCGCGCTTGACGTCGAGCGGCATGCCGCAACGCGGGCACGGGTCGCCGGCACGGGCGGTGCGGAGGTCGGTGACGAGGGCGGCCCCAAAGTCGCGGCCTGGCACGACGCCCACGAGGTGATAGTCGCCGCGGTTCGCGCCGGTGGCGGCCACCGGCATCGCCATGACCTCGGGGTCGGCGACGATACGCACGCCCTTGAGGCCCACGGGGCCGGAGTAGCCCATGCCGCCGCCGCTCACCTGCTCCACCTTGGCCTCGGAGGCGAGCTGCAGATGGGCGCATCCGAGGGCGTTCTTCAGCTTGATCTCGTTGACCTCGTCGTCGCCGCGCACCAGCGCGACGACGTACTCCTGGTCGCTCTCGAAGATCATCGTCTTGATGAAGTGCGCGGGGGCGAGCCCGAGGAATGCCGCGACATCGGCCACGGCGCTCTGGCCGGGAGTGTGCACGGGCTCGGGCTGCGAAGGCAGTGCCACGGGCCAGGTCGGTGGCGGTGCGAGGCGACCGGTGCTCGCCTTCTCGACGTTCGCGCCGTAGCCGCAGGCGCAGGCCGCCACCGCATCCTCGCCGGTGTCGGCGAGGACCATGAACTCGTGGGACTCGCTGCCTCCGATGTTGCCGGTGTCGGCCTCCACTGCGGTATACGAAAGCTCGCAACGATCGAAGATGCGGCGGTAGGCGCGCTCCATGGCCCGATAGGTCTCGTCCAGGCTCTCTGGCGAGGTGTGGAACGAGTAGGCGTCCTTCATCAAGAACTCGCGTCCCCGCATCAGACCAAAGCGGGGGCGGATCTCGTCCCGGAACTTGGTGTGCATCTGGTAGAGGTTGACCGGTAGCTGGCGATACGAGGTGACGCGCCGGCGTACTGTGTCGGTGACCACCTCCTCGGCGGTGGGGGCGAAGCAGAACTCGCGCTCGTGGCGGTCCTTGATGCGCAGCAGCTCCTTGCCGTAGACCTGCCACCGCCCCGACTCCTGCCAGAGCTCGGCCGGCTGCACGCACGGCATCACCATCTCGACGGCGCCGGCGGCGCCCATCTCCTCGCGCACGATGCGCATGAGCTTGTCGAGGGAACGCCAGCCGAGCGGCAGGTAGGTGTAGATCCCCGCCGCCTGCTTGTCGATCATGCCGGCCCGCGCCAGCAACTGGTGGGAGATGACCTCGGCATCGGCCGGGTTGTCACGCAGGGTGTACAGGAAGTAGCGGCTCCAGCGCATGATGCTAGCCCCTTCGCCGGCGATGGCCGGCCAGCCACCCCACCCTCGCCAGGTGGGACAGCACGTCAGTCTTGAGGTCGCGGGCGGCGCCCTTCCGTGCCCGCTGCATGAGCTCCCGCGCCCGGTCACCCTCTCCGAGCTCCAGCAGCGCGAGGCCGAGCTGGGTCAGGATCGCCGGGCTCGCCTGCAGCGCCGCCGCCTGCTCGAGGAAGTCAACGGCGTCCGAGTGCTCCTTGCGCGCCAGGTGGATGCGGCCGAGGGCGGAGAGCGGGTACTGGCGGAGCTCCCGCGGAATGAGCTGCAGCGAGGTATGGGCCAGCTCGAGGGCGCGATGGGTGTCGCCACCGCTTTCCAGCTCGCCCAGGGCCAGCTCGTAGGCGGCAACGCCGCGCTCGGCATCCTCGGCGCTGTCGCGCAGCAACCGCTCGCCGTGCCGGCGCAGCGCCGCGAACCTTCGAGCCGCCCGCAGGGTCTCGAACAACGCCGTCCAGGCGGCGAGCAAGGGAGCGCCCTTACCCTCCATCCGCAGCAGGCGATGCGCCGCCGAAAGGGCTTGCCGGTGCCGCCCGGCGGCCGATGCCAGCAACGCCAGCGAGGCCATCAGGGTGGGGTGCTCGGCGTCACGGTGCGCTTTCCCCAACTGCTGCAGGGCACGTTCGATGCGGCCCTCCTCCAGCTCCACGGAGAGGTCCCTGACCAGGCCCTGCAGGCTGGCCGGCATGGGAGGTAGCGTGTCGCGGCCACCTTCCAGCAGGCGCACCGCCTCCTGGTACTGGAGGCGCTGGGGGTCCATCTCCAGCACTCTCCGGAAGCACTCCAACGCCTTCCGGTTCCAGCGTCGCTCCAGGTAGGCCAGCCCGAGGTAGAAGATGGCATCCTCCAGCTCGCCGCCGACCTCGAGGGCGCGCCGCAGGGCATCGATGGCAGCCTGGGGATGGCCCGCGTCCAGCTCCACCATGCCGAGGAGCAGCAGCACCTGGGGAATCTCCTCCCGGGCCGCCGCTTCCCGGAGGTGATGGCGCGCCTGCTCGGTCTCGCCGCCATTGGCGTAGAACGCCCCGAGCGAGAAGTGGGGCAGGAAGGAGTCCGGCGCCAGGGTGAGCGCACGGTCGAGGTGGCGGCGCGCCTCCGACGCCTTTCCCATGTCGGCGAGGAGGGTGCCGAGGTGCACGAGGACGTTCAGGTTGTCAGGGCCCAGCCGGACGGCCTCCTGCAGGTAGCCGAGCGCCGCCGGACTGTCCCCGCGCTCGATGGCCAGCTCGCCCAGCAGCTCCGCGAGCTCGGGGGCACGGGGAAAGCGCCGGTGCGCCGCGGCCAGGACTTCGGCCGCGCGCGCCGGCTGCCCCGTCACCAACGCCAGCTCCGCGCTCTGCAGCGCCCGCAGGAGGTCGGGGCCCAGCGCGCCCCCGGTCGAGCGGGCTCTGACCTGCATGGCCTCGCGCCGCTTGCGCAACAGGTCGAGCAGCTCCTTCCGCGTCATCTCGGAGGTCGCGGCGCGCTCCCAGGCCGCCAGGACCTCGGTTTCCCGCACGATCTTGCGACGCTCGAGAAGCTCGACCAGGGCCTGCATCCCGGAGTCGAGGAGCGACACACCCCGCTCGAGGTCGGTGACCCGCTCGCCCAGACGCCCCACCGTGCTCTGCAGCCTCTTGATGCTCTCCTCGGTACCGGAGAGCCGCTCGAGAAGGTGCTCGTCGAGAGTGAGGGGCTCCCCTTCCTCTGGCTCCTGGTCGGCGAAGAGGGCGTCGTCCTCGAGGTCGCCGTTGGTGCCGGAGACGACAATCAGGCGCAGGTTGCAGCGGGCGCACGCCTCCCGTTCATCCGGATTGGCGGCCCCACACCACTGACAGAGCACCGTCACGTCAAGACCCTTCCAGAAGACTGGAAAAACCGCGATCAGACGGCGGCCCCGGCCGAGCCCTTACCGCCCGGGCGGCCATTCCACCGGGCAAACGCGAAGCGGCCGGCACCAGGCCGGCCGCGGACCTGACTCGATCCAGCTCAGACGCCGTCGTTGCCGATTGCCTCGACCGGGCAGGAGGCCTTGGCCTCTTCGCACTGGGCGAGCTCGTCGGCGCTTGCCGGCTGCTTGGCGACGTAGGCGAAACCCTCGTCGTCGTTGGTCTGAAAGTTCTCAGGCGCGGTGGTGCAGCAGAGGTTGCAGTTGATGCAGTTGGTGTCCACGAACCAGGCGCCCGTGACGTTGGATCCCACTTTGCTAGCCTTGTCAGCCATCTTGTTGCCCTCTCCTTGCCGTCGGCCTCGCTGGCCCGCGGTCGAGCGCAAATGTTACCACACGCTCCCGGGCTCTCAAGGCAGTCAGGGGGTGGGCGGATCGAGGGGCCGGCGCAAAGGTGGCCTCGTGGCCTGGGCCTCTGCGCCACCGGTGGCCGCCCCGCAGTTGCCGTTGAACACGCAGTCCCACGGCAGCTCAGGCTCGAAGCGCTGCTCGAGGTAAACGGGATCGTTGGTGAGGTTGTCGATCCTCGAGACGTAGGCCATCAGCGCCGGCGTCGGGTTGGCCGCGGTGGAGTAGTAACCCTTGACCGTCACCGTGAGTGTGCCCCCCTTGACAGTCTTGTCCGCCGCGAGGCCGAAGTAGCTGTAGAGGAACTTGTCCCACTGCGAGTGTGCAAGGGGTTGCATGTAGTCGGTAATGTCCCCGAGCACGGTGCCATCGGGCCCCTTGAGGACGGCCTGGACGTAGAGCCAGGTGAGCTGGTCGGAGATGTTCACGAGCCCGAGGGCGCACCGGTAGGAGGCGTCCTCCTCGATCCCGGAGAAGACGACGTGGTCAAGGCCCTTCGCCTTCTTGCCTGGATCGATGTAGTAGTACCAGGGCAGCCCGGGGATCGACTGCCCGAAGGTGAGCGACTGCTCCTCCGCGTTCTTCGAGAGGGAGTAGCTGCGGCTGTTGACCTGGATCTTCCTCGGTTCCCCGCCGATCGGGGTCGTCGTCTTGTACGTCCCGGCCTTGATCCCGAAGACGAGCAGCGCGCCCTTCTCGCCCTCGCCCCACGGCGTCTTGACGATGTCCTCGAGAATAACCGCCTGGCCGGCCGGGATGTCCTTGAGCTTCTCGTCGATGTGGCCGAATCCGTCGTCGCTCCGGCCGCCCAGGGCATTGCCCATGGTCGTGTACCACGACCTGTTGTCGACGTTCCCGGTGGGCAGAAAGATGATGATCACGTCAACCGGCACCGTGTCGACGTTCATGATCTCGACGTCGGTACGCCAGTTGGAGTTTTGTAGCCCGACGGTGGCCGCCGCCACCGGCACCACCACGAGGTCCGACGTGCGGAACATCGCTGTCGCTCCGGCTGCCGTCACCACGCTGAGCACCACTACAAGCACTGCACGATCGAGCCTCATACGACCTCCGCTGGGAGTTTACACGCTTTTTCCAGGGGCCCTGGGCAACACGATGCGCGCACGGAGCCCGCCTTCCGGACGATTGAACAGCTCCAGGTGCCCGCCATGACTGTCGACAATTCGTTCTGCGATGGCAAGACCCAACCCGGTACCACCTTTGCGCCGGGAGAAGAACGCCTCCCGAACCTTCCCGAGATCTCCCTTTGCAATACCCGGACCAGTGTCCGTGATGTCGAATATCACGCGCTCATCGTCGGCGCTGGCTTCCAAGATGACCCGCTTCCGGGGACTGGAGGCGACTGCCTGGCAGGCGTTCTGTGCCAGATTGACCAGGACCTGATGAAGTTGCGCCCGGTCGGCATGCATGACCAGGTCCGCCGCCTTCACCTCGAGCTCGATCCCGGCCCGGTCGCATTCCGGTCGCAGAAGCGCCTCAACGTCCTGCAGCAGCGCCGGGACACCGACGGCCTCGGGGCTCGGAGTCGCCGGGCGGGCGTAGACGAGGAAGTCGTTGACGAGGCGCGCCAGCCGGCCCACCTCGCGGCGGGCCAGGGCGGTCGAGTCGGGCGGCGGCAGACGCTCCCCCAGCTCCTCCTCGAGCAGCTCGAGGTTGATGGAGATGGCATTGAGGGGGTTGCGGATCTCGTGGGCCAGATTGGCCGCCAGGGTGCCGAGAGCGGCCAGCTCCTCGTTGATCCGCCGTCGCTCGTCGAGCTCGGCGTTGCGCTGGATGAGGTGCCAGATGAACGCCACCGCCAGGGCCAGGACCACGATCATGACGCCACCAGCGATGCCGGCCCGCCACAGCAGGCGGGAGCGGAGCTCATCGATGCGCCCGGCCATCGCCTCCTTGGGGATTCTCACGACCACGGTGCCGATGTCGCTGAGGGGGGTGCGGATCTGGTACTCGTTCTGGGTCTCCTCGACGACGTTGTCCTTGGTCGGCGGCATCCACAGCTCGGGGTTCGCCTCTGGAAAGCCACCCGTCAGCTTGTCGGTGTTGAGGATGGTCTGGTACACGAGCTTGCCGCGGTCGTCGTAGACCTGGACCGACTCCACAACCTCCTGCCGCGCCAGCGCCAGGGAGATCTTGTCGAGCTTCTCCCGTCGTCGCTCGACGACGTGGTAGAGCGACGCCTCCCCCTCCACGGCCTTGGCGATCTCCTGGGCCTGGGTCCGGCCGGAGAGCAGCACGTCCTCGAGGTAGGAACGCGAGAGCTGCCCGACCAGCAGGGTGGCAAAAAGCCAGAACGCCGCCGCCAGCAGCAGCCCGAACCCGGCCGCCGTGATCAGATACTTGCGCGAAAAAGGCAGATCCCTCAGCCGAATACCCATCCGCCCCGGAAGTCTAGCAAAGCCCCTGCCACCCCCCTCCCACCAGCAGATCAGCGGATCAGGAGATCAGCAGATCAGCAACGACAGCCCCTGCTGACGAGCTGATTCGCCGTTCTCATGATTGGCTGGGCGGGGGAGCCGAAATGCTGATTCGCTGATGTGCTGATCCGCCGGGCGGATGGGTGTGAGGGGGTCACACCGTCGTTTGAGGATCGACGTCGATGATCCGGCGGACGGCTCGGGGAAGAGGGAGGGCGGCGATGTGGGCCAGGGCCTGGCGCAGGAGTGGCCGGGCCGGCGCAAGCAGCAGGAGCTGCCAGCGCCAGCGCTCCCGCAAGCGGGCCAGGGGCGCCTGGGCCGGCCCGAGGATGCGCAGGCCGCCCCCGATCCCGGCCACGGCCGCGGCGGCTTGCTCCGTGGCGTGCCGCGCCGCGTCCTCTTGCAGGGCCTCGAACCGCACCACCGCCAGACGGGCCAGGGGCGGGTACCGGAATGCCTGCCGGTAGCGCATCTCCTGGGCAGCGAAGACCTCCGCGTCGTGGGTGAGGGTGGCCTGGATGGCGTGGTGCTCCGGGTGGAATGTCTGGATGACCACCAGCCCCACCCGCTCGCCGCGACCCGACCGGCCAGCGACCTGGGCGAGCATCTGGAAGGTCCGCTCGGCGCCACGGAAGTCCGGAAAGCCCAGTAGGTTGTCGGCATTCACCACGATCGTCAGGGTGACCCTGGGGAAGTGGTGACCCTTCGACACCATCTGCGTGCCGACCAGGACGTTGCTGGTGCCAGCGGCGAAGCGCTCGAGGGTGGCCAGGAGCTGGCCCGGGGTGCGGGCCGTGTCGCGGTCGAGGATGTCGATGCGAGCCCGCGGGAAGAGCTCGCCGACGCGGGCCGCGACCTTCTCGGTGCCAAGGCCGATATGATCGAGCACCTCGCCACCGCAGCTCGGGCAGCGTTGGGGGATGGGCTCCTCGAAGCCGCAGTAGTGGCAGCACAGACGCTGCCGCCGGCGGTGCACCGTGAGGGGGATCGAGCAGCTCTGACAGGTCGCCTGCCGGCCACAGAGGCGGCACAGGAGGACCGGCGCCCACCCCCTCCGGTTGACGAGGACGATCGCCTGCTCGTCGCGGTCGAGGGCGGCGTCGAGCAGGGTCACGGCGCGACGGGATAGGAGCCGATACCCATGCTCGCCCGGCTCCGGAGGCTCGCCGCGGAGGTCCACCACCTCCACAACCGGCAGTTGTCCGCCCGAAACCCGCTCGGGAAGCCGCAGCACCTCGGCGCGCTTCTGACCGACCAGCGCAAGCGCCTCCAGGGAGGGCGTGGCCGAAGCCAAGAGGACGGGAATGCCCAGTCGCTGTCCTGCCACCAGGGCGAGGTCGCGGGCGTTGTAGCGCGGCTCCTCGTCCTGCTTGTAGGAGCTGTCCTGCTCCTCGTCGACGACGATGAGCCCCAGGCGGTCGAGCGGCGCCCACAACGCCGATCGTGGACCGGCCACGACGTCCACCTGCCCGGCGCGGGCACGCTCCCAGGCCGCGAAACGTTCCCGCTCGGCCATCGAGGAGTGGAGCACCGCCACGCGGTCGCCGAAGCGGCCTGCCAGTTGGCCGGCGAGCGCCGGGGTCAGGCCGATCTCCGGGACCATGACCAGCGCCTGCCGGCCCGAGGCGACCACGGCCTGGGCGGCCCGCAGGTAGACCTCTGTCTTGCCGGAACCGGTGACTCCCAACAGGAGGAACGGCCGAAACCCGCCCTGCGACATGGCCCCGGTGATGGTGGCCATGACCTCGCTCTGGGCGGCGGAAAGGACGGCGGGGGGAGGCGGAGGGGCCAGCTCCCAGCGCCGGACGGAGACGGCCCTCGCCTGCTGGAAGCGGCGTACCAGACCCTTGCCCACCAGCTCGGTGACCACGCCGGTGCTGCAGCCGCAGGCCGCCAGGACCTCGCCCTCGATCGCCGGGAAGCCGCGTTCCTCGAGCCAGGCGAGGACGCGCGCCTGGGCCGGCGCCTTCGCCACCAGTCGCGCCCGCTCGGAGGAAACGACGTCGGCCAGCGCCACGGCGGTGACCGTGGCCACGCCGTCCCGCGGTACCCGCCGTTCCACCAACCTAACGGCACGGCGGACCTGGAGTCGGCCCACCGCCGCGAGCAGCTCGGCCCGGTCCCATCCCTCGGCGAGCAGTCGCGGCAGGAGGATGCGGCGCGCCTCGAACAGCCGGTCGAGCAGACGTCGCTCGGCAGGATCGGCGGTCTCCAGTACATCCCTGGCCGCGTGGCCGAGCTCCACGATCGGCGCAGGAAGCGCCAGCGCCTTCGGGGGTAATGCCGCCCGCACCGCGAGCCCCGGCGCGGCGAAGTAGTACTCGCTCGCGAAGCGGAGCAACGCCAGCACGTGGTCGGGCAGGAGCGGCTGCGAATCGAGGACGTCGGCGACCGGCTGCACGCGCTCGGGAGGACATCCCGGCTCGGAAGTCAGCTCCAGCACCAGGCCCACCCGCGGAGCCCCGCGCAGCGGCACCCGCACACGGCAGCCGGGGCTGATCACGGCGGCCATCGAGTCCGGCACGGCGTAGGTCAGGGCCTCGGGAATCGCGGCGGGCAGGGCAACGCGGGCGTACACCGCGGCCGATGATACACTCGGCTCGTGGCCGACGCGGCAACTCTGGACGCCTGGCGCGCGGTGGTCCACCGCCTGCGTCAGGGACCGGCGCCGCAGGGCGATCGGTTCGATCTCTGCCGCCGCGTGCTCGAGACGGCCCCTCACGCTCCCGAGGCCCCAGCCGCCGTGCGCATGCTCCTCGAGGGGGCCATGGCCGATGCGCTCACCGACATCCTCGACTGCCAGGCGGTGATGGCCATCCTCAGGGCCCTCGACCGGGCCGAGGTCCGGCCCGTGGACCTGCTTTCCCACCCATGATCGGCTGGCTCGTCGCCGCCATGCTTCCCACCTCCGGATGGCTGGTCGGCCGCTGGCTGGCCGGCGACCGGAAGATGCGCCCTTCCCTGCAGACCATGCCGCTGGTGGGCGCCTTCGCCCCGGCCGGGCTGCAGCGCTGGTGCGGCCGCTCGGCCGTCGAGCAGGCCGCTGGCTGGGTGTTGGGCTTCGTCGGGTGGGCGGCGGCCGCCCTCGGCCGCGACCCGGAGCTGCTTGTCGCCACCTGGCTGCTTGGCGCCATCTGGGGCGTCGTCCTGGGCTCCTACTCATTGGACGCGGCCACCGCCGCGACGGTCGCGAGCCCTCTGCAGCTCACCGCCGCTCCACCCCCGGTCGCCGTCGAGCGACCCCCGGCCTCGCCTGACCAGCCGCCTCTCGAGCCGTGCCCGGCCAGCGAGGAGTCAGACGATGGGCTCGCCTTCCGGCTTGCGCTGCGCTGCCCGACCTGCGGCGCCGAGCTGTCGGTGCCGGTCTACCACCGCATGGTGCGCTGTGAGTTCTGTGCCTCCGAGCACGTTGTCATGGGTCAGGAGGAGGTCATCCGGGCGGTCATCCCGGACGCCGTGACAAGCCGCGAGTCGGTCCAGGCCGCCGTCCTCAAGCACCTCCGCCACCTCCACTACCTCAGGCTCTACGACCAGCGTGTGCGGCCGCTCGTCGAGCAGCAGCAGGCCAGCTTGCAACAGGCGGAGCTGCCGCTCTCCCTGGACCTGCCGACGTCGCCGCTCGTCGCCGCCGTAGAGCGGGAGGTGGAGTGGGAGGCCGACGCCTACGCCAGTCGCGTCGCCTCCCGCCTCAAGGTGCTCGACTGGCAGCGCTTCCTGGCTCCCTACTGGCACCGCTTCGGGACCCTGTACCAGGTCGCGTTCGGGCGCGACGCCCAGGGGCAGAAGCGCATGGAGTTCCAGGTCGTGACCCTGGAGGGCTCGGCGGCTGCCAACCCCACGTTCCTGCCCTCCATGGGCAAGCTCTCCTACCTGCGCGCGCTTCGTCCCCTGGCCGGAAGTCCGGAGGCCGCCATCCCGTCCCTGCCTGCTTCTCTCGGCCAGGAGGAGATCGACCGCAAGGCGATCCAGCCCGCCCAGCGCCGCTCCGACCTCGCCATCACGCCGATCGCCCAACGTGGCGCCTTCGTGGCCGAGACTGTGGCGCTCGTCTACCGGCCGTGGCACCTCGTCGAGGCGGAAGTGGATGGGACCCGCCATCACCTCCTGGTGGACGGTGGCGCTGCCGACGTCAGCGGGGAGCCGGAGTTCTCCACGCTGCAGACCGCGCCACTCACCACTCCCGAGACGGAAAAGCTCCGCCTGACCCCCAGCCGCTGCCCCGAGTGCGGTGGCGACTTCCCCTTCGCCGCCGACTCGGTCGCGCACCTCTGTCACAACTGCTTCCGCCTGTTGCAGACGACGGGAGAGCACTGGCGGGCTGTGCGCTACGCCCGGGAGGAGCCACGGGCCGGGGCCTGGATGACCCCGTTCTGGCGCTTCCCCGTGCGCCTGCGCACCTCCGACGGCGAGCTCGTGGTGGACCTACCCCACCTTACCGACGGCATCGACAGCACCTACGACCAGATTGGTGACCGCCCGCAGGTTCCCGAGTTCTTCTACGTGCCGGCGTTCCGCGTGCGAGTTTCCAAGACCGGAGTGCGGCTCTACCGCCGCTTGTGGCCAATCCTGCAGCAGCCCCGCACCCTGTCGCGAGAGCGCTTCTCCGCCGCCTCGCCACCGGGCCAGGTGGTGGCCGTGACGTTGCCTGCCGGCGAGGCGCGGGAGTTCGGGCGCGTGTACCTGGCCCTGGCGTTTAGTCCTCGAGACCTGGCGCGGGCGGAGATCAAGCGCGTGCGCGCCGCCTTCTTCGATGCCGAGCTGGAAGGTGAGCCGCTCCTGACGTTCCTGAACCTGCCGGCCGAGCTCGTGCAGCCGTTTCGCGGTCTGCTGGGCCGCGCCAGGCTTCAGGCCATGCAAGCCCTCCAGGGTCGGCCCAGATAGTCTTTCCCGGCGCTATCCTTTGAGCAGGGACGGGAGCATGAGGCGCGGGTTTGCGGCGACCTTCCTGGCGACGCTGGCACTGGCGGAGGTGGCGATGGCTGAGGACGTGTGGATCCGAAAGGACGGCTCCCTGTGGGCGAGGCTCGAGAGTGGTGGCTCGATCCGGATCGACGGCAGCATCGTCGGCGAGATCGAGGACGGCGGCACGGTCCGCAGGGCCGGGAGCATCGTCGGTAAGGTCGAGCCAGATGGCACGATCCGGGACCACGGCTCGGTCATCGGCGAGGTGGAGGCCGACGGCACCCTGCGCCGCAGCGGCAGCATCATTGGCGAGATCGAGACGGACGGGACGATCCGCCGGGGCGGCAGCATCTGGGGCCGCGCCGAGCCCGGCCCCTCCGACCTCACCGCCCTGCGCGGGATTGCCGCCGTGCTCTTCTTCTTCAGCGGCGAGTTCTGATTCCCACCTACCCACCCAGACTCAAGGCTTCAGGCTCAAGGCTCCAGGAAAGGCCAAGAGTGTGACGAGCCTGGGTGGGGGCTCGGTGCCACCTTTCACACTCTCCTAGACCGTTCACCCGCTGATAGCACGCAACTGATGAGCGCAGGCCGCCCGTGCGTGGAGTGCCACTGGAGAGTGTGAAACGTGGCTCCGCCTATCACCAGACGCGCCACACGGCTTACGGATTCGCGGGCGGCGGAGTCTTGAGCCTGGCTTGGGGGCGGGCGCCACCGCGCTCGCCCCCGTCATCTTCAGAACTTCACGGTCATGGTGGCGGTGAGCATCGACGCGGAGTCGTAGGTCGGGAAGCCCAGAACCGGCTTGCTGTCGAGCTTCTTGGGCGCGCCGATGTGCCAGCCCGAGCCCGAGTACTCGTAGTCGTAGTTGATGTAGCCGAGGCGGAACGTGAAGCGGTCGCGGATCTGGTGCATGAGGTACGCCTCGATGACGGAGCCGCGGGTGTTGGTCTTGGGGTTGATGATGTCGTCTTGCGCCGGCGTGAAGTTGAACCAGTACTCGGAGCCGTGGTTGTACTCGGCGCCGAGCATCGTCTTGCCGTTGGGCAGGTTGTAGCGCAGGCCCACGTAGTACATCGAACCGCTGTGCGACTTCGGGGTCTGGAAGGGGTCGGAGTAGAGGCCGCCAAACGGCGTCGTGACGTTGTCCGGGTGGCTCTTCACGTAGTTGAAGTTGACGAACCAGTCGATGGGACCGTCGTGGCGCATGATCAACGCGCCGGCGATGTCCATGTCGCCGAGGTTGGCGGAGGGCGTGAAGCGCATCACCACTGGGGCGCCCACTGCCTGGCCGGTGACCGGGTTGTTAGGCAGCACAATGAGGCCGTTGAAGCCGTCGGTGAGGTTGTACGCCCGCGCCATGGTGACCTGGGCCAGCATGGAGTCGTCATCCCAGATGTCCCAGTTGAGTCCAGCGAACTGCGCATCCTTGAGCTTGTCGCCGCTCGTCTGCAGGAGCTGCCCGTTGCCGAAACCGCTCTCGTAGCCGAGGCCGTAGCAGATGCGCGCGGTGGAGTTCTCGCCGAGGTGGTAGCCGATGGTGATGCCGTCGAACTGGAAGTCGATCAGCGAGCCCATCGGGGAGCCGGCCCGCAGCTCGCCCTGGCGCAGGTGCATGGGAGGCCCGCCCGCCGAGGGCCGCCGGCCGATCGACAGGTAAAGATTGGAGCCCCCGATGTGGGTCCAGTCGAAGTACGCCCGCTCGACGCGCAGGGCGTCGGAGTTGGGCACGCCGGTGGTGTTGCCGTCGATGGTGAAGGTGTTGGACTGGCCGTTGAAGACCTGCACGCCGGTCGAGTCGCCGAACGCCTTGTACATCGACAGGCGGCCCGTGAACTTGACGTTCTCGGTCACCTCGGCATCCATGTTGAGGCGCAGGCGGTTGGTGTAGAGGATCGAGTTGTCGGCGTCGTACCCCGGGACGTAGGTGGATGGCAGCAGCAGCATCATGAGCTGCTGTTGCATCGCGGGCGGAATCTGGGCCATTCCCTGCGCGAGCTGCTTGTAGGTGAGGTTGGTGGTGAACATGAGGTAGCTGGCGTAGTTCTGGGCGATGAACTGTTGCACCGCCTGGCCGTTGGGCGGGAACTGCCCGTTGGCGCCGTAGTAGAAGAACGTGTCAACGATGCCCTTCTGGAGCATCATCCCGTCGTAGTGGTCGGGCACCGTGGCCTGGATCGAGTGGGCCTCGAACCGGTAGTCGCCCGAGAAGTTGATGCGGTCCTTGGCCGCCTTTTTCTCGACTTTCTCGAGGCGTGCCTCGAGGTCCTCGATTTCCTTGCGCGTCTTCTCCGCATCGCCTCCG
>DAONEV010000012.1:0-27339 GCA_035403265.1 Thermoanaerobaculaceae bacterium | reverse complement strand
GCTCTCAGTCATCGCGCACGGCGGCCACGTCCCGCCGGCCGCCCTCGTCACGGGGATGCGCTGCCTGTTCGAGGGGTGGCCGGCCGACCTGGAGCTCACGGCCGACAGCTACGAGGAGGTGTTCGCCCGGGCCGATCGGAGGCTCTCGCGCTTTGGCGTGGCGAGGAATCCGGGCGAACGCGACTTGCAGGCGCTGCACGGAAAGCTTCTCGGGGATGGCAAGGTCGCGGCGTCGCTGACCGTCGCTCGCTTCTGGGTGAGGACCCATCCGCGGTCTGCTGCGGCGCTGGTCGCGACGGGCGACTCCCTCGCACGTCTTGGCGACACCGGTGCGGCGCGCGACAGCTACCGCCAGGCCTTGCGCCTCGATCCGGCCAGCGCCGCGGCGGGCCGTCTCCAGGACCTCGGCACGTGACCGCTGCGCCCGGCAAGGCGGGACGCGGTGCACTCGCCCGGATTCGCTGGACATCGTGCGGTCGAGGCATCGGGACCAGGGTACTGGCAAACCGCGGCGTCTCGAGGTGTATGCGAGTTGGCGCTTGATCCCCGGTTGTCGTGGGAGGACCAGTGTCTGACAGATGGCATGCAGCGCCGAGGCCAGTACCGGACTCGGAAATTCCGACCGCCCGGGATCGCGCTTGACCTTGCGTACCACGTCCACACTTGTTGACATTGTCGAGACCTCTGACTGGCGTGGAACCAGGACCGACCCCGTTGCGCGAGGTGCGTCGATAACGGTGGACGTGGTATATCAAGAGAGCGAATGTAGCTGGTGTCGGGACCGCTGGGGATTCTCGTGGCAGATCGTCCCGCGCGTCCTGATGGCCGCGATCAGCAGTCCTGATAGAGCCGCCGCCAAGCGCGCGATGGAGGCGATGATGACGATGCGGAAGATCGAGATCGCCAGGATCGAGGCTGCGGTCCGGGGCGACGAGGTCGGTGCGTAGGCTCATCGGCGCCGTCGTGCAGGCGCAGCACAATCTACTCGCCGCTGCTCGCGGTCGGGCGCATCGACCGGCTGATCCTGATGACCCTCCTGGCGCTGTCTGGAGGGCAAGCGCACCTTCGACCCGATAGATACGCCCAGGTACGCGGTATCCGATTCTGTCCCTTGTGGGCTATCGTGAGCTTGTTGGTGAGGGGTGGCCATCGTCCCTGGAAGAAGAGGCGTTGGTCTGCCCCACAACTGCAGCCACCCCTCTGGCTCACACAAGAGCGTCACAATGCACGGAATGGGGTACAGTGTACTCAAGAATGTTCTCAATTGAGCCTAACGCGATGAGGAGCCGGATGCGGGAAGTCTCTGCATGTTCGGATCTGTGGGGGCCGAGGAGGGCAGCCTCCTCAGTCTACCCGACACCTCAGAGGTGCTTCGGGTGGTCAGCGCGGCGGCTCAGGTCGCCTGGGCGGGACGAAGATGTCGTGGCCTTCCCGGTCCGCAAGCGCCACGCCGAGGGGGACGGCGAGCGTCGGTGCGACGTCGTAGGGGGTCGAGACGCCGTTGCTCGATCCCGCGGGAACACCGCCGCCCCAGAGAATGAGGGGAACGTGAAGATCCGCGTCGTGGACCCCACCGTGGCCGCCGCCGCGGCCAGGGTCGCCCGAGACGATGACCCCGGGCTTGAGGAGGAGAAAAGCGTCGGGTGATCGTCCCTGGAACAGCGAGCTCCGGGCAAACGCCACGAGGCTGTCCTGGGCGGGCCAACTGGCCTCCCGCGAGGTGAACAGCGGGCAGTCCACCTCCTCGGCGTCGAACGTGCGAAGGCTCTTGGCAATCGCGTCCTCGAGCTCGGCAGCCGCCACCGGGCGCGGCTCGTGACACGGCAGGCCCGACTGCAGTGGACGTCGGTTGAGCACGAGCCCCCAACCGACGGCATCCAGGATGGGGCGCGAGTACGGCTCGAGACAGAGCTCGCTGGCAATGGCGCGGTTGAGTCGTGTCACGAAGTCGACGAGAGCCCGCTTGCCCCAAACCAGGCGTCCGCCCGTGAGTTCCGGGTCCCGCAACGCCTCGACCTCCGGGATCGGCGAGAAGCCGTGGTTCGACGTCAAGGCCAGCACGACGGCGTCCTTTCCTGCCACCGGCTCGAGGCCGCCAAGGAGCGTGCCGAGCGACCGGTCGAGGCGGCGGATCACCTCGAGCGCTTCCTCCGACTCGGGGCCGTAGGCATGGGCAACGGCGTCAAAGGATGGGAGAGAGAGCACGAGCAGGTCGGGAGCTTGACCCGCTCCGAGCTTGAGGTCGGGCCGCTCGACCAGGGCCACCGCCAGCTCGACGACGAGCTCGTCGACGAGCGGGCTTGCGGCGATCCCGCCGAAGATCCCGGCCGGATGCCGGGTCAGATCGTGGTCGAAGCCCAGGCCGAGGACGGGGATCTGAAAGTCGGCAATGCCGCTCGTGGCGGCGGGCAGGTTCTCGCGCGGACCGAGGCCCTCGGCGAGCGGGAGCCGTCGCCAGCCGGCGCCGAATCGAACCGCGAGCGCGCGTCCGGCCTGGTGCTCGTTGAACTCCGTGATGGCCTTCCGCACCAGCTCGCTGCTCAGGCTGGACAGGTCGTACGCGCCGGACGTGGAGAACTGCCCGCTCTGGGGGTCGAACCAGTAGACGGAGTGACTACGGGTCTTGCCGGCCAGCAGCACGGCGCTCTCGGCGTCGCCGCCGATCACGAAGACGCGGCTCGCGGGCTGCTGCCGCGCCAGCTCGTCGGCGATCGTGGTGACCTCCAGGTGGGCGGCGCCCGCCATCGGGGCGGTGGGCAGCCCGACCACCGGCTGACCGTGGCGCAGCGCATACAGGTACGCGGCGTCGCGGCTGTCGGCGAAGACGCGTCCCTTGCCACCCTTGGGGGCTGTTTCGATCGGGATCAGCCCGGCCGGCAGCGTACGGTCCGCTTCCCACTGCTTGAGCTGGAACTCGATGGCAAACACGAGCAGGTCGTCACCCGCCTTGACCTCGCGGTAGAACAGCGGCGGCGCGCCCGGCGCCGGCGCCCAGGGCTGCTCGGCCGCTCCGGTCCAGGCAACCCTCCCGTCGGGCCGTGTCTCCAGCCACCGGTCGGCGACGATCCCGTGCCTGTGCGGCGTCACGCCGGTCGCGACCGAGGCGTTGCCGGGCGCATCCTGGGTGAGGAAGTGCCGGAACCGACAGTTCGGCTCGTTCCATCCCTCCTCGAGCAGCCGCTTGAGCCCCGACGCGTACCACGGGCGATAGAGCTCGAGCTGGGCCGCGCCCAGGCCCTGCGCGACGACCAGTACCGCGATTCGCGGTCGGGGCGCGGCTCCCGAAGCCGGCGCCCCCGATGCTTCGGTCACGCCGCACATCACGAGCACCCCACCGATCGCAGTCTGCAGCAACCGCCTCGGACAACCGGCCATGATTGCCTCCTTGCAGGGCTGTCTCAAAGTCGCCATAGGATACGGCACCGTCCGCGCCGCCGACAACCCACCCGGCGCCGCTCAGCTCCCGCGCGAGGCGTCGGCCGCGGATGTGGCGGCCGGCACCGAGCCGGCCTCGACCGAAGCCGATTCAACGAGCTGAGGTTCCGGTTGCAGCCTCGCGGCGCGGCGGACCGCCTTCCTGCTCTCGTGGAGCCGGGCACGCTCCTCGATGGACAGCGCTCAGCCCATGCTGGCGGAGACCTGCCTGGCGGTGGGCTGCCACACCGGGCTATCATGAGCCGCATGCACCGCAGCTTCGAGGTCTCCTGTGGTGTCGTGCTGACAAGATGACTTCCAGAGGCTCTGCCTTCGCCTGCCTGCTGAGCTGTTCACTGGCAGTGGTGCTGTGTGTGATAGTCGCGGCAGCCATCGCTGGTGTGGCAAGCGCCCAGACTGCGCCTCAGAGGCCGGACAAGCCCATCTCACAGTACAGTGTGCGGTCCTGGGGCCAGAAGAACGGCCTGCCTCAGGACTGGGTTTCGGCGCTTGCCAAGGGCCCGGACGGCTACCTCTGGGTCGGCTCGGAAGAAGGCCTGGCACGGTTCGACGGCAGTGTCTTCCGCGTCTTCACCCGGGCGAACTCGCCGGGCATGGACAGCCATCTCATCGAGACGCTTCTCTTCTCCCGGGACAACACCCTCTGGATCGGTACCTACGGCGGCGGTCTCCTGCACTTCACTGACGGCAAGTTCCGCGCCTACGGTACGAACGACAACTTCATCGGCCGGCGAGCCAATTCCATGGCCGAAGGACCGGATGGGACACTCTGGGTGGCCACCTCCGCTGGCATCCACAAGCTGGTCGGCGGAAAGGTGGAAGCCCTCATTCCGAAAGGCCTCATGACCGAGAGCGACGTGCGGGCACTGTGGGTTGACCGGCGTGGCGATCTCTGGGTCGGGACCGGGGAATCGGGCCTCATGCGTCTCCGCGGCAGCGAACGCTCCGTCTTCACGGTCAAGGACGGTCTGCCGAGCGCGACCGTGATGGCGCTGCGTGAGGACGACGCCGGCGTGCTGTGGATCGGGACCGCAGCAGGGCTGGCATGCCTCAAGGACGGCAGGATTGTCTCGCTGGCTGCGAGCACCCAGACCACTGACACCCTCATCTGGGCCCTCAGCCCGGCGAGGGCGGGCGGGCTCTGGATCGGCACCAGCGACGGGCTACGACGGATTGGTCCTGCAGGGGTGGAGGTTCTGCGTGTCAAGGACGGCCTTCCGGGGGTCTCCGTGCATGCGATCTGCGAGGCCAACGAGGGGCTGTGGTTGGGCACGGCAACCGGTCTGGTGTGGTTGAAGGACAGCACCCTCACGCCCCTCGACGTGCGCAGGGGCGCGCTACCCGCCGCTCCGAACACGATCGTCCCGGCGCGAGAAGGTGGGTTCTGGCTGGGAGGTGTGGATGGGGAGGTCTGCCGGCTGCGCGACGGAGGAGTGACCTGCCTGGGGCTGCGCTCCCGCCTGCACGGCAGCGAGGTCAAGGCATTCTGCGAAGCACGGGACGGCAGCCTGTGGATCGGGACGTGGCTCGGGGTGTTCCGCTTGGCCCACGGCCGTCTTGAAGATTGGACCGAGCGCTTCGCCCTGCCGACTAGGAGCGTGAGAGCGATTCTCGAGGATCGCGACGGCGGAATGTGGGTGGGCAGCGAGAGCAGCGGCCTGAGCGTCCTCCGGCACGGCACGCTCACGCGCTACACCACCCAGAACGGTCTGGCCGGGGACCAGGTTCGCGCCATCCTCGAGGATCGTGGCGGTCGCCTCTGGGTCGCAACGTACGGGGGACTGAGCTGTGTCCACGACACGGTCGTCAGGAGCTGGACCGTGGCCGATGGGTTGCCGTCGGACTTCGTGCGCAGTCTCCACGAGGATGCGGATGGCGTGCTCTGGGTTGGCACCTACGGCGGGGGCATCGGCCGCCTGAAGCAGGGGACGATCACCGCCTTTACGAGCCGCGAGGGGCTCCCTAACGACGTGGCCTACGCGATCCTCGAAGACGACGTGGGCATGCTGTGGGTGAGCTGCAACCAGGGTGTCTACCGGGTCGCCAAGCGGGAGCTCAACGACGTTGCCGAGCACCGGGCGAAGACCGTTCACTCCCGTGCCTTCACGGAGGTGGACGGCCTGCCCAGTCGCAGCAGCCGCGGCAACTTCCAGTCCGGCTGCAGGGGGCCAGACGGCAGACTCTGGTTCGCCACCCTCGAAGGACTGGCGTGCGTCGACCCTTCGCGGGTGGTAACGAGAGTTGCTGCTCCGCCCCTGGTCATCGAGAGCATCGCGGTCGATGGTCAGGAGGTGGAGCTCAAAGGTGGGGCTCAGGTGCCCGCCGGGTCCCGCCGTTTCGAGGTCAACTACGTCGCCCTGGACTTCGAGTCACCGGAGAACGTGTGCTACCGCTACCGCCTGCGCGGGTACGATGACAACTGGGTCGAGGTCGGTGGCCGGCGTACCGCCGTTTTCACCGGTGTCGGTCCTGGTGTGTACCGATTCGAGGTCGCGGCACGTAGGGTCGATGGGTTCTGGACCGAGCCGGCCGTTGTCACAGAGCTGCGCGTCATGCCTTTCTTCTACCAGAGAGGTTGGTTCCTGGGCGCGTGTGGGCTTCTTGTCGTCGGGCTTCTGTACGGCGCGTATCGCCTGCGCGTGCAAGGCCTGGCCGCACGGGAGCGCGAGCTGAGGGCTAGAATCGACGAAGCGGTGGGACGTGTCGAGGTGCTCAGCGGGCTTCTGCCAATTTGCTCTTACTGCCACAAGATCCGCAACGACAGTGACTACTGGCAGTCGGTCGACGCATATATCACCGAGCACTCGCAAGCTCGCTTCACGCATGGCATCTGCCCCGAGTGCATGGAAGCCCGCTTGCGGCCGCAGATCGAGAAGCTCCGTCGAAGCAAGGCTGACAGATCGGCACCTGGTACGCCATCTCGGTCATTGTGAGGGCCTCGACCGTCCTCGCATGGTCCTACCCCTCCGCAAAGCAGGGCCAGCATGGCCAGGGCCCTTGGATTGATGCCGACCCGCGGTGGGCGTTCGCTCATATCGGGCTCCTTGAGGCGTGGCGGCGGGACACTCCCCGCCGCCCGGTGGCAGTTGCCGTCTCTGCAGGCGGCGGGCGCGCGGGATCACCCTTCGCCGCAGAGCCAGCCCTCGGCCTGCCGCCGGTCGTGGAAGACCTGCAGGCAGTGGCCGCGGTTGCGCGTGACGGTCTCGAGGAAATGGGCGTCGGTGAAATCAAGGGCTCGGGGTCCTCGCGCCGCGGGGCAGCGGCGTGCTCGTCGCGCTGCCGCCTCTGTGGCTCGTCGCCCTGTGGGTCCAGCTCGCCACGCTGGGCCGCTTTTCGCTGCGATGGCTCGCCGGGCGCCATCTGCTGGCCGCGTTCCTCGGGGGGGGCGGCGGCCCGGTGGCCTTCCTCGTCGGCGTTCGGATGGGCGCCGCGGCGTTCCCGCACGGACCGGTCGACGCAGTCACCCTCCTTGCGCCGGCCTGGGCGCTCGCGACCTCGGTGCTGTTCGCGCTCGGCAAGGCGCTCAGCAGCGGCAAGTCGGCCGGCGAGTATTGCTTCGCACGGTGACGGCGATGCCAAGGAACCAGGCTGGCGTGGCGTGAGCCGCAACGCGAGGGCTTCCACAGCGTGTCTCCACACAGGGGCGGGTGGGTCCCCGCTCGGGGGGCGAACCAAGCGGGAGCGGGTCGAAAGGACCGCCGTCTTCTTGGCGGAGTGACGAGCTGACTGGAGGTTGGGATCCGGAGTCCGGGCCATCCACCCACCGGGTTGCGGGCCAAGGGCCCGCGTGGAATGGAGTCGTCAGGTCTGGGGGGTGAGGTCGCGCATGAGGTAGGCGATGACTTCCCGTGCGGAGTAGGTCTCACCTTCGCCGCGCAGGAACTGCCGCACCTGGTCGAAGTAGGTCCCGACTGTGAGCAGCGGCTTCTCCATGTACCCGCCGGGCCGTTCGAGGCCCCAGCCGAGATTGGCCAGGAGACCGTTGCACAGGCACTTGCGGCCCTCCTGCTGCTCGGGGGCGCCACCCTTGGCGGTCCAGCTCGCCGCCGGCTCGGCCGGGCAGCGGTAGCCAACGGACCCGTCCTCCTTCTTGTAGAGGTGGCGCAGGAACCCGAGGTCGCAGACGCGCGGGCGCCGGAGGTACTCCATCAGCTCGGACATCGTCCCCTCGAGGCTCAGGACCTTGAACGGGAAGCCGGTGGGGGAGGCCATGACGTCGGTGAAGACCTGTCCGAGGCCCCGGGCCGCCTTGACGAGCGACATCTCCTTGAGGGAGCGCATGAGACCGGACTCGCGGCAGAAGGCGAACACCGTCCCGACCTGCACGCCGGCGGCGCCAAGGCCGAGCGCTTCCCTGACCTTTTCCGGCCTGCCCCAGCCTCCGGCGAGGTAGAACGGCACGCCCAGGTCCGCGATCCGCTCGACGACGACCTCGTCCTTGGGACCGTAGATCGGCTCGCCATTGGCATCCAGCGTGAGCTCGCCCCGCGGTGGCGCGTTGTGGCCGCCGGCGACGGGGCTTTCGATGACCAGGCCATCCACCCGGCCCGTCGCCTTGCGCACCATGGTGCTGGCGAGGACGTTGGACGACACGATCGGGAAGAAGCTCGGGCGCTTGAGCTCACTGGCAGGGATGGACAGCACCTTTCTGGGGCTGAGGTAGGAGCGGAAGTCGTCGGTGGCAGAGGCCCCCTCGACGTGGAGGGCCATGGAGACGTCCTCGTGGCGGCTGAGCCTGTCGAGGATCCCTGGGACCTCGCGCGGGATTCCCGCCCCCATGATCACGAAGTCGACTCCTGCCAGCATCGCACCGTAGAGGCTGGCGAGGATTGGCAGCTCGATCTTGGTCAGCAGGTTGACGCCGACCGGATGGTCGTGGCCTTCCTTGGCGAGGAAGATCTCCATGAAGCTGGCGGCGATAGTCTCCTGGACGAGGCTGTCAGGATCGACGATGCGGTGGGGCCTGGGAAGTCTGGCCAGGGCACGGTCCAGCCTGGATTCCCGGAAGTACTCGGTGAGAATCCTCGTCGCAACGGCCTGATCGGGGAAGGCGGCGAGCGCGCGGCGGACGTGCCCGCCCTCGTCTCCGGCCTGGAGCCGGCGGGCCATGATGATCTCCATCGCGATCCCCGAGACGACGCCGAGCTGACCCTCGATGGAAACCGCCCGCGACAGCTCCCAGTTGGAAACGCCGGCCCCCATTCCTCCCTGGATAATCCTTGGTAGACCCAATGCTCGCCAACCCTTCCGACCTGCGGTGTTCCGGACACGAGTGCCTGGGAGCTGACGGGCAGGAGGCCGTGGAGACCAGCTCGGAGCTGTCTGTCGGCACACTGCCCAGCCACCCCGCATCCCGGCTGCATCGGCCTTCGTAGCCCTGCTCCGGCACGCAACCCCCGGGCCTGACAGGTATTTCTGTCGAGGCCCGCAGTGTCCGACTGGGTGATTGTACCCCTCATTGCCGCGCGGTGCCGTTGGCTCTCCCGCGGGTGGTGCATTCCAGCCGCTGACGCGCGAGAATGGCGTACCCAGGAGGGAAGCCATGATCGAACAGGCAACGGTCGGGCAGACGCGAGAAGAGGGTCCCCGTGAGGTTGGATCCCTGGACCTCCGGGTGATGGCGGTGCTGGCGGCTGCCAAGCTGGTCATGCACATGGCGGGGGCGTGGGGGTACGGCTACTTCCGGGACGAGCTCTACTTCCTGGACTGTGCCCGCCACCTCGACTTCGGGTACGTGGACTGTGCGCCGCTGGTGGCGCTGTACGCGAAGCTGGCGCTGCTGCTGGGAGGCTCCCTGCCGGTCGTCCGTCTGATCCCGGCTCTCGCCGGGGCGGCGATCGTGGCGCTGGCCATGCTCATCACATGGCAGCTCGGCGGCGGACGATTCGCCCAGGCGCTGACCGGTCTGTGCCTGCTGGCGTCGCCCATCCGGATCGGCGCCGACAGCATCCTCACCATGAACGCGTTCGAGCCACTCTTCTGGATGGGCTGCGCGTGGCTGGTGATCCGCATCGTCCAGACCGGCGACTCCAGGCTCTGGCTCTGGGTCGGCGTGCTGGCGGGCCTGGGTCTCGAGAACAAGCACTCGACGGTGTTCTTCGGCTTCGCCCTGGCGGTCGCGGTAGTCGCAACCCCGCTCCGACGGGAGCTGGCGAGACCCTGGATCTGGCTCGGTGCGGGAATTGCGTTTCTGATCTTCGCTCCCAACGTGATCTGGCAGGCCACCCACGGTTTCCCGACCATCGAGGACCTGGAGAACGTGCGCCGCTCCGGCAAGAACGTCGTGCTCGCGCCGCTTCCGTTCCTGGCCCAGCAGGTGCTCATGAACCATCCCTGGCTCCTGCCGGTATGGCTCACCGGGCTGGTGTCGCTGCTCGCGGGCAAGGGGAAGCGCTACCGCGTGCTGGGCATCACCTACGTGGTCTTCCTGGTGACGATGATGCTGATGAAGGCCAAGAACTACTACCTCGCACCGATCTACCCGGTGTTGTTCGCCGCCGGCGGAGTGGCGGTGGAGGCGTGGCTGGAGCGCAGGGCGTGGACGCGCGGGAGGATGTGGCCGCAGACCGCCATGGCTACCGTGCTGGTGGTGATCACGGCGATCGGGGCGTTCGCCTGGCTGCCCATCCTGTCGCCGGAGAAGCTCCTGGCGTTCCAACACTTCCTGCGGATCAGCTCGGCCAAGACCGAGGTGGCCCACGACGGACCCCTCGAGCAGCGCCTGGGGGATCAGTTCGGCTGGCCCGAGCTGGTGGCCGAGGTGGCGAGGATCTACGACGCCCTGCCGCCAGAGGAGCGGGCCCGGACCGGCATCTTCGCCAGCAACTACGGCGAGGCTGGAGCCCTGCACCTGTTCGGGCCCGGATTGGGCCTGCCTGAGGCGATCTGCGCGCATCAGAGCTACTCCCTGTGGGGACCCCCGGACTTCCGGGGCGACACGCTGATCTGGTTGCAATGGGGCCGGCAGTACCTGGAGCCGTGGTGCCGCGAGGTCGTCCAGGTTGGCGAGCATCACCACCCGTGGGGCATGGCCGAGGAGAACCGGCCGATCTACCTGTGCCGGGGTCTGCGTACGCCGCTCGTGCAGATGTGGCCCGACCTCAAGCACTGGAACTGAATCCGGACCTCCGCTCGCACGCAGTGGCCGACGCTGAATCCCAGAGCGGGCGCACTGCGCCCGGAAGAGCCGCGCGGAGCGCGACGCCCACCTTGGGCTCGCAAGTGGGGTCGCAGCGGTTGACAGATGCGCTGGGAAGCGTGGTCCGGAGGTGGGCCGCTCACTCCGTGGTAGGTCTGATCAGGGGGAGAGACTGTCCCAGAAGTCGCACTGGGTGGTCCGCACGCCCGCGCCTGGGACGATCGGGTCCTCGAGCTGGAGGAAGGTGTCGGTAGTCGGATTGAACAGCGGCCAGGAGGCCGGACTTCCGCCGTTAGGGTTTTCCGTCGCCGCCAGGTTGCGCCAGGACGCGATGATGGCCTCCCCGAGCGTGCGCTCGCCCGGCGTCGGTGAGTAGCCAAGGGTGTCGAGGCGATCGAAGGCGTACATCAGCTCGATGCCGTGGTACGCGCCGAAGGTGCGCAGCAGGCCGCTCCCGTTGGCGAACGCGTGCGTGAAGAAGTACCTGTAGACCGGCTCTGTTTGACCGCGCTCAGCGGCGCGGGCGACCCGGCGGGCGGTGCAGATGAACTTGGAGTCGCTGGTGACCGCCACGTAGGCCTTCCGGGCATTTCCGCCGTAGGCGGAGACCGGGTACTGGGCCAGAACGAGGTTGGTCAGCACCTGGCTCCCGCCAACCAGCGCCCGCACGGCGGCCTCGTACTCGGGCGTGGTCATGGTGAGTGGTACCGAGCGGCCGGTCTCGTCGGCGTTCGCCCCCACCACGAGAGGTACGTGGTTGTGTCGTCCGGCCTCGAGACGTTGCATCGGCGGCTCGGGCACCACGACGCCATCGACGCCGGGCTGGTAGCCGCTGGATGCACCGACGACCTCCGCCCTGGCCGGAATGGCGTTGACCAGCGTGGGTGCAGGCAACCCCCGGAGGCAGGCCAACACGTCGGCGGTACCCGCGCAGCCGGCGGCGGTGGCAAGCTGGCCACCTATCGCTTCGGCGTCCGACCGTGACCTGGCTGCGCACCCCCCTGACTCCATGAGCGCCGCGGAGAAGAGGTCGGTGGCGAGCGGGGAGATCACGAGCATGCAGGTTTCCACGGCGCCGGCCGACTCGCCGAAGACGAGGACGTGGCCGGGATCGCCTCCGAACCGGGTGATGTTGCGTTGCACCCACTTGAGGGCCGCCACGAGGTCCCGGATGCCGTAGTTTCCCGAGGATCCCTCAGAGCTCTCCGCCGCAAGTGCCGGGTGGTTGAGGAACCCGAGCACCCCCAGCCGGTAGGCCGAGGTCACGACGATGGCCCCGGCGCGAGTGGCGAGGCCGGCCCCGTCGTAGAGGTGCGTGCCGTCGGAGAGCTCGGTGGAGGTACTGCCCTGCACGTGACCCCCGCCGTGAATGAAGAACAGCACCGGCAGGGCCGAGCTCGGCAGGGCGTTGGCCGGGATCCAGACGTTCAGGTAGAGGCAGTCCTCGCTGCCAATGACGGCATCCGCATCGTCGAGCTGAGAGCAAGGCGGGGCGAAGGCTCGGGTGTCCCGCACGCCGCTCCATGCCGCGGGAGGTGCCGGGGGGCGCCACCGCAGAGGTCCGACCGGAGGCGCCGCGAAGGGTATCCCCAGAAACCCCATCGCGCCGTTCCCCGTGGCACCGCGCACCAGGCCCCCCTCGATGGCGATCACCTCGGGATTCGACTCGGCCCGAACCAGGTGGCGGCGAGGGACGCGGGCGCCTGCTGCGCTGGCTTCGGCCGCCTCGCCCGTGTCTCGGGGCTGTGCGCTGACGGCAGGTGCGACCGCCAACGCCGTCAGCAGAAGACATCCTGACGATCGCAAGAATGCTCCTCGGCGCGCCATCTCGGCGGAGAAGACGAATGACATGGCCCCGGGGTTGACGGTCTCAGACCGGAGGGAGCCCGGCGACGATGTGGTAAGTGTCGCGGGCGATGAGCAGCTCCTCGTTGGTGGGGATGACGAAGATGCGGCTGGGGCTGCCCTCGGGGGAGATGTCGGCCTCGACGGCGCGGGCCACGTCGTTGCGGGCCGGGTCGATGCTCAGGCCGAGGGCGTCGAGCCCGGCCACCGAACGGGCGCGGATGACCGGGGAGTTCTCGCCGATGCCACCCGTGAAGACCACCGCGTCGACGCCGCCCAGTACACCCGTGTACGACGCGATGTACTTCTTGAGCCGGTAGCAGAACACATCGACCGCCAGGCGCGCCCGGTCGTTGCCTTCCGCCTCGGCCTGCAGGAGCGCGCGCATGTCGTTGCTCACCCCCGAGATGCCGAGCAGCCCAGAGTGCTTGTTGAGGAGCGCGTTGGCCTCGCTGACTCCCAGCTCCTCGCTCACCATGACGTGCAGGATGATCCCCGCGTCGATGTCGCCGGCACGGGTGCCCATGAGCAGGCCCTCGAGAGGCGTCATGCCCATGCTGGTGTCCACCGAGTGCCCGCCGCGAATCGCCGTGATCGAGCAGCCGTTGCCCAGGTGGCAGGTGATGACGCGCAAGGTCGGGTCGTCGGCGCGGCCCAGGATCTCCGCCATACGCCGTGACACGAAGCGGTGGGAGGTGCCGTGGAAGCCGTAGCGACGGATGCCGTGGCGCTGGTAGAGCACGTAGGGTATGCCGTACAGGTACGCCTCGCGCGGCATGGTCTGGTGAAAGGAGGTGTCGAACACCGCCACGTGGGGGACCGGCAGGAGGTCGCGGGAGGCCCGGTAACCCTTGATGTTCGGCGGGTTGTGGAGCGGCGCCAGATCGATGCAGTCCTCGATCCCGGACAGCACGTCGTCGTCGATCTTCACCGAGGTCTTGAAGCGCTCGCCGCCGTGGACCATGCGGTGTCCCACCGCCTCGATCTCGCCACGGTCGTGGATGACCCCCACGTCGGGGCGAGTCAGCAGGCCCAGGATGCGTTCCACGGCGATCTTGTGCTCGAGAATCTCGCCGGTTTCCTTGAGCGGCTTTCGCCCCTCGGCCTCGTAGCGCAGGATGGCGAGGCCGCCGATGTTCTCGACCAGGCCCTTGGCGAGGGCGTGATCACGACCCGCGGCCGCCGACGCCTGGTCGGTCTCGACGAGCTGGAACTTCACGGATGAGCTGCCGCAGTTGAGGACCAGGACCTTCATCGCTTTTCCCCCGCCACTACTTCGGGTTGCCGGCGTCGTCGTACTCGAAGAAGCCGCGTCCCGCCTTTACTCCGAGGTGCCCCGCCCGGATCATCTTGCGGAGCAGGGGACAGGGGCGGTACTTGATGTCCCCCAGCTCGTCGAACAGATACTTCATCCAGCGCATGACCTCGTCGAGCCCCATGCGGTCCGCGAGCTGCAGCGGCCCGATGGGTAGCCCGTAGCCGAGCCGCATCGAGGTGTCGACGGCCTCGGCCGAGGCGACGCCCTCCATCACCACGTACATGGCCTCGTTCAGGAAGGGCAGGATGACCCGGGTCGTGACGTATCCCGGGTACTCGAAGACCTCGATGCCGGTCTTGCCCAGCACCCGCACGAAATCGAGGGCGCGCTTGTAGGTCTCGTCGGTCGTCTTGAGGCCGCGCACCACCTCCACCAGCGGCACCTTGGGCACGGGGTTCAGGAAGTGCAGGCCGATGACCCGCCCCGGGTGAGCCGTGCGCGCCGCGATCTCGGTGATCGAGAGGGCCGAGGTGTTGGTGGCCAGGAGGTCCTCGGGCGAGACGACGCGGTCGAGCTCCTGGAAGATCGCCCCCTTGAGGGCGAGGTCCTCGGACACCGCCTCGACGATGATGTCGGTGGGCTTCAGCTCGGCAATGGTCTCGACGGCCTTGATGCGGGCGAGGATCGCCCGCTTCTCTGACTCGGTGCGGCGCCACTTCGCAATGTCGCGGTCGAGCGCCTCGCCGACATCCACGAGTGCCGCCTGCGCCAGCTCGGACGACTTCTCGCGCAGCAGCACGTCCAGACCCGCTCCCGCACAGGAGATCGCAATGCCCTGTCCCATGGTTCCGGCGCCCACGATCCCGACGGTTCGAATGGCCATGGCTGGTGTCCCCTCCCTGCGCTCGGCGACCCTGTCGTTCGTGGTCGCTCCGGTCCCTGGGATCCGCCCACAGCCCTGCAACCGCTTGAACTCCGCGACCGCGAGCCGGCACCCGGCGTGGAACGTGAACCGGGCGGGGGAGGGTCCCTTCTCGCCTCGGGGATGGTAGCACCCAACGCCGGCAGTGATACCATCCGCCCGGTTTTCCAACCGTCTCTCGGGCGGGAGTCGTGGTAGCCCGTCTGGCGTCGCGCCAGCGGAAGACCAGGGAGAGCCCCATGAACACGCAGTTTCCCTATGCGGTTCTGGCCATCCAGGCCATCCTGGCGCCGGCGGTGATGGTCTCGGCGTGCGGCCTGCTCCTGCTTGGCCTGCTCAACCGCTACGGCGTGGTGATGGCGCGGGTGCGGGCGCTCAACGAGGAGCGCCGCCGGCTCCTGCGCAACGGCGTTGCGGCGGCCGGCACCGAGGCCGAGAGCGAACGGCTGGGCAGCGTGATCCGCCAGGTGGACGACCTCGTCGATCGCATCCGTCTGCTGCGCAACGCCGTCGTGAGCCAGATCATCGGCGTCGGCTGCTTCGTGCTCACTTCGCTGCTCATCGGGCTGCGGGTCGCAGGTCCCGAAATCCTGCAGCGCATCAACCCCCTGCCTGGTTTCCTTCTCGGCATGGCGGTCGTGTTCGTCGGACTCACCTTCGAGGGGTTGGATGTCGTTCGTGCCTACCGCACCATCCGCATGGAGGTCGACGAGGAGCCTCACGGGGAGCGCGAGGGGTAGGTCTCTCACTGGTGCGGCCGCAGGACCGGCCCCATTCCTCCGGCCAAAGGCTCAGTGGCGGAGTGTGAGGGTGTACTTCATCTCAAGACGGGCAGGGAAGTACGAGAGCTTGGCGCGGCGCAGTCCCGGGTCGCCCAGGTCCTCCTCGCGATTGACCAGCGTGAACCCCAACTCCACAAGGACCCGCGCCGTCTCCCGGTTGATGAGCTGGTAGAGGCCCTTCTCGCGGCGCAGGGCGCGTTCGAACAGGACCACCGCGGTGGTGGGGCTGAGCCGGTCGACGATCGAGAATGCACCTGGGCGGCCATCGATTCGCAGGAGCAGGCCGTGCAGGCCCAACGGCCCGAGCATCTGCAAGGCGCCCTCGAGTGCCCGTGTTTCCTCGTCAAGCGTCACCGAGCATGCGGCGGTGCGCTTGCTGGCGATGTCGTCCGCGACCTCGCGGCAGGCCTCGACCAGCTTCGGTGTGAGCCGTTCGACCGACCAGGCATGGAGCCCTGACGCCTGGGCGATCAGGTTGCGCTTGCTCGCGAAGCGGCGGCCTCGAAGCTCGGCCAGCTCGGTGGCGCTGTAGATGTAGTTGGCGCTGTCGCGGACCGGGCGGACGTCGAAGTGGGCCACGAACGACGAATGCCGCGCCAGGAACTCCTCGCTCACCGACTCGAGCTGCAACGGCCGATCGAGCCGACGCCCACGGTCGAGCAGCATTCCTGCCACGCTTTCCGGGAAAGCTCCGACCGGCTGCAGGAGGCAGGGCTGAGGGACCCGAGTGGAGGACGTCGTCACGAGCAGCGTGTCGGGCTCGACGATCGTGTAGGTGTGCCGGCAGACCGGCGCCCACACGACCAGCGAGGTGGGGGAGTAGTCGGAGAGGGGTTGCGGGTGGCGGGTGAGAAGCTCGGCGAGGCGCGGCCGGTCCTCGGGCTCGATGGGGGCGAAGGGAAGACCCAGGAACTCACTGCTCATCGCGCCCACCCTCGTGGAGCATGAGCTCGAAGCCCGCCTGGGCACGGTACCCGAGCGTCTGGTAGAACCCCTGCGTCCCCGGCTCGGCGACGAGGCCGATCCAACTGATCCCTGCCGCGATACAGTGTGCCGTGAGGCGCCGGACGATCTCCCGGCCCACCCCGCGTCCCCGCATCTCCGCGCGCACCACGACGTCCTGGATGTACGCGTCGCTCACCCCGTCGGAGATGACCCGGCCCATCCCGACGATGCGCCCTCCAGGCTCGCGGGCGACGAGGAAGCAGAAGCTCCCGCGCACCATCGCCGGGATCACCGCGCGCCACGCCGGGCCCTCGCGCCACCAGCCCCCGGCCTCGTACAGCTCGACGATGGCGTCGACGGGCGCGGAGGTCACTGCTACGTAGACGATGTCTGACATGGATTGGAAGCTCCCCACCGTGCCGAGGCGCGGCGCAGGTGGCAGTGTAGCGCCGTCGGCGCGTGCCCTGGCGTATGATCAACCCCCGAGGGGAGGCCGGCCTGCTGTCTGGCGGGGCTGAGTCCTCCATCCGCGCGTATGCTGAACGATCTCCCCGCCTGCACCCGCGTCAACCGGTCACTCGCGCCCGGCGATCACCCATTTCTCGAGGTGCTGCCGGGTGTCGTGAGGTGCCCGACGCTCGCCCGCATCGCGGCCGATCCGGACGCCCTCCGCTCCCTCCTCGATCGTGCTGTCGTGCAGATCCGGGGGCGCCGCGGGTACGCCTTCGTCGACGTCGAGGCCCCGTGTATCGTCATCTCCGAGAGCTACTACCGGACCGGTGAGGACCTCGACCTCTACCTCGACCTGCTCCACGAGCTGACTCACCTCCGACAGCTCGCCGAGGGTCTCGACCTCTGGGACGAACGATTCGACTACGTGGACCGGCCGACCGAGATCGAGGGCTATGCCGTCGCCATCGAGGAGGGTCGCCGCCTCGGCCTGACCGCCGAGGGCGTCGTGGAGCACCTCTCAAACCCGTGGATGACGCCCGTCGACGTCCACCGACTCCTTGGTCACGTCGACACCTTCCTCGCCACCGGTGTGCTGCCGAACCTCGACCTCGCCCGTCAACCGGCCCCCCGCCGTACCCACCGCCCGTGGTGAGGAGATGGAGGCTGGCCCCACCCCGGCCCGCGCCGTGGCCAGACTGCCTCGGATGTCCCAGGCCAACAGCGCCAGGCCGGCCCAGATGCAGGCGAAGGTCGCCAGGTGAGCGGTGGTGAACGGTTCGCGGTAGAGCAGCACGGCGAGGAGGAACTGGCAGCTCGGTGAGATGTACTGGATGAGCCCGACCGTGGATAGCGGGAGGCGTCTGGCGCCCATCGTGAAGAGGACGAGTGGGACGGCGGTGACCGCGCCCGCGATGACGAGCAGGATGTCGACAGACAGCCCGCGGTGCCCGATGGCGCCGCTGCCGCGGGTGGCGAGCAGCAGCAGGTATCCCCCCGCGAGCGGCGTCAGGATCGCCGTCTCGAAGAGCAAGCCGATGACCGCGTCGGCCGCCACCAGCTTGCGGGCCAGGCCATACAGGGCGAAGCTCACCGCGAGTCCCAGGGCGATCCAGGGGAACTGGCCGTAGCCGAGGGTGAGGACCGCCACGCCGGCGGCGGCGAGCACGACCGCGACACGTTGCAGGCGGCCGAGGCGCTCCCGCAGCACGAGCACTCCGAGCAGCACGTTGACCAGCGGGTTGATGAAGTAGCCGAGGCTCGACTCCATGACGTGCCCGTGGGTCACCGCCCAGATGTAGAGGAGCCAGTTCAGGGCGATCAGCGTGGCGCTGCACGCGAGCACGAGCACGGTTCGCGAGCGAGAGGCGACGGCCCGCACCTCCAGCCATCGGTGCCGCAGGGTGACCCAGGCCGCCACCGAGACCAACCCCCAGAACGTCCGGTGGGCTACCACCTCGATCGCCGGAACAGCGGCCAGCGCCTTCCAGTACAGCGGGAACAGCCCCCACATGAAGAAGGCCGCGACGGCGCACGCGATGCCGCTGCTTCGGGAGCCCTGATCAGCCATGGCCGACCATCATAGCGAGTTCGGCCGCGCTCTCCGACAGGCTCCTAGAACCGCGCCTTCACCCCGACGGAAGGGAGGAACGGCAGTCCCTCCGAGCCCTTTCGTCTGGTGAAGTCGGCGTTGTAGACATAGCCCTCGACGTTCTTTCGGGCGTAGGCGTTGATGATGTCCAGGTAGTAGGTCCATTCGAGGGAACCCAACCGTCGCGCGTACTCCACGCGCAGGTCGAGGCGGTGGTAGGGCGGCAGGCGCCGAGAGAACCTCGCCTCGTCGGACTCGTCACGTTGGTACGTGAAGATGTCGCCGGCCGCCGGGTCGTAGATCCCGTCGCCGTTCACATCGTCGACGACGCGGATGACGTTGCGCAGCGGAGTGTAGGGGAATCCGCTCGCATAGTGCCACTTCCAGCCGACCTCGAAGAAGCGGCCGAGCTTCCAGCCGCCGACGAGGAGGAGGCTGTGGCGCTGGTCGTAGGACTCCCACCGCCAGGACTCGTCGTCCCGGGTGCGCACCTGGCCGAACGAGTAGGCGAGCATGCCGTAGTAGGGCCGGCCGCGACCCTCGAGGAGGGTGAAGACGACCTGGGCGCCCCGGGCGTAGCCGCGCCGCGCGTTCTCCGGCAGGAAGGTGTCTTCCTCCCGGGTGTACGGGTGGGCCTGGTCGTACTTGTCGAGGACCAGGATGGTCTTGCGCTCCTCGCCCGATGCGAAGAGATCGTCGAGGCGCTTGTTGTAGAGGTCGAGGGCGAGCTTCCAACCGCGAGTGGAGGTGAAGGACACGCTGGCGAGGAGGTGCTCGGCGTGCTCGGGTTGCAGCCCTGCAGCCTTGATGCCGCGCAGGTCGAGGAAGTACCCGTCGCCCTGCAGGGTCTCGTAGCTCGCGGACTGGTAGTACTGGCCCCAGGCGGCGCGCAGCTCCCATGCCTTTCCAGGTCGCCACGCGAGCGAGGCGCGCGGGCTCGTGACACCCTTCTCACCGAAGCCTGAACGGTCCCGCCGAACCCCCGCCTTGAGGTCGACCGCGGGAGTGAGGGCATAGGTGTCCTGCGCGAACCCGCCGACCCGCCAGTAGTCCTGGGAGGTGGCGAACGATCTCAGCGAATCCGGGATCTGCCAGCGCGGGTCCTCGGTGTTGATGTGGAACCCGACGCGGTTCTCGCTGCGCGCCACCTCGCCGCCCACCTCGACGAGGTGGCGGCCGAGGGCGCTCTCGGACCAGGTTCGCAGCGTGGTCATGGTCCCGGCGAGGGTCTGGTCCAGCCGGCTCTCGAACCCGGTTTCGCCGTCCCGGTAGAACACCTCGGAGGTCTGCTTGTTGTTGGTGCGCGAAACGATGTAGTACACGCGGTTGCGATCTCCCAGGAGGACGCGGCCCTGCAGGCCAATCACGAAGTCGCGCTGGGCGTCGCCCGCCTCGGTGTGGCTCTTCGGGACGCCGCTCCATTCCCGGTCGTCAAAGGTGGTGTTGGTGTCCTCCCGGCAGCCGACCAGCGTCAGGGTGAGACGGTGGCGGGGCGATGGCTCCAGCAGCACCCTGGCCTGCAGGTCGGTGAAGCGCGGCACGGAGACATCCGTGGCGACGAGGTCGAAGTAGGTACGGCGGAAGCTCACCAGCCAGCTCGCCGGGAAGCCGAGCCCGAGCCTCCCCTCCGCCATCAGGTTGGCGTTGGTGAGGCTCAAGTTGGCGCTGCCCGCGAGGGTCCGGTCCGTGGTGCCGACCCGGTTTTCGCCGGCGAGCACCGCCGAAAGGCGATCACCGTAGCGGGCGTCGAAACCACCGGGGTAGAGGGTGAGCGACTCCAGGGTCTCCGGGTTGAACAGGCTGGTGAGGCCGAAGAGCCTGTAAGGATCGTAGATGGGGATGCCGTCCAGGTAGATGCCGTTCTGGTCCGGGCGGCCGCCACGGATGAAGAGCCGGCTCGACCAGTCGTCCCGCGACACGATCCCCGGCAGGGCCTTGAGCGCCTGCATGGCGTCCTCGATGGCGCCGGGCGCCTCGGCAACCGTCTTCGCCGACACCTCCTGGGTCGGCTCGGGCGAGGGGTTGCTCTTTCCGGTCACGACCAGCTCCGCGGCGTATCCGGGCGCCCGCTCGATCTCGACCTCCAGGCGCTCCGTCGCCCCTCCGAAATCCTCGATGACGACTGCCCTCGGGAGGAAACCAGGGGCTTGTACGGTGAGGGTCACGGCAGCCGGCCCGACAAGGAAGATCTCGAACTCGCCCCGCTCGTTGGTGGTCGTGGCGCCACCGGGAACGGTCACCTCGGCCCCGGCGATCGGCCCGTGGGTCGCGCGATCGACGACGCGTCCGTGGAGAACCGTGCCCGCGCTGGCCTGTGCAGGGGCGGGGACGGCCCGCCCCGCGATGGCGAACACGAAGCACAGAACACCAGCCCACCTCAGCCTGTTGCCTCTCCGGAGCTCCCGCCACGGTTCAACATGCATCCGGTGCCCTCCCGGTTGTGGCCTTGCCAGGATAGCCCACGCCCGGCGAGGTGCCGGCCTACCAGACGCGGCAGACCGGCTCGCGCACCATGGGCTGGCCGGGCTTGCACTGGAAGGCCCCCCGGAACTGCGGCATGTTGGCGACGACGCCGTTGATCCGGTACTTGCCCGGGGAGTGCGGGTCGGTCATGGCGCGCAGCCGCTTGTCCTCGTCGGTCATGTTCGTGCACGCCCACTGGCCCATGCCGATGAAGAACCGCTGCTCGGGGGTGAAACCGTCAATCGGTTTGAGGTCGAGGCTCTTGGTGGCGTGCTTCCAGGCGTTGTAGGCCAGGATTTCGCCACCCAGGTCGGCCACGTCCTCGCCGAGGGAGAGCTTGGAGTTGATCTTGATGTCGTCGATCACCACGTACTGGGCGTACTGGTCAGAGACGCACTTGGCACGCTGCTCGAACTGGGCGCCATCAGCCTTCGTCCACCAGTCACGTAGGTTGCCTCTCGCGTCGAACTGGCGGCCCTCGTCGTCGAAGCCGTGGGTCAGCTCGTGGCCGATCGTGGCGCCGGTGTTGCCGTAGCTCGGGGCGTCGTCCAGCTTCGGGTCGAACAGCGGCGGCTGCAGGACGCCGGCCGGGAAGTTCATGTCGTTCATCTGGGCGTCGTAGTAGGCGTTCACCGTCGGAGGTGTCATCTGCCACTCGCCGCGGTCGATCGGCTTGCCGATCCTGGCGAGCTGCCGGCGGGACTCGAAGGCGGCGCTGTGCGCCACGTTGCCGAAGAAATCGTCGCGCCCGATGACGACGGAGCTGTAGTCGCGCCACCTGTCGGGGTAGCCGATCTTGTTGACCATGGCATGCAGCTTCTCGAGGGCTCGCGTCTTGGTCTCGGGGCTCATCCACGGGAGCTGCTGGATGTCCTCCTCCATGGTCTTCTGGATCTCGATGGTCATCTTGAGGGCGCGCGCCTTGGTGTCGGGGGTGAAGGTCTTCGCCACGAAGACCTGTCCGAGGGCCTCGCCGAGATCGCGGTCGACCAGCTCAACGCAGCGCTTCCAGCGGGCCGGCTGCTCGGCCACGCCGCGAAGGAACTTCTGGTAGAAATCGAAGTCAGCCCGGGCGAATGTCGAGGAGAGGTAGGGCGCCTCGGCGTTGACCAGGTGCCAGCGCAGGTAGTCCTTCCATAGCTTCAGGTCCCTGCTGCGCAGCTCGTGCTGGAGTGCCCGGTAGAAATCGGGCTCGGTGACGTTGACGACGTCGTAGGCCGGCAGCCCGGCCGCCTGGAGGTAGAGGTCCAGGCGGAAGTCGGGGAGGAGCGCCTGCCACTCGGCTCTCGGCATCAGATGATGGAGCTTGGCGGGGTCGCGGCGCTCGACCCGGGTCAGCGCGGCCTTCGCCAGTGCCGACTCCAGCTCCATGATCGAGGCGGCAGCCCCGGTGGCGGCCTCCGGCGTGTCGCCGAGCAGCGTCAGCATGCGCTGGACGTGCGCCACGTACCGCTGCCGGATCTCCTTCGACTTGGGGTCGTCCTTGAGGTAGTAGTCGCGGTCGGGGAGGCCCAGGCCCCCGGCGTCGGCGAAGGCGATGAAGCGCGTCGAGTCGCCGAAGTCCTGGCTGGAGCCGAAGCCGAAGAGCATGCCCCGGCCCTGCATCTCGAGGTGCTGCCGGCCAACGAAGCGGGCCATGTCGTCGATCGACTTGATCGCGGCGATCTCTCTGAGTGCCGGGTCCAGGGGCTTTGCACCCGCCTTCTCGATGACCGGCTCGTCCATGCAGGCGGCGAAGTAGTCACCGATCTGGCGGGACACCGCGCTGCGGCCCTCGGCAGGCCGCGAGGCCTCCTCGAGGATGCCCCACAAGAAGCGGGTGTTCTCCTCGTACATCTTGCCGTAGACGCTCCAGGAGGACTGGTCCGGCGGGATGGGGTTGTTCTTCATCCAGCCGCCGCAGGTGTACTGGTAGAAGTCCACGCACGGATCGGCGGTGCGGTCCATCGAAGGAATGTCGAGGCTCGGAGTGTAGGGAAGCTGGGTGAGCGGGCGGGCCTGGGCAGGCTGCGGCGCTGGCGGCGTGCTCGCCGTCTGGGCGAGCATCGAGGCAGGGATGAGAAGGACGCACAGGACGATCGAGCAGGTCTTCATTCAAAACCCCCGTTGCGTCTACGCAGTGATTCGCGACTTGGTTCTACAGGGTCCCAGTCCCCCCGCCAAGGTGGACGCGGTCGTGGGGATTGGGTGCAGGTTGAAGAAGGTGGGCCAGAGCTGTCGCCGATGCTGGCCTCCAGGAACTCCGTCCACGGCCACGTTCGGACCCTGGTTGAGGGCAGCCGGCACGTGCTAGTGGCGCTCCTGGCGCACCACCCCGCGCGCCGGGAAGATGTGCCGCACGGCTGGTGCGATGGTGATCGCGGAGGGCAGATGGCTGCCGGCCAGCCAGACGATGCGCTGGGCCCGGAGGGCCTTGTCCAGCCGGCCCATGGCGGCCTGCAACTGCTGGTCGGTCGAGACATTGTCCGGAAGCCCCCAGCCGGGCAGGTCGAGATCGGAGATGCGCCGCTCCGGGGTCCAGATGAACAGCGGCACATTCAGGCTCTCGAGATATGCGCGGGCCGCCTGGGGCGAGATCGTGCTCGCGTCCGGGGCGGCTTCGCCGACCATCAGCACCACGGCACGGCGCCGGCCCAGCGCGGCGGCCTGCATCCCGGCCGCGGCCACGGCGTTGGCCAGGGCTTGCTTGTTGCGGGGGGCCGCCGGCCAGCCGACGCGGAAGATGAACTTGCGAACCTCGTCGACATCCAGGTCGAGTGGAAGGGATGCCGTGAACACCCCGTCCCTCGGAATTGCCCAGAGGGCGGAGAGCCGGTTGCCGCCCCGGCTGGGCTGGATCGCGATCTCGTTCAGCAGAACGGCGCTGTTGATATTGCCACGCGAGATGCCCTGGAAGCGACCGGCGCTGTCCTGGTCAAACACCAGGACGACGTCGAAGTGGCCCTCCTCGACGGCCACCACCTGCAGCGGCTGGCCAGCCTTGCGAAACCAGCCCTGCATGGCCTCGGCAGGCGGCAGGTCGAACCCCGGCCGCACCACCACCGGATAGGCCGTCAGCTCGCTCTCGGCCCTGGCCTGAGCCTCGCCGCCGAAGCTCGTCTCGGCCCGGGCGACCCCTCCCTTCGGGAACACCACCTCGGCGGCCAGGAAGTGCGGCTTGGCGAGGTCGACCGGGGGCAGCTCGATGTGATCTGGATTCTCGACCGGCACGGGGCGCCCATCGAAGGTGACCTCGATGTGCTTCGCCTTGGCCTTGTCGAGGGAGCTCCAGGTCAGGCAGGCGGTGGAGGGCTGGCCGGCCGCGCCCGGCCTGACGGTGATGGTGGCCACCGTCGCGGCCCGTGGCAGGTTGACCAACTGATGCGCGCGGCTCACTTCGTTCCCAGTTGCATCCCGGCCCACCGCGACGAGCTCATGCGGGAAGGGTGCGGGCCCGAAATTGCAGCCGATCTCCCAGGGCTCGCCCTGTATCGTCCCGGCCGAGACGCCGTCGATGAGCAGCTCGACGGATACCACGGGCGGGTTGACCGCCACACGCACGGGGACGAATCCGAACACCAGTCCGAGGAAGACCGTCTGAAAGGCGACCATGGGCTGACCTCCCCGGTGCGACCGGCGCGAGGAGCCGGATCACCGCTCGGGCACGATAGCAGACAAGCCGCTGTCGGGTGGCCGGCGGCGTCCGGGACCGGTGGCGAGACTGACCTTGAGCCGGCGCTCTGCACGTTGGAATCCCGGGGCATCGTGTGGTTCCCCGCATGCCAACCCTTGCTGGAGCGCCCTCCCGTCTGCCAAGCTGCGGCCGGGCGGCAATGCTCGCGAGGACGGTGGAGATGGACTGGGACGTCGTGGTGGTAGGGGCCGGTGCGGCCGGGCTGCTGGCTGCGGCGCGCGCCGCCGAGCGCGGGCGCCGGACGTTGCTCCTGGAGAAGAACCGCCGCCCCGGCGCCAAGATCCTGATCTCGGGAGGAGGCCGCTGCAACCTCACCCACGCCACCGATCGCCGCGGCATCGTCGCCGCCTTCGGCGCGCCTGGCCGCTTTCTCAACGCCGCCCTGGGAGCGCTGGGCCCGGCCGAGCTGGTGGCCCTAGTCGAAGCTGAAGGCGTCGCCACCAAGGTCGCGGACTCGGGCAAGGTCTTCCCGGCCAGCGACCGGGCGGCGGACGTACTGGAGGCGCTGCTGCGACGACTTGGCCGAAGTGGGTGCGAGCAGGCGTTTGAGGAGCCCGTGGCCGGGCTCGTTCCAGGGGATGACGGCATCCGCATCCGCACCACCCGCCGCACGCTCCTCGCCGGCCAGGTCATCGTGGCCACGGGGGGGCGGTCGTACCCGGGATGCGGTACCACCGGCGACGCCTATGGCTGGCTGGCCGCCCTCGGGCACACCGTCGTGCCGCCGCGCCCCGCCCTGACGCCGGTGACGACCGGCGCCCGCTGGGTTTCCGAGCTGAGCGGACTGACCGTCCCTGATGTCGGTGTCCGGGTGATGCCGGCGGGAAGCCACCGGGGCTGCCTGGCCCACCGCCGCGGCTCCTTCCTGTTCACGCACTTCGGCCTCTCCGGACCGGCCGTGCTCGACGTCAGCCGGGCGGTCTCCGGGCATTTGGACCCGACCACCCTGGAGCTGGAGTGCGACTTCATGCCCGGCCTGGCCGCCGAGGAGCTCGACCAGCTCCTGCGCCGCGAGTTCGCTGCCCATCCCAGGAAACAGCTCGCGACCCTCGCCATCGAGCCGTTTCCCCGGCGGCTGACTGAGCTGCTGGTGCAACGACTTGGCCTGGCACCTGACCTTCGGGCCGCCGAGGTTTTCAGAGACGACCGCCGCCGACTCATCGCGGCGCTCAAGGGGACGCGCATCCCGGTCAAGGGCACGCTGGGATTCGACCGGGCGGAGGTCACCGCCGGCGGCGTCGCGCTGGATGAGGTGGACCCGAGAACCATGCAGAGCCACCTCGTGCCTGGTCTCTTCCTGGCCGGCGAGATCCTCGACCTCGACGGCCCGATCGGTGGCTTCAACTTCCAGGCCGCCTTCTCCACCGGCTGGCTCGCCGGCACCCAGGTGTAGGCGCGACATTGTGTCCGTCGCTCGGGGAGGCTCGTCTCACACCGGGGCCGGCCCTCCCGCGAACAGGTAGTTGATCAGGTAGAACACGTCGGAGACGTTGACCTGGGTATCACCGTTGACATCCCCCGAACCGATCGGCGCCGGGCCACCGGCGAACAAGGCATTGATCAGGTAGAACACATCCTGCACGTTGATTTCGCCGTCACCGTTGACGTCACCCGCTGACACGACAATGCTGCCGGTCTTGATGCATGGGACGCCCTGTACCGTCACCGTCATGGACCAGGTGTAGGTACCAGCAGACGTGTAAGCGTGGCTTGGGGACTGTTGGGTGGAAGACTGGCCGTCACCGAAGTCCCAGGCGAATGCCGGACTTCCTGTGCAATTGCTCGGCGTTGCTGTGGCGGCGTAGTTGATCGCTACACCAGCCGTTCCAGTTGAAGGCACTGTTGCCGCACAAGCTAAGACGCACGCCGCCGAAATGACTATGCTTCCGGTCCTGCTGCAAATCACGCCCTGAACGGTGGCGGTCATGGACCAGTTAAAGGTTCCCGCCGAAGCGTAGGTATGGGTTGGATACTGCTGGGCGGAGGTCTGGCCATCTCCGAAGCTCCACGAGTAGGTGGGGCTCCCCGTGCAGTTGCTCGGTGTCGCCGTGGCCTGGAAGATCACCGCCACGCCGGCCGTCCCTGCCGCCGGAGCCGTAGCCGTACAGGCGAGGGAGCACGCCGGCGAGATGACGATGCTCCCGCTCTTCGTGCAGGTGGCGCCTTGCACCGTCGCCGTCATGGACCAGTTGTGAGTTGCCGCCGAAGAGTATGTATGACTAGGGTTTTGCTGGGTGGAGGTCTGGCCGTCTCCGAAGTTCCACGAATAGGTGGGGCTCCCCGTGCAGTTGCTCGGAGTCGCCGTGGATTGGAAGGAGACTGGAGCGTTCGCCACTCCTGTCGCGGGAACCGTGGCCGTACAGCCGAGGGAACATTCCACACAGGCGAAGACCCAGGCGGCCCCGGCCCAGTTGGTATCATTGTACCCGCCGACAATGGCCGTTCTGCCGTCGCCGGAAAGGGCCACTGAACAGCCTTGTTCGGCGCTCCCCACGGCACCCAAACCGAGGAGCTTGGTTTGGGTGGTCCAGACTCCTCCGTTCCTTGTAAAGACCCACGCGGCCCCAGCGTGATTGTTGTCGACGGGCCCACCGACGATGCCTGTAGTACCTTCTGAGGAGAGGGTTACGGAACAGCCTAAGAATGGCGATCCCACCGCGCCAGAGCCGATCAGCTTGTTTCCCTGCGGGCTCCAGACTCCTCCGCTCCTCCCCCAGACCCACGCGGCGCCGGCGAAATCGTTGTCGCCGGGCCCACCGACGATGGCCGTGTTACCGTCGGCGGAAATAGTCACGGAATAGCCTTGTTGAGCGTATCCCACAGCGCCCGAGCCGAAC
>DAONEV010000011.1:0-27478 GCA_035403265.1 Thermoanaerobaculaceae bacterium | reverse complement strand
CGCACGGCGACGTCGCCAGCCTCGGCGTAGTACTAGGTGCCGCGCAGGTTGCAGGCCGAGGTCAGGAAGAGGGTGACGGCGGTCGGGTGGTAGTGGCGGTCGGCCGGCAGAGGGACCGGCGCCACTGGTGAGTCGAGCCAGCGCAAGCCGCCCAGACGTTTCACTAGCTCGGGGTCCACGGCCGTCGCATCCCCGGACGCCAGGTAGGTCTTGAGCTGCCGTACGGAGGCGGCGTTGACGCGGAGCACCCGGCCGGCGAGGGGAGCGTAAACGAGATAGCCGCCGTCGTGCGGTAGCGCAAAGACGTCGCGGTGAGAAGATGCCGGCATGGCTAGCCGCGTAGCTTGAGGTGGTAGCAGCCGCCGGCCGGGGGGCGGATGAGGTCGCCCAGCGGCACCACCGTGGCGCTCTGGGCGACGATCCCGAGTTCCAGCAGGCGGGCGAGGAAGGAGAGGGACTCCGCGGCGGGACGCCCGGTGGTCGCGGCGTACCTGGAGGCGAGCTCGGCACGGTCACGCGTGCCGTCGCACAGCTCCCAGACGGCGCGACCCCGCGCGTTGAGCCGGTAGCCCACCAGCTCTGCGCCGGGCTTCTGGGTCCAGACCACCAGGCCGCCACCGGCGCTGGCCCTGGCCAGGAAACCGGGGTTGTGGCTGGGCTCATCCGGAAGCCGCACCGGCCGTGGCCGCTCCACCAGGGTCTCGGCGCCCGCCGTCGGTCCCAAGACGAGGACGCCTCCGGCCGCCGCCGCGGTGATGGCGAGGAGCTCCCGCCGCGAGAGCCTGCTGATGTGGGGCCGTTGGGTCATGGGCTCGACCATCTTCGCCTCCCTGCTACTCAGGCCACCAGGAGCTCGATCGAGTGGCTCTGCCGGCCGACGAACTCGAGGGCCTCCACGACCAGCTCGAGACCGGTCGCCCGGATGCTGTCCAGCATCAGGAGGCTGAGCTTGGGGTGGTGCCCCTGGCGGCGGAGCTCGACCCGCTGGGCGCGCAGGAACGGCACGAGAAAGCCCTTCACCCCCGAGTACAGGGCCGCGCCGGTGCCGTCGATCACCCCCGCCACCGAGCCGGTGAGGACCAGGTGTGGCCCGCCGTCGATGCACGACGGGGCACAGGCGCGGCACAGAAGGACGGCCTGGCGCACGTTGGCGTCGAGGAGTGTCTCCACCGCGGTGTCGTCCATCGCCCACAGTGGTGTGGCGATCCCCGCTCCGATCGCCGACCAGATGACATCGGGGTCGAGCTCGCGCACGAGCGCCTTGAGCCGTGCCTGGCCGTCCAGGCTGGCGAGATCCAGCGCCTCGAGGGGGAACACCTTTTCGGCCGACGCCTTGGCGGCGTCCCGACAGAGGCCGTGCACCCGGTGACCGCGCGCGACCAGCGCCAGGGCCGCGGCGTGTCCGATCCCGTCACCACGCCCGTGCGTGGCCCCAAGGACAAGGAAACGCATCGATTCGGAGTGCCCAACCGACACCGCGTGCCCCCCGATTTGCGGATTTGCCACCGACTCGACTCTGCGCCTGGTGTGAGGAAGTGTCAAGATCCTGCGGCGACAGACCCTGCGACCGGGTCAAAGCCATGACAGGAGCGCTGTTGGCGACGCACCTCGTAGAGCAGTACGGCGGCGGCGCTGGCAACGTTGAGGGAGTCGACACCCGGGGGCATCGGGATGGCGGCGGCCAGGTCGCAGGCGGCTTCGACCTCGGGGCGGAGGCCATACCCCTCGTGGCCCAGGACGACGCAGCACGCGCCACCCAGGTCGCACTCCCAGACCGGCCGACCGGTCGGTGTCGCCGCGATGAGCTTGAAGCCCTGCTCTCGGAGCACGTGAAGGCTGGTCCGGAGGCTTTCGACGCCGGGCAGGGCGAGGCGAAAGACCGTCCCCATGGAGTTGCGCACGGCGCGACGCAGCCAGGGGCTGGCACCGGTCTCACCGACCAGCACGGCGGCGGCCTCGAACGAGGCGGCGGTGCGCAGGATGACCCCGACATTCTCCGGGTTGGTGACGCCGTCCAGAGCCACGGCCAGGCGGGGTTGGGGCGCGGCGTCCAGCGCGGCGTCCAGAGCGGGGCTTGGGGGGACCTGGCCGACGGCCATGACGCCCTGGTGAAGGCGAAAGCCCACCAGCTCGGCAAGCGCGGCCTCGGGCGCGACGAAGACGGCGATCGTCTCCGTTCTGGCGGTCAGCTCGGGCTGCAGAGCTCGGAGCCACGTCGGCGACAGCAGGACGGACACGACCGGCAGCGGGCTTTCCAGCAGGCGCCGCACGACGTGCCCGCCCTCGGCCACGAAGATCCCCTGACGCTCGTGCTCGACCGGCCGCCGCATGGTCCGGTAGGGTGCCAGCGCGGTGGCGTCGAGTTTGGTGATGGACTCGATGCGCAGCACGACCAGGGATTATCGCTCAGTCGCGGCGCTGGTCGCTCCTTGCTATCCTCGCGGCGCGGCAGCTCGCCGCTGGGGGACACGTGAACAGCTTCTTCGCGGGCGCACAACGGATCGGGGCTCGGCCTGGCGGGATGACCCTCGCGGCCCTGGCGCTGCTCGTCTCCGGCACTGGGGCGCTGGCCGGCTCGGCCCGGAAGGTCCCGGAAGGCGCGCTCGCTCAGGCGCAGCACCGGTACGCGCGGGTTGCGGCCGCCCGCGCCCATCAGGGGGCACCGCTGGATCGGTTGTTCGAGAAGGCTGGCGTGCCCTACCCGGCGCCCCTGGTGGTGCAGGTCTTCAAGGAGGAAGGGGTGCTCGAGCTGTGGGCCGCCCCGGAGCCGGCCGGGCCGTATCGCAGGGTCGTCGCGTGGCCGCTCACCGGCTACAGCGGCGACCTCGGCCCGAAGAGACGGCGCGGCGACCGACAGATCCCGGAGGGCTTCTATCGCATCGACGGGTTCAACGGGGCAAGCCGCTATCACCTCTCCTTGCACATCGACTACCCCAACCGGGCCGACCGCTTCTTCGCGCACGAGCGGCATCCCGGCAACAACATCTTCATCCACGGCAACGAGCTGACCAACGGCTGCATCCCGATCGGGGACCATGCAATCGAGCAGCTCTACGTGGCGGTGCTGGACAGCCGCGATGCCGGATTCGAGGTGCCGGCTCACCTCTTCCCATGCCGTTTCGACACCCCCGTGTGTGCCCGCCGCCTGCGTGCCGACAGCCGCCACAACCCGAAGCTGGCGGCGTTCTGGACCAACCTCGAGGAGGGCTTCCGCTGGTTCTCGACGACGGCGACCCGGCCGGTCATCACCGTGGACGTGACCGGCCGGTATGGGTTCGCCGCTCCGGACAGGGTCGCCGTCGAGGCTCCGGCGCCGGTTGCTCCGTCGGAGCCCGCCGGCCGGGTGCCCTGAGGTGCGTCTTCCGGCCGCGACAGGCTGGGGCATTCTTCGGCGGCGCTACAAACGCTTCCTTGCCGACGTCGAGCTGCCTGGCGGGGAGGTGGTGGTCGCCCACGTCCCGAACCCGGGTGCGATGCGAGGCTGTGCCGCTCCCGGAAGCCCGTGTCTGCTGTCGCCGGCCCCGGCCGCGCACCGCACGCTGGCCTGGACGCTCGAGGTCGTCGTCGACGGGGGCATCCCGGTCGGGGTCAACACGGGTCGGGCCAACGGACTGGTCGCCGAGGCCCTGCGCTCGGGCGTGCTGGCGGTGCCCGGGCTCGCGCCCGGCTGGCAGACCCGCCGGGAGGTTCGGCTGGGTGCACACTCGCGGGCTGACTTCTGTCTGGAGGACGGTGGAACGCCCTACTGGGTGGAGGTCAAGAGCGTGAGCTGGGCCGTGGACGGCGTGGCGCGCTTCCCCGATGCCGTGACTGCCCGCGGGGCTCGCCACATGGCCGAGCTGGCGGCGCGGGCGGAGCTCGGAGACCGCGCTGCCGTGGTGTTCCTGGTGCAACGCGGTGATGCCCGGGTCGTGCAGGCAGCCTCGGAGATTGACGCCGCCTACGCGAGGGCACTGGCAGCGGCGCGGGCCGCCGGTGTCCTCGCGCTCGCGGTCCAGGTCGCCATCGGATCCCACGCCCTCGTGCCCTGGCGGGTGGTGCCGGTCCAAGTCTAGAAGCCCTGTCGGAGAAAGCGGAGCTTCCCATTTCCCCACAGGCTGCCAGTCCAACTCAGGGGGCACGGTGGAGCGGCTCTCGAAGCGGGTCGTGGCGTTTTGCCTGTGACCTGACAGGCGTGTAAGCTCACGCCCATGAGCCAGGTCCAGACGCTGTTCAGCCAGGTGCCGCCGGAGGCGTTCCGCATCCTCTTGGTCCTTGGCCTCTCGTTCCTGCTCGGCCTCGAGCGGGAGGGACGGAAAGCGCACGCCGGACACTACATCTTCGGGGGCGTGCGCACCTTCCCCCTGATCGGTTTGTTGGGCTATGGCACGGCGCTGCTGGCCGGGCCACAGCTCGTGCCGGTGGCGCTGGGCCTGCTCGCGGTTGCAGCCTTCATGGTTGTGTCCTACCGGCACAAGCTCGAGACGGCCGAGGACGCCGGGGTCACGACCGAGATCACCGGCCTCCTCACCTATGTGCTGGGGGCGCTCGTTCACTCCGGCGACTACTGGATCGCCACCACGATCGTCGTGGTGACGATGCTGCTGCTCGAGCTGAAGGTCTGGCTGGAGAGCCTCTCGGAGCGGATCTCCTCGGAGGAGGTCGAGACGTTCACGAAGTTCCTGCTCCTCACCGCGGTGATCCTGCCAGCCGTGCCCAACCAGGACTTCGGGACGTTCCACCTCAACCCCTTCAGGACCTGGCTGGTGGTCGTGGCGGTGAGCGGCATCTCCTACGGTTCCTATGTGCTACAGCGGGTGACCCGCGAGCGCGGTGGGATCGTCCTGGCGGCCATCCTGGGCGGGGCCTACTCATCCACGGTGATGACCGTGGTCCTGGCGAGGCGGGCCAAACGAGAGGATCGCCCGCACCTTTTCTCCGGTTGCATGCTCATGGCCTCGGGGATGATGTTCCTGCGCCTCGTACTGCTCTTGGCTTTCTTCAACGACGCTCTCATGCGGATGCTCGCCCAGCGGTTTGTGGTCCTGGGGCTGGTGACGCTCCTGGGGGGCCTGTGGTGGGCCCGGCGTCCCGACGCCAACGCCAACGCCAACGAGCCGGCGCGGGAGTACCAGGCCAGAAACCCCCTTGAGCTACGCTCGGCGTTTGCCTTCGCCGGCATCTTCGTGGTGCTGGTCGTGGTCACGACGCTGGTGCTCCGTCATTTCGGCAGCCTGGGGATGTATGCCCTGGCGGTGGTCATGGGCGCCGCGGACGTGGATCCCTTCATCATGGGCCTGACCCAGTCGGCGGGCCTCACCACGCCCCTTGCAGCGGCGGCGTCGGCCGTGCTGCTCACCACGGCCTCGAATAACGCTCTCAAGGGAGTCTACGCGTTCGTCTTCGCCGACCGCCGCACCGGCCTGCAGGGCCTGGTCGGGTTACTGCTGCTGGCGTTCGCGGGGGTGGCGCTGATGCTCCTGTGAGCTTGCGGAGCACCGGCACCTGGCCGGGGGAACCCCCGGTCCCGGCGCCATGGATTGCCCGACGAGCACCTGGTGCGCATGAAGCCGGAGAGGCCGGAGAGTTGCGGGGTGGGAAGCCGCGGGGGCTCCCACTCACGCCGAGACTGGTATCCTCGTTGGGTGAGCTCCCGGCACTGGTTGGTGGTCGGCGCGGTGATGGGGCAGCCCTCGCAATGTGGACCGTCGGCGAGGCCAGCGGTCAGCAACCGCAAGCCCCGGGCCCGGCGTCGTCGGTGACGCCGAACAAGTGGGTCGACCGCTGGTACGAGCGCATCACGCACTTCTTCAATCGGACGGTGCAGTCGGTCGACAACTTCTTTGCGCAGTACGACCCCGTGGAGCCCCAGGAGGAGTCCCAGCTCCGGGTCGGCCTGTTCCTCGACCACGACCGCTGGCACACTCAGGGTGATCCCCTGGTCTCGGCCGAGGTCCAGATGCCGAACCTCGAGCGCCGCATGAGGCTCTATGTCCAGAACATCTCGGAGACCGTGCTGCCATCCACCGCGCCGGAACGGGAGAAGGGCCTCACGTTCGGGTCTCGAGGGGACCTGTTCCGCGGTGGGCGGTTCATTTTCACCCACAACCTCGGCGTGCGCTTCTCCGGGAATGTCAGCCTCTTCGCCCAGGTGGCGGGCTACTACCGGTGGTACTGGGGGCACTGGGATGGAATCGCCAGCCAGTCGGTCTTCTGGACCAGGAACGACCACATCGGCAGCCTTTCGCGGGTGGTGCTCGACCGCAAGCTCCACTCCAGCGTCTACCTGCGTCTTCAGAGTGCGCTCAAGCACACCCAGACGGAGGACGTCTGGCGGACCTCCCAGGTCGGCCGGGTAGCGTGGATCGTCAGGGAGAAGGAGCAGTACCTCATCGGGTCGGTGGCGATGCTGGGGAAGGGCAGGCTGGTCGACGAGTACCGCACCGACCTCACCTACCGGGCGAGGTTCTGGCGCCCCTGGATCTTCGCCGAGGTGACGCCGTTCCTGTCCTGGGAGCGGGATCGCGGCTTCCAGCGCAACCCGGGCTTCCGCATCGGCCTCGATCTCTTCTTCGGCGGCGTCCCAAGGCTGTGACGGGTGGAAAGCCGCTGCTCGAGACGCCGCGGTTCGACCGCCGACGCCTCGGTTGTTCACGCTGCCCGGACCCCAACGAACCGGACCGCCAGTGGGCGCGCCAGGTTGCTGCCATTTCCCTTAATCTGGGTGGTGAAAAGCTACCTGTCCCTGCGCTCGATCGAGATGTCGACGCCACCGGCGCGCTTTGCGTCGAGCTCGATGGCGACGGTCGATGTGCCCTTGACGAGCTTCCACTCTGCCTCGTCGGGCCTGTCCTTGCTCCCAGCCACCTGCCATCCCCCGGCCGTGATGGCGCCGGCGTAGAACGTCTTGACGGCGGCGAGGGTGTCGGCGGAGTGCAGCTTGACGCTCTCGACCTTCGCAAAGCCGTCCTTCCTGGTGGTCTGCTTGCGCTCGATCTGCACGGCACCGTGGTAGGCCGGAACCTCGGCGACGGCCTCGGCGACGGGCGGTGCGACGGCAGTGGCCACGGCCGCGGCGGGCTCGGGCGGCTGGGCCGCGACCACCGCCGGAGATGGTGGTGGGGTCTGCCGGCGGCACCCTGTGGCAACGATCAGGACGAGGATCACAGCGACCCAAGTTGCGACCTTCATCATTCCTCCCAGGTACCGGGAACGCTGGCCGCTCGCCCCGGCACGCCATGTCTTGGACCCTCGGGACCTCGGCGCTATTATTCCACACAGTGCAAGCGATGGCGCTCAGATTGGCGAGTTGCCCGGCGCGGGTGGTGCCCGACGGGCGGGCCGTAGCGAGGTGAGACATGGCGGACGACACGTACACTCGACCCGAGCTGGCGACCCCCGAGCTGGAAGCGGAGGCGGCAGGGTTCTTCGAGGACCTGCAGCGCGCCCAGACCGCCGGTCTGAAGGAGGTGGAGCGCCCGCTCGGCGGCGCGATGTTTGGGCTCGTCCTCCCGCCCCTGGGGGAGGGCGATCGAGGCATGGTGTATCGGCTCCATTCCTGGTCGCTGACGCTCCCCCACGCCCATGGCGCGTTGTGTCTCAAGGTGGCCAAGCAGCAACCGGTGTGCCGCGAGCGGCTGCTCGAGGAGCAGATGACCACCTCGTTCTTCCTGGCGGAAGGGATCGCTGTCCCGCGCATCCACTACATGGACCCCATGGGGCGGTTCGCCCTCAAGGACCTCATCGAGGGCGAGTCGGTGACCAGCCTGTACCTGCGTTTCGGGACCCTGACAGTGCGCACCCAGAGCCTGATCCTGGAAGGGCTCGAGGAGTTCCTGACGCGCCTGCTCGACCTCTTCCGCAAGCGCCCGGATTGCCAGGTCTCGATCAGCCCCAACAACATCTACGTCCTCACCGAGGGAGGGCGATTCTCCGACCCGGCGCAGTTCGTGCTCATCGACCCCGGCACGACGCTCAAGAAAAGCTACGAGGGGTTCACCTTCCAGAGCTACTGGAACGAGGTGCTTCCCGACCGCGTGCGCAAGTACCAGCGCACCGGGTACCTGCAGTGGCTGGTGCCCAAGGAGGTGACGCAGTCCGAACGCGACGAGGCCAAGGACTTCGAGATCTTCTCCGACCTCAAGCCCTCGGAGGTATTCCTCATCCTCAAGGTCGCCCGCACCATCGAGTTTGACGCCGAGGAGGTGATCTTCACCGAAGGCTCGATCGGCGAGAGGTTCTACCTCGTGCTGGAGGGCGAGGTCGAGTTGCGGCGGGGTCACTTCACGAAGCCGGGCTCCTTCAACGTGCGGATCAAGCACGGGTCGGTGCTCGGTGAGATGGCCTTCCTGCTCCACGCGCCCCGCTCGATGACGGCGGTCGCCGCCAAGCCCTGCAAGCTCATCGAGATCGACCGGGAGCGTTTCGACGAGCTACTGGAGGCCAACCTCACGGCGCCCTACAAGCTCATCCGCAATATCGCGATCGCCCTCGCCGAGCGTCTGCACGCGCTCGACAGCTCGCATCAGAGGCTCCTCGAGACGCGCGCCGGCGGGGCGCAGTAGGAGGGCAGCGTGACCAAGGAGACGACCCGGCTCTACGAGATCTGCCCCCGCTGCGAGGAGGCGATCCTCAAGCGTGTCGAGGTGCCCTACGAGGTGATGGTCGCCGGCTCTCCGATGCGCATTCCCAAGGTGCAGGTGGAGGAATGCCGGGCCTGCGGTTTCCGCTCCCTCTCGGGCAAGGAGGTGCGGCTCTTCGAGGTGCTCTTCGCGCCTCAGTACGCCCATGTCAGCGACCTCGTGCAGGCCCTCAAGTCGGCGGGGTTCTACGGCATGTTCATGCGCGAGCACCGCAGCGAGAGCTGCCTGGGGTTTGGCTCGCGGGAGTACGTTGCCGGCCTCGGGAGCGACCTGCGCGACCTCTACCTCGACAACGAGTCCAGCCATGTCATTGAGGGGCTCGACGAAGGGGTCGAGGCCGTCCCCCTGGAGGTGGCCGAGCGCCGCTACACCGTGAAGCTCCCCAAGATCGGCGAGGGGGAGAACGGCATCGTCTACGACTACGCCGAGAGTGACCGGACCGTCCTGAAGGTCGCGAAGCCGCGCTCCTACAGCCGCGACCACATCCGTCAGGAGTGCGAAATCACCGACTTCTTCGCCAGCCACGGCGTCCCGGTGCCCGGCATCGAGACCTACGACCCCTATGGGAGCTTCGTCGTCAAGGAACGCCTGGCCGGGGTGTCGCTGGCGAAGCTGTACACCTCGATGGGTCCACCGGGCACGCCCCGTCACGAGGCTGCCAAGCGGGCCGTGCGATCGTTCGTGGACTCCCTTCTCGATCTCTTCGTGCGCCACCCCGAGGCGAAGACCTCGGTGAGCCCCAACAACATCTTCGTCATCGAGGGTGGGGATGGTTGCCAGTGCCTGCTCGTCGACACCGGGCCCGCTCCCTTCCACGACTACTCCGGTTTCGACTTCGAGGACTACTGGACGGTGGTCATTCCGAAGAAGATCGAGCAGTACCGCTCGGTGGGGTACCTCTAGCTGGGCCGGAACCGGGGCCGGGGCCGAGATCGGTGCCGGCAGGCCGTCGGGATGACGGGGTACGTTCGGCGCCCCCTGTTCACGACAGCCGGGGTTGTCGTCACCCGGTCGGCGTTCCTCGACAACCGGAGCCGGAAGCGCTAGATTGCGTGTGCACCGTCGACGGGGGCGTACCGGGTTCGACGGGGGACAGTTGGATCGCTGGCAGCGTGCCGTGGTCCGCCGCCACGCTAAACAGGCGGAAACACACACCTGCCAACACTGAGCTGGCACTGGCTGCTTGATCGCAGTCACGTCGTGATCGCCGGTCCCCGCCTGCGGGCCTGATCACGGCGACGACAAAGCGGGCTGGTCTGTCGCTGCGTCCGGGTGCGACAGACGAGACGTACGGGCTGGCTTTCAGGAAGGGGCGCCAGCGCCCGTCCTGACGGCGAGAATAAAACGCCGGCTGCGCACGGAGATACCAGCGGTCCAGGTCCTTCGGACGGGGGTTCGATTCCCCCCGCCTCCACCACCACTCATGGCCCCGTCCCCCCGGCGGGGCTTTCTCCTTCTCAAGGCATCGACTGTGAGGTTCGTCACAGTCACGACATCTCCGGCCGCGAGACGGCTCCGCCCTCTGTTACACTCTGGTCATGCACGCTTTCCAGGGTGTCGGCCGGTCGGCCGCGACCGCCGTGCCAGCCATGACCCCGCTGGCGGATGGAGGAGCACGTTCATGCGCATGACGAAGCCGCGCGAGATCACCGAGAGCTTCCGGCTGGACCGGGTGCTGAAGTCGAGCCGTTCAGGCATCGTCTTTCGGGCCACGGAGCTGGGCAACGGCCGGCCGGCCGCGATCAAGCTCATCGCGCCCTCCTGTCCGGCCGATCTGCACATCTGCCAGGAGCAGTTCCTGGAGGCCATGGAGGCATGGCACGACCTCAGGCCGGCCGCCTTCCCGGAGCTCGTCGATTTCGGTTTCACGCCCGATGGCAGCGCCTTCATGGTGATGGAGCTCGTCGAGGGGGTCGCCCTGGAAAACCTGACAGGACAGGATCCCCGACGACTCCTGGCCCTCCTTCGGACAGCCGCCGGGGGTCTGGCGACCCTGGCCGAGCGGGGCGTGTCCCACGGCAATCTGACTCCGCAGAACCTGCTGGCGCGATCTCTCGCGTCCGGGGAGGGCGCGCTCGTGCTCGGGTTCGGCACCGCCGCCTTTCGAGTCTTCATGGGTGAGCTGACCGGGGCCGTGCTGGCCTCGGATGCGCTCGAGTTCGCCGCCCCGGAGCTGGTGGACCCGCACGCCGGGCTGCCCCGCGCCAATCCCCAGTCGGACATGTACTCCCTCGCTCATGTGGCTTGCCATGTGCTGCAGGCGCGGGTGGTCACGAGCCCGGACGGCCGGGTCAAGCTGGACCTCCCGGTGCCGGTCTCGGCCAGCCTCGGCGACCCGCATGGCTTGCGCGAGCTGCTCGTGAGCGCGCTGCAGCCGCGGTCGGAAGACCGGCCTGGAAGCTGGGCGGAGGTGCTGGCGACGCTGTCGGGGAGTCTGGCCGCCGAGGGTGCGCTGCCGCCGGCTCCTGGCGGCACGCTTTCCCTGAACCTGGGCGAGGCTGGGGGCGCACTTCCGTCCGTCCCGGCCGACGAGTCCGCTGCCCCGCGTGAGCTCACCCAGCAGATGATGGCCGTGCTTGATGACGGCGAGGATGTCCCGCCGGTCGGCGAGGCTCCCGGCAGTGAAGCACCGCCCGTCTCCCCGGAGGCGCCGTGGGCTCGGTCCGAGAGTCATCCCGACGAGCCGGCGCCGCCCCAGCCCGCCGAGCCGATGTCGGGCGCCGAGGCCGAGCGCACCATGGCCGTCCCGATCCATCGTCTGACGGACATTCCCGCGCCCGGTGGCGGGGAGGCGCCGGCCTCGGCGGTCACGCCCGCGGCGGTGCCACCGGTTGGGGTCGAGACCACCCAGCTCATGGGGCCGCCGGTGTTCGTTCCATCGCCGCCGCCCCCCCAGCCGGTCTTCGGTTCGGCCCCGTCTGGCTCTCCGGCGGAGGCGCTCTATGACACCGACAAGGGCAGGGTGGTTGTGCTGCCGCAGCTTCCACCGCCGATTCCCGCCCCCCTGGAGGAGACCGCTCCAGCGGAACCGCTGCCGCGGCCTGCCGTCTCGGAAGACGCCGGGGTGACGCACCTGGCGGAGGCCGTGCTCGAGCCGGGAGAAACGACCCCGCCTCCACTGCCCTCGGCGGCCCCGCTCACCACAGCGCCGGTCCCTGCCGCGGTCGCGACGCGGCGTCGGCGCACTCTCTGGCCGCTGTGGGTGGTTCTGGCGATGCTGCTGCTCGGAGGCGGAGGGGTTGGCCTGCTCTGGTGGCAGAGTCAGCAGGCGGAGCTGGACGCGAGGCGCCGGCATGTGCCGCCGACACCGCGACCGGCGACCCCGATGCCGACCCAGGCGCCGAAGCAGCCTCCCGCCGTGCTGGCGGAGATCCGGGCCATCGAGGAGGCGCTGGCAGCGGGCGACCTCAAGGCGGCACAGCAGGCCCTCGACGGAATCTCGTCCTACGACGAGCAGCAGCTTTCGCCTGCTGATCTCGACCACCTGCAGGGGCTCCGCAGCACCTACGCCGGGTTGCGCGTGAGCACGTTCGGCACCGATCTGGCGCGAGCGCTGCAGACGGGCAACCTCAAGACGGTGCAGCGCATCCTCACCTCGATGAGCCATGAGGAGCAGACCGCCCTGGCCGCCGATCCCAACAAGGCGCAGGCCCTCGAGGAGGCGCGGCGCGCCCTCAACATCCTCAAGCTGGCCCAGACGGCCGAGCGCAGCGGGGCCTGGGCCGACCTCCTGCAGCAGGCGGCGGCCCTGCGTGGAGTCATGCCGAAGGCCGATGCGGCGGCCGAGCTTCGGGAGTCGGCGGCAAAGGGGCTCGAGGCCGAGGCCGCGACCGCGACCGCCGCGGGCAACTATCAGCAGGCGCTCGATCGACTGGGCACCCTCGGCAAGGCGTGGCCTGACCGACCCGGCCTGGCGGCGCGCGTCGAGCGGATCCGGGGCGACCAGGAGGCGGATCAGAAGGCACTTGCCGTGCTCACCCAGGCCGAGCAGAGCGAACGGCAACAGCGGCCCGAGAGCGGCCTGGCGATGCTGCAGGCGTTGCGGCCTCCGGCGCGCCTGGAAGGGCGGGTGGCCGAGCTGCGCCAGCGTCTGCAAGCGCTGCTTCAACAACTGGATGCGCAGCCACCCAAGGTGGAGCTGCAGCGTGGCGCCAAGCTCGAGTTCGACAAGGGCAAGCTGGCGCGCATACCGATGGTGGTCACGGATGACCATGGGGTGAGGTCCGCCAAGCTCTTCGCCCGGGTAGAGGGTGGCGGCAAGTACACCGAGATGAACCTGTCGCACGGTGCTGGCAACGAGTACGCGGCGGAGTTCACCGCGGCGTTCCACCAGAACCAGACGGTGCAGTTCTTCGTCGTCGTCACCGACTTCTCCGAGCAGGTCGGGGTCCTGGGCAGCGCCGACAAGCCACTCCTGCTCAAGCGCAAAAAGGTGCTCGGGATCTTCTGATCCCGGCTTGGACCGGACGCGATGGGCCCGGGATGCTCCGGTCGAAGCCGGTCGGCGATGGATTGTCGTCGCGGCCGCGCATCTTGGACGAGGTGCATGTCAGGGAGCGCCGCAAGTCAGCGCTCCCGTCCCTCGACCCCGCTTCTCAGCGCAGGTGGCGGATGGCGTCGTCGGCGATGGCCTGGGCGGTGGACCGGGCCTCCGCGTCGGAAGGCGCCTCGACCATGATGCGGAGCAACGGCTCGGTTCCCGAGTAGCGGACGAGGACGCGCCCATCGTCTCCCAGACGCTGCTCGTGAGCACGGATCGAGGCTTCGAGGGAGGGTACCTCGGCGAGGGGGCGCCGCGCGCCGACGCGGACGTTGAGCAGCACCTGTGGGAAGTGCTCGAGGCTCGCGAGCTCCTCCAGACTCTGTCCGGCCGCGTGGACAGCGGCGAGGACGTGCGCGGCAGTGAGCAGACCATCTCCGGTGACAGCATGGTGGGCGCAGATGACGTGCCCGGACTGCTCACCGCCCAGGGCCGCTCCTTCTCGCCGCATGGCCTCCCAGACCTCGCGGTCGCCAACTGCGCACCGCACCAGGTGGAGGCCGTGTCGTCGGCAGGCGAGGGCCAGGCCAAGGTTCGACATCACGGTGGCGACCAGGGTTTGCCCGGGGAGCTGTCCAGCGTTCTGGAGGTGGCGAGCCCAGAGGTCCAGGACGTCGTCGCCGTCCAGGACGCGGCCGGTGTGGGTGACGAGGATGGCCCGGTCGGCATCGCCATCCAGGGCCACGCCGGCGTCCGCCCCGCGGGCGACGACCTCGCGCGCCAGCCCCTCGGGATGGAGCGCGCCACATCCGAGGTTGATGTTGGTGCCGTCCGGCGCCGCGTTGAGCACGGTCGTGACGGCCCCCAGGCGGGCGAAAAAGGGCCCGGCCACCTCGGCCGCGGCGCCGTGGGCGGCGTCCACGACGATGTGTAGGCCGGCCAGGGCCCTCTCGGGCAGCGTCGCGACCAGGGTGTCGACATAACGTGCGTGCAGGCCCGGGTCGAGCCGGGCCAGTGGAGCCACCTCGGGCTCGTCGAGGTTGGCATGGATCCGGGCCTCGAGGGCGCGCTCGTCGTCGGCCTGCCACTTCATGCCGTTGCCGGTCACGAGCTTGATGCCGTTGTCGCCGGCTGGATTGTGAGACGCCGAGACGATGATCCCGGTGCCGAAGCCACCGCCCGCCCGCACGAGGTGCGACACGGCCGGGGTGGGCAGGACACCGGCCCAGACCACCTCACCGCCCGCGGCCTGAAACGCCCCTCCGACCCACGCCGCGAGCTCCGGGGTGGACGCCCGGGTGTCACCAGCCAGGAGGACGCAAAGGGGACGGCCGCTCGCCTCGAGGTGCGCCGCCAGGGCACGGCCCAGACGTGTCACCGTGGGTCGGTCGAGAGGGTAGTGCAGGGCAAGGCCCCGCACGCCGTCGGTGCCAAACAGTCGGGCGGTCACGCTTAGCGTCCTCCATTGGGGGGTGGTGGGGTGGGTATTCCGATGGCGATGACGACGCGCACCGCCAGGGGGTCGATGACCCGCACCAGCGGGTGGGGGGAACGGACGGCCACCAGGGCCTCGATGGGCCCGCTGGCACCCTCGACGTCCAGGGGATCGGTAGTCAGGGACGGGGCCCGTTCGAGTTGGGTCCGGGGTCCCGAGACCAGCACGGTTGGGGGCTCGACGGTGACGGTCCTCACGCCCAGACCTGGGGCGGGCGTACCGTTCAGCCGCGGGTGCACCGGCAGCTTCCGCTGCACCAGCTGCTCGAGCCACAACGGGACCTGCGCCGGGTAGACCGCCAGGACCTCGACGAAGGTCGGCACCTGAACGTTCTGCGCCTCGACCGCGAAGTCGTTTTCTCCCTCGCGGGCGCCTCTGAGGTCGAGAGCCACGCCGGCTTCGCCGGCACCGAGGGTGCGCAGGAGCTTGAGCGGGCCCCGAACTCGCAGGGTGAGCGAGCGCGGCACCTCCGAGGTGATGGCCATTCTCTCGGGAACGTTGACGAGCGTGAGGGACGCCTCGATCTCACGCTCCGATATGCGTTCGCGCCGCTCGAGGGCATTGGCGTACCACACCAGGCAGGCCAGCGCGAACGCAATCAGCAGGCTTCCGACATTGCGCGGCACCCGGGTCATGACAGCGCTCCCCCGCGGCGGAGGACCAGCAGGTCGAGCAGCAGGTCGCGCATCTCGCGCTGCTCGAGATCGGCGTGGAGGCGGCCAGCCACAGCCACGGAGAGCGCACCCCGCTCCTCGGAGACCACCACCGCCACGGCGTTGGTCTCCTCGCTGATGCCGAGCGCGGCGCGGTGGCGCGAGCCGTAGACGGTGGACAGGTCCGCCCGCGTCGAAAGCGGCAGGAAGCACCCGGCCGCCGCGATGCGGGTGCCCTGGACGATGGCAGCCCCGTCGTGGAGCGGGGTACCGGGGGTGAAGAGGTTGACCAGCAGGTCGTAGGAAAGCTGCGCGTCGATCGGGATGCCGGTCTCGACAAAGGTCCGCAGTCCCTCGTCCCGTTCGATCACGACGAGGGCACCGTAGCGCCGGGAGGCGAGGGTGTCGCACGCCAGCACGATGTCGTTGATCAACACCTGTCGTGGCGAGAGGGCGGCGGCCCACCGCATCAGGCGGTTGCGCCCCATGGCCGCAAGGATGCGGCGGATTTCATGCTGGAAGAGGACGATGACAACGAACGGCAGGTAAAACAGCGCCTTCGAAAGGATGACCGAGAGGGTGATGAGGTCGAGGGCCCTGGCCGCGAAGTAGGCGCCCGTGAGGATGAGGATCCCCCACAGCATGGGTACGGCGCGGGTTCCCCGGATGGCGGCCAGCAGCAGGTAGAAGACCACCGTGACGAGCAGCACGTCGACGATGTCCCGGACGCCGATATCGAGCTGAACAACGTCGCGGAGCAGTTGTAGCAGGGCGCTCATGCGGCCTCCCAGAGGGCGGCCTGGACACCCAGGAACTGGACCGTGGCGCCAACGTCGTGGACCCGGGCGATGACACGAGGCAGTCTCGCGAGAGGCGTCAGGGCGGCCAGGGAGCCGGCCAGACGGTCGTTGACCGCCGCCCCGGAGAGGGCGCCGACAAAGGACTTCCTGGAGGCACCGACGACGACCGGGTGGCCGAGCGCGGCGAGGTCCGGAAGGTGGGCGAGCAGGCGCAGGTTGCCCTCCAGGTCCTTGCCGAAGCCGATCCCCGGGTCGAGCCAGATGTGCTGGTCGGAGATGCCAGATGCGCGGGCCTGGGAAGCCCGCGTGGCCAGGAACTCGACGACCTCTGCCACCACGTCGGTGTATCGGGTGTCGACCTGCATGGTGTGGGGCGTACCCCGCATGTGCATGAGCACCAGCACCGCGCCGTGGCCGGCCACCAGGGGCATCATCTCCGGGGAGGCGGTGACGTCGTTCACGATACGGGCGCCGGCAGCGAGCGCCGCGACCGCGACGGCCGGCTTGGAGGTGTCGACCGACAGCAGGAGATCAGGGTGGCGGGAAACCAGGGTCTTGATGACCGGCACGACGCGCCGCTCCTCCTCCTGGGTGTCGACCGGCGACGCGCCGGGACGGGTGGACTCGCCCCCCACGTCGATGATGTCCGCTCCCTGGGCGAGCAGCGCCTCGGCCTGACCGATGGCGGCTTCCGGGTCGAGGAAGCTCCCGCCGTCCGAAAAGGAGTCGGGAGTGACGTTGAGAATGGCCATCACGGCCGGTCGTCTCCGCTCCCACAGGGCATCCACCCGCCAGTCGATCACGCCGGCAGCGTACCTGATTCGGCCGGTGGAGGCCAACATCGAGTCGCGGGCCATGGGACTGCGAGCGGCATTTGTTATAGTTCCCGTTCATAGAGGGAGGGCTTTCATGCGCCTTGGAAAGCTCGCAGTGCTCGCGATCGGGCTCGCTTCGGTGGCCGGCGCCGAGGAAGCGGAGGATGCGGCTCGCCGTTTCACCCTGGCGTACGTGGCCTATGCGCCGTCTTCCAGTGTCGACGTGCGGGTAGATGCCCGCCGTGAGACGCCACTTGGCAGCTACATGGTGGCCACGGCACTGCGCACCAGTCTGCGCGGCAAGGAGCCCGAGCAGGTCTCTCTGTTGGTCGACCTCCAGGCTCGCCAGGTCGTGGCCGGCGCCCTGCTGCCACTCCCGCCCACCAACCCGCCACTCGACAGGGCCAAGGTCCCGGGGTTCGTGGAGACGACCCTGCCCGGGATGCTCTCGGGCTACATGGGGTCGAAAGTGCGCATCCGCTGGCCCTCGATGCCGACCCGAAGCACCGCCGTGGTGGGGTTGACGGTCGAGATCTTCTCCGGGTATGGATGGATCAAGGTCCCGGCCGCGATCACCATGGACGGGGCCTATCTGATGGTCGGGTCCTCCTGGCCGCTCGACAGCGACCCCCGCGCGGTGCGCCGGGACCTTCTGCGCGACGCGGCCGTGCGATGGGACCCACGGCACGAGAGCGCTCCGATCAAGCTCGTGGAGTTCTCGGACTTCCAGTGCCCCGCCTGCAAGCACTCCTGGACCACGGTCAGGGACGTGCTGGGAAAGCTGGGTGGTGCGGTGCGCCATGGCATGGTCAACTACCCCCTCACCAACAACCACCCGTGGGCGTTCGCCGCGGCCGTGGCCGGGGAGTGTGTCGGCCGGTCCTGGCCTGACCGCTTCCTGGCGCTGAAGGAAGAGTTCTATCGACTCCAGGACGGCCTGAGCGTCGAGACGGTGAAGGATGCGGCCTTCGGCTTCCTGGCCCAGCAGTCCCTTCCGGAAAAGGCGTTCAAGGACTGCTTCATGCAGGATGCGGTCGTGGATCTCGTGCTGCGTCAGATCGAGCTCGCCCAGCGGATGGGCGTGGTCGGAACGCCGACCTACTTTGCCAATGGCGAGATCGTCTCGGCTGCCAACGAGGAGTGGATGCTCAAGCGCCTGCAGGCCATCGCCGCTGCCAAGGGGATCCCCGAAAACGCCGCCGACATCCGGGTGGATCCGACGCCGCCGCCCGCGCTGGCGTCCCCCTCACCGGCAGGCAGCGCGCCAACCGCCGGGTCGCGACCCGTGCCCAGGCCGCACCTCCGCTCCAAGGGCTAAGAGCCTGTCGGAGAAAGCGGAAGGCGGACCTCCCCATGTCTCCGAGAGGCTCCTAGAAGAGGGCGACCAGGCGGGGTCCCAGGATCAGCACGCCGACGATGATGGCGCCTGCGACCGCCAGCAGCACGGCGCCGGCCGCGACGTCCTTGGCCTTCTTGATCAGCGGGTGAGGAGTCGGGGCGACGGCATTGGCGAGAAGCTCCAGCGCCGTGTTGAGGGCTTCCGCCGTCCAGACCGTCACCATGGTGAGGACGATGCTGCACCATTCGTCCCGCGTCACGCCCAGGTAGAAAGCGACCGCGCACACCACAACGGTCGCCATGGCGTGGAGCCATGCGTTGTGCTGGGAGCGCATCATGACTGCGATGCCCTTGCCGGCGTAGCGGAAGCTCTCGAGCCGAGCGGCGAGGAAGAAGCGCTGTGTTCCCATCCGGTTTCCTCCCGGCGTCACCGCTGGCGGAGGAGCCGAGCTGCACGTGAATCCGGGCCCCACTGGCGGTTGTGGCCGGCATTCTACCGCGGAGTGTCGGCGGGGAAGTGCCGCCTGGCCCAAGGGGTCGTGGGGACTTCCGATGGCTCATCTGGGGTCGCTCACGACCGGATCGCTGGCAGCGGAAGACAAGGCGTGCTATTGCTGGAGGCGAGGTCGGAGGGTCATGCATGTTCACGGTCATCGTGGTCTCTGACTCCACCGGTGAAACCGCTGAGCGGGTCGCCCGATCGGCGCTGACACAGTTTCAGGACGCCGCGGTGACGGTCGTCCGCAGGGGCGAGGTCCGGAGCGCCGAGGGGGTCCGGGCGGTGGTCCAGGAGGCGGCCGGGCGTGACTCCCTGATCATCCACACCCTGGTGTCCAATGAGCTGCGCCAGCTCATGCTGGAGGAGTCCCGGCGACGGGGCGTGGACGCCATGGATCTCATGGGCCCGGTGCTGGCGCGACTGACACATCAGCTTGGCCTCACGCCCCAGGAGAAGCCGGGGCTCTTCGCCCAGTTGGTGACCGCCAGGACGCGCCAGATCGAGGCCGTGGAGTACGCCTTCCGCCACGACGACGGGTCCCGCGTCGAGGACCTCGATCAGGCCGAGATCGTCCTCGTCGGCGTCTCCCGCACGATGAAGACCCCGACGACCCTTTACCTGGGCTACCGGGGCTGGTATGCGGCGAACGTGGCGCTGGTTCCCGGCGTCCCACCCCCGCCGGCGCTCCTCGCCCAGCCTCCCGAAAAGGTCTTCGGTCTTCTCATGACGCCGGCGCGCCTGGCCGAGCTGCGCCGGGTGCGGGCCGAGCACCTGCGGCTCGGAGGCTCCACCTATTCGACTCTTGTCGATATCCGCGAAGAGCTGATGCGAGCGCAGATCCTCTGCATCGACCACGGTTGGCGGCGGGTCGACGTGACCGGCAAGTCGGTGGAGGAGGTGGCACTGGAGATCCTCGGCCTGTGCGGTCTGGCTGATGAGCGGGCCCATGAGTCGCCCGCCCCGGGTCGCCAGCGACCGGGATGACTCCGAGCGGGGTGCTGCGGGCGCCCGACGTCCCGTGACCGCCGGCGCATGGGAGCCGGCGTCCGCGCTCAGTTGTTCGGCGCGCCAGCCAGGATCCAGCCGCGGATGAGTTGCAACTGGGCGTCGGTGAGCGGTGGCCCGCCCAGCGGCATGGCGCCGCTGGCGACCTTCTGGTAGAGATAGCTGTTGTCCGGGTCGCCTGGCTTGACGCGCTTGAGCGCCGGGTTTTCCACCGAGTTGACGTTGACGATGCTGGCGTAGGACTTGCCGTCGCGGAGGTCCTGGCCCCGGTTGGGTGGATGGCAGGAGGAGCAGATCGGCGTGAAGATCTGGGCCTGGATCGCGCTCAGAGTGAAGGTGCTGGCGTTGACGTTGACCGTGACTTGCGGCGGGGCGGGGTCCGCGAGCCCTTGCCCATCCGTGGCGGTGAACCGGACCGTGTAGCTGCCGGCGACGCTGTAGGCGTGGCTGGCCACGAGCCCGGGAGCCGAGCTCCCATCGCCGAACGTCCAGGCCGTCGTGACCGTGTCGCCGTCCGGGTCGCTCGCGGTGCCGGTGAAGCTGACCGGACTCCCGATGGTGGCGGTCGCCGGCGAGACTGGAGCCGTGATCGTCCCGGTCGGAGGGCGGTTCGCAGCCGGCCCGACGGTGACGATGACCTGCGGCGGCGTCGGGTCGGCGAGCCCGCGTATGTCGGTGACCGTGAATCGCGCCGTGTAGGTGCCGCTCGCCGCGTAGGCATGAGAGGCGGACAGCCCGGTCGCCGAGGTGGCGTCGCCAAACTCCCAGCGGGCGATCACGGCGTCGCTGTCCGCATCGGTGGCCGTGCCAGAGAAGCTCACCGGGCTGCCTGCCGTCGTCGCCAGCGGACCGTTCGGTGAAGTGATCACGCCAGACGGGGGATGGTTGGGTGTGTCCACCAGGGCGGCGGGGATCACGAGTGCGGCCTGGTTGAGCCCGTCATCGGTCTTGTTGTCGACCACGGAGGAGTAGATGTAGACCGGAACCGACGAGGTGAAGGTAACGGAGAAGTTGGCCTGAGTCTGACTGGCGGCGGGGATTCCCGGGATGACCTGGTAGTAAAGACCGAGGTCGTTTGCCCAGCCGGGCAGCGTCTTGGTGCTGAGGGCGCCGACCAGGGTGCCGTCCGGCTTGCGCACGTTGAACGTCACCTTGGCGGGTGCGGGTCCCGGTACGAAGTAGCCCAGGTTGGTGCGGAAGTCGAGGGCATCCGCCTTCGGTCGGTTCGAGTTCAGGAGGAGAGCGCCGGCCGTGAGCGCCTGCTGCGGGCCGAGGCCCTCGACGAACTGCCCGAAGGTACCGCCGCCGTTGCTCCGCTGGTCGTTGAAGGTGCGGCCCACCGCCCGCATCGGGAAAGGCGAGAGGACCCGGACCGCACCCCGGTCGTTGACGGAGAAGAGGAGGCTGATGATGTCGTCGAAGACCGCGCTGCCTCCGGCCGCCACCGACTGCCGCACGACCTTGGCCGGACCGCTGCTTCCGACCGTGCTCTTCGGGAACCACTCGAACCAAACCGGGGTCTCCTCGTCGGTCAGGCTCATGACGCGCAGGTCGCTCTTGAAGTTCGAGGTCCCGGCGCCGGCGTTGCGGGCCAGCACCGGGAAGACGACGAGGCTCTCGGTGGCTGCCAGTTGGCCCCGCAGGGCGCCGTCGGGGAAGTCGGCGTTGGGGACGTTGAAGTAGGTGTCCTCGGGGTGCGTGAGGATCGTCGAGGCCGTCGCGGCATCGAGGGTGACCCGGCCGGTCGCCACGCCATCGGTGAAGGATGGTTGCAGATCGACCAGCACGCCGCCGGACTGGCGCGCCCGTCCGGAGTGGATGCGGGCGCCGGTGGGGCTTGTGATGTTGTTGACCCACAGGTAGTAGTAGGCATCTGCTCCATCCACGAGCAGGGCCGCAAAGCCGGTGCCGTCGGGATCGCCTCCGCCGGCTTCCCGGAACCCGCGGAGGGTGGACGCCAGAGCCGAGGCTGCAGGGCCATCGCCCAGCAGTTGGCCGCGCACCGCTCCATCCGGGAAGGTGGGGTTGAGGAGGTTCAGGTAGAAAGCCGATGGCGTCTGGAGGATCGCCGCGGCTGTCGCCGAGCTGATATCGACCGCTCCGGCAAGGACGAAGACGGAGCTGGCCGGGCTCGTGAAGGTGCCGGTGAGGCTGATCGTCACGGCTCCGTTCTCGCCCGCCCTGCCGGCCTGGACCTGGGCCGCGGACGGCGCCTCGATGCCCTTTCCCCAGACGAAGTAGCGAAGCCGGGCCCCGTCGATCGTGAGGACGGCCACGCCGGTGCCGTCGGGATCTCCCGGGGCCCCGGCCTCACGGTTGCCAGCCAGTGTGGGGACGAAGGTCTGGGAGCTCACGGCTCCTGCGACCATGAGCGCCGAGCAGAACACGGCGAGCTTGCGCATCGAACCACCTCACGCTTCATGCCCGGGCCGTCCTGAGGTCAAGCTCCCTTGCTCGCCGCCTTGACGACGGTCCAACCGGCTCGACCCCGGGCCGGGCTGCCGACTGCGAGCGCTTCAACAGGCCTGCGGTCCGGGATAATCCTTGGGACCTCGGCGCCTCGGCGGCGGCGCCGGATGGTCGGGAGGTTCGGCGGACAAGGGCTCAGGTGAGCAGGGCGAGGAACCGGAGCGGCGCCCCGGCCCCGGCCTCGAGGCCGTGCGAGTGCCCACTCCTGCAGACCCAGGCGTCGCCCGGACCGACCGGGAACCGGTCACTGTCGAGAAGGCCGGTGCCGGTGCCTTCGAGCACCAGGTACAGCTCCTCGCTGTCGGTGTGTTGGTGCTCGCCGATGGAGGTGCCGGGTTCGAGTGTCAGCAGCGCGGCCGTGCGCACGCCGGCCATCTCACCGGGTGCGAGAACCTCGACCCGGAGCGCGCGGCCGTGCCCACCGCGGATCGCCTCGTGGATTTCACCGGGATCACTGGCTGTGCGCCTGAGCATGACGAGCCTCCATGGGAGATCAGAGGGCGGCGACGTACGGGTTACTCTGCTTCTCCTCGCCGATCGTGGTCTCGGGGCCGTGCCCGGGTATGACCCTGGTCTCGTCGGGGAGGACAAATAGCACGGTGCGGATCGAGTGCTCGAGGTCCTCGAAGCTTCCCCCCCAGAGGTCGGTGCGCCCCACGGCGTTGGAGAACAGAACGTCTCCGACCACCGCGAGTGGCGCGTCGGGGTCGTGGGAGAGCAGGACCACGTGGCCGGGGGAGTGCCCTGGACAGTGCCGCACCTCCAGCTCCATGCCTCCCACCCGGAGGGTCTGCCGGTCCTCCAACAGGCCGTCATGGTGCGCCAGGACCGGCTCGGGGAGGCCGAAAAGCCTGGCCTGCTCCGGGATTCCCTCGTAGAGCGGCAGGTCGTCGGGGTGGAGGAGGAGCGGCGCGTCGGGGAAGGCGGCCTTCAGCTCGGCAGCTCCAAAGGCGTGGTCGATGTGGCCGTGGGTGAGGATGATCGCCACCGGGCACAGGCCTTCCCGGTGGATCGTTGCCACCACCTCCCGGGCCTCGAACCCCGGGTCGACGACGAGCGTCTCGCGGCTGGGCGGGTCGATCAGCAGGACCGTGTGCTCCTGGAATGGTCCGAGCTCCAGGGTGATGACTCTCAGGCCCTCGGGCACGACAGCTCCTCCAGCAGCGCCGCCAGCAGGGCGGCGAGCTTGCCCCGCGCCGCCTCTCCGGCCTGCATGACCTCCTCGTGGTTGAGGGGATGGTCGGCGATGCCGGCCGCGAGGTTGGTGACCAGGGAGAGCACCAGCACCTTCATGTCCAGGTGCCGGGCGGCAATCACCTCCTGGACCGTCGACATGCCCACGACCGTGCCGCCCAGGGTGCGAAGCATCCTGATCTCGGCTGGTGTCTCGTAGCTGGGGCCGAGCAGGCCGCAGTACACCCCGGTGTGGGCGGCAAAACCCACCCGTCCGGCGTGGGCGACGGCGAGCGTCTGCAGCTCCGGGTCGTAGGCGTGGGTCATGTCCGGGAAGACGGGCAGTCGCCAGCGCCCCCACTCACCGAGCAGGGCATTGGTGGCCTGCAAGTTGATGTGGTCGCTGACGGCCACGAGGTCACCCGGGCGGATCGTCGGGTCGATGCTGCCCGCCGCGTTGGTCGCCACGTAGGCCGGGGCACCCAGGAGGCCCGCCAGGCGCGGGATGGCCGCGACCTCGAACGCCGTGTACCCCTGGTAGAGGTGAAAGCGGCCGTTGAAGGCCAGTATCCCCTGGTCGCCGCGCCGCCACAGCGTGAGGGTCGGCGTGTGACCGGTCAGGGTGCGGATCTCGAACGGGAAGATCTCGGGGTAGGCGACCTCGGCCGCCATCTCCCAACCGGGAGCGCTCAGGGTGATCCCGGAGCCGGCCACCATGGCAGCTACCAGGGTTCCAGTGTCGTGACGGCCGCGAAACCGCGCCACCGCCGCTTCAAGCATCGCTGGGGTAAAGGTGCTCACAATCTGGAAGGATAGCCTACTGGCTGGAGCATGGGAACGCCTCTCAACCGACGCGGTGCGGTCGACCTTGCGCGGAGGCTCCTCCGAGCACCGGTCACCTGGCTGGAGCGGCCGGGGCCAGGTGCGGCAGCCAGGGGATGGCCGAGAGCGTCGGCAGGGCCTGATAGTCGGTCTGGTCGATGGTCAACGGCGTGATGCTCACCCAGCCCCTGGCGACAGCGTCGATATCGGTCCCGGCCGCATCGTGGTCGGGAGCCGCCCAGGTGGCGTAGAAGAGCCGCTCGCCCTGGGGGCCGGCCTTCTCGTGGTACGTCTGGTCCGCTGGTGGCTGGAGGCCCATGCGGGTGATCCGGACCCCCTTGGCCTCGGCGGCCGGGAACGGGATCTCCACCTTGACGACCTGGCCAGGACGGGGCAGCCCGGCCGCCCGCAGCTCGTCGATGGCCGCCCTGGCCCAGCGCCCCACGGCGAGCCAGTCCGGCTCCTGGCCGCGCGGGTGGGCGGCGGACAGGGCGATGCCCCCGAGGCCCATGAGGGCCGCCTCGCGGGCGCCGCCGAGGGTCCCGGAGATCCACACCGACTGGCCGACGTTGTCGCCCCGATTGACGCCGGAGAGCACGAGGTCGGGAGGGTCGGCGGCCAGCAAGTTGGCGACGCCGATGCGCGTGCAGGTGGCCGGCTGTGCATGCACGGCGAAGCGCTTCACACCATCGGACGCCGGACGCTCCTCTACCAGCACGGGGGTGCGGAAGGTGATGCCGTGACCGACGCCGGACTGCTCCACTGCGGGGGCAACCACGGTGATGCGGTAGCCGTCCCCGAGGGCCTGGACGAGCGCCGCCAGGCCGGGTGCGTCGACGCCGTCGTCGTTGGTGATGAGCAGGTGGGGACGGACCGGCTGCTGGGCGTTGGCGACGGCCGCCAGGACGAGGGCTGAGATCACGAGGAGCTTGCGCATCACCACATGCCTCCTGTCGCCGACCGTGGGCCGACGGGGCTGGCATCATACGGCAACTCAACCCGGCATGCACGACCAGGCATGGGACGGGCGCTCGACACTCGACCCTGCTGACGGGGCGTGCAGATGGCCCGCCACGCCGTGTCCCTCGACCTCGTCCAGGCCCTGAGCGCCGACGCGGCCAAAGAGCCTCGGGCTATACTGACACCGGAGGGCTGGGATAACGACAGCGACGTCACTTTCCGGTGAAGCGCGCATCGTGGAAGGGGTGGCCTGGCGAAGACTCCTCATCCTTGCCCTCTTCCTCACGGTGGTGCCTCTCCTCCTGCTCCAGCTCCAGGAAGGGCGGGTGAGCGCCGCCCGGGCGGTCGGTGTCAGCCTCGACGAGGCCGAGGGTCAGGTGACCCTTTCCCGGGTGCCTCCGGACCATCCCGCCGCGCGGGCTGGTTTGCAGGTCGGTGACCTCCTGCTCGAGCTCAACGGCCAGGCACTGACGCGAATCTCGGACTACGACCGGGTCGCCGGGAGCTTCGCCCCGCACCGTGAAGCGACGTTCAAGATCCGGCGTGGCGAGCAAACGCTCGAGGTGCAGGTCACGCCGGGCATGCCCTTCGGCTGGGGCGAGTGGCTCCTGGGCGCGGTGACGGTCCTTTGCTACCTGGTACTCGCCTGGCTCTCGATCGCCCAGGGAACCGAGGACGTGCGGGCGAAGCTGCTGTTCTACCTGACCTGGGCGGTGGCCGTCGAGCTAGCCCTGCCGTCCGGTCTGCTGGTCGGCGACGTCTGGCTGCAGCGCACCTCGCAAGTCGTCTTCTACCTGGTCACCGGCTTGCAGTTCGGGCTTGAGCTGCACCTGGTGTCGCTCCTTCCCGCACCTCGGGCCTGGGTGCAGCGCTGGCGGTGGCTCATCCCGGTCTTCTACGCGGTCGGTGGCGGCCTCGGCGTGCTCGCCAGTGGCGAGTACCTGGCCCGGCAGCTTGGCGGGCCGGGCACCCACCCGTGGCGGTGGCTTCCAGCCGGGTTCCTGCTCAATGAGGTGATGCTGCCGGTGTGGGCCCTGGCCGTGGTGGGGCTGCTCGTGGTGCCCGCCTGGAGGTACCCCGAGGTCCAGGGCCGCCACCAGGCGAGCCTGATGCTGCTGGGCTCGGTGCCGTGGGCAGCGCTGGTCCTGTACATGTCCGTCACCAGCCTGTTCGAGATCTCGACGCCGTCCTGGGTGGACAACCTGTGGTCCCCGGTGCTGCTGCTCTTCCCGTTCGCCGTGTTCGTGGCGATCTTCCGGTACCACCTCTTCGATCTCGGGTTCGTGGTCCGGCGGGGCCTCATCTACACGACCCTCACCACCAGCCTGCTCCTCGTCTTCTACGCCGCCCTGGGAGGTGGTGGCGTGCTGCTGTCTGGGCTCTTCGGCAGTGCGAGCTCGGTGTGGGTGGTGGCGTTCGCGACGCTGGTGCTGGGGCTTCTCTTCGCACCCCTGCGGCGCCTGCTGCAGGAGATCATCGATCGGCGGTTCTTCCCTGAGCGCCAAGCGCTTCGCCAGCAGCTCACGGCCCTGGCCTCCGGTCTCGCCGCGCAGGGGAAGCTGCCTGCCATGGTCAGCTACCTGATCACCAGGCTCGGCGAGATCTTCCATGCCGAGTCAGTGACCATCCTGGTGGCCGATCCGAAGACCCGAGTTCTGGTCGCGGTGGCGTCCAGCGCTCCTGCGTTCCAGCAGGAGCTCGAACGTTCCCTGCTGCTGTCCCCCGACGATCCCGGCCTCGAGATGGCCCGGCGCGCCCGGCGGCCGGTGCCTGCGGACCAGGTGGGCGCGCGCTCACCGATGCTTGGCTATCGCCTGCAGTCCCTGGGCGTGTCGATGGTCGTGCCGCTGCTCCATCACGACGAGCTGATCGGCGCGCTGCTCATGGGCCCCAAGAAGGGTGGCGCCAGCTTCACCTCGGAGGAGACCGAGCTTCTGGACCTGTTCTCGCACCATGTGGCAATGGTGTTCGAGAACGCCCGGCTCTTCACTTCGGCCACCTACGAGGCGATGACGGGCTTGTTTCGCCGCGAGGCGATTCTCGAGCAGTTGCAGCGCGAGGTCGAGCGGGCCCGCCGGTATGGTCGTCCGCTCGCCGTGGCCATGGCGGACCTGGACCATTTCAAGAGCATCAACGACCGCCATGGCCACCTGGCGGGCGACACCGTGCTGGCGCGCGTCGCCCAGGTGCTGAGCGGTGCGATTCGCTTCTCGGACGCCATCGGCCGTTACGGCGGCGAGGAGTTCCTGGTCCTCTTGCCGGAGACCGAGCTGGCTGGAGCGATCACCGTCGCCGAAAAGATTCGCCGTCAGGTGGAGCGGGTGCGGGTCTCGGTGAGCTCAGGCGTC
>DAONEV010000010.1:0-27597 GCA_035403265.1 Thermoanaerobaculaceae bacterium | reverse complement strand
TAGGGGACATTTCTATCGAGCTAACGATGGGGACATTTCTAAAGAGTCTTGACAGTGATTTCGTGCAACCTGGACGATCGACGAAGTCACCGGGCAGGGTCTGTGTCAGCGGAGGACAGGTCCACGTCTTGGGGATCGCGAGCAGCCCACAACACCAACCGCCTGGGCCAGACCTCGGCAAGCGGGGAGGCCAGGATCTCCAGCTCCGCCCACGGCAGGGATGGCAGGTGCATGAGGATCAGGATGTCGCAACGGAGCCGCGGGGCCAGCTCGACCCAGTCGAGGAGGTGCGCGTGCCCGGAGAGCCTGGCCACGAGCCGTCGGTTCGGCTCGGGGAAGGTGCATTCCACGAGGGCTGCCCCGGAGTCGAGGAGTTCGGGTGCGGCCTCAAACGGCGTCGTCGCGCCGTCGCCCCCGTACACCAGCACGGGTCTATCCTCTCCTGACCGACGCAGGGCCCAGCCGAGGCCGGGCACACCGTGCTCGACGGCGAACGCGCGCGCCGTGCCGTGGGGTAGGGCAACGGTCTCTCCGGGCCGGACCGTACCGAGGACTTCCTCGAGGCGCATGCGCTTGCGCACCGACTCCATGCCAGGCATGACCGCGAGCGCCTGCCGCAGTGGCTCGATGACATCGAGAGGTCCCCACAGCCGGGTTGTCTGCCCCTGGTGGAACCGGGCGCGCAGGTTGAGATAGGCGAGGACTCCAGAGAGGTGGTCGAGGTGGCCGTGCGTGAGCAGCACTGTGGATCGCTCGGCCGTGGCGGGGACCAACCGGCCGAGGTCGAGCGCGACGTCCAGTTGGGGAACCGTGAACGCCGTCGCCCGGGCGGCCAGCGAGGTGCCGCAGAGCGTGATCGTCCCGAGGTCCAGCTCAAGCTCCGGTAGGAGCGGCGGCGAGGGGCGAACCCGTGGAGCGAGAGGCAGTGCCACGGTGTGATTCTAGTCATGTTCCATCCGCGGCCGGATGCGAGATAATAGATCCATGACGGAGTTGCAGCGGAGTGCACTGGTCGTCGGAGTCGATGCGGCTGCTTTCCAGGGCCTTGCGGCGCGGCTCCGCCGGGTCGGGTTCATCTCGGACTGGGTCGCGTCCGGTGATGAGGCCGAGGACCTGGTCTCGCTCTTGCCCTTTGACGCGATCATCGCGGCTTACCCGGTGATCGACATTGCGACCAGGCAGTTCCTGTCGGCTGTGCGTCGGCCCGATGGGCCGTGCCGGAACGCCGCGGTGGTGCTGCTCGCGCGCGACGACCGGCTCGACGAGGCCACCGCCTATGTCGGTCTGGGTGCCAATGCGGTCATTTCGGAAAGCAGGGAGCCGGAGCTGCTGCCGGCCAAGCTCCGCGAGCTCCTCGACGTGGCGCCGCGCTACCCGCTGCGCGTCATGTCCCGGATCCGCGGCAAGGTCGGGCTCGCTGGCGCGACGACGCTCTGCCAGACCGAGAACATCTCGATCTCGGGAATGCTCCTGCGCGGCGACCAGCACGTCCCGGTGGGCGGCGAGGTGCACTTCGAGCTGACCCTCCCCGGGGACGGGATCCCGTTGCGGGGGACCGGTCAGGTGGCCCGTCACACCTTCGAGAAGCGCGAGCGGATCTCGGGGCTGGGGATCAGGTTCGTGGGCTTCGAGGACGACGGCCTGATGCGGCTCCAGACCTTCCTCGCCTTCCAGCACTGAAGTGAGTCAGCACATCGGCACGACCACCCCAGTGCTGACTCCCCAATCTCCTGACTGGCTGATGAGCTGATCAGAGCTGAAGGGTGGAGAGGACTTCCGGGCGGAGGGTGACGCGGGCGCGGAAGTCGTCCCCAGAGGCGAACGGGGTGCGGCGCCGCTCGGCCAGCCAGCGGGCCACTTCCGTGTCGGAGATGCCGGGGACGAGGCGCAGCACGCCTTCCTCGGCGGTGTTGAGGTCGAAGGCAAGTGGTGCACGCACGCCCATTCCGGGCAGGCTGACGATCACGGTGGGGACGGTGCAGGCAAGTTGGGGTCCGAGGCGACTCCCGAGGACCCCGGGGTCGACGAGCGCGGCCTCGATCCAGCGGCGGCGGGCCGCGTTGATGGCGTCCACCTCGAGACGGTCCGTGTCCTGGCGCAGGGCGGCCAGGTAGTGGCGCCGCCAGAGGTCCGCTGCCCCGGCGTCCACGAGCACGCCACGGCTGAGGTCCAGCAGCACCGAGAGCACCTCCTGGCGCCCGGCCGGGAAACGTCGGGCGTGAGCCTGGACGACCTCGATGAGCCACGGGGCGTCGGCCCGGAACGTCTGCCCGGAGAGCACGTCATGCATCGCCTGCATGACCTTGTTGACACGGGCGAAGAGCTCGGCAGCCGAAGGTGGTGGCCCGTGCTGGAAGAGGCCATAGAAGACCGAAGCGACGAACCCTTCACTCTGAAGCAGTTGGTTGGCGTCGCGCAAGGTCGCGAGGTCGCGGGCGGGGTCGAGCTGGGCGCGCAGGTAGTCCGCTCCGCTGTGGGCGGAGACGAAGGCGAGGAGGTTGTCCCGAACGTCCTGGTGACGAGCCAGGGACTGGGCGAAGCTGACGAGATCCCCGCTCGGGCGGAAGTACTCGCCTTGCATGCGGGCGATGACCCCGAAACGCAGCTCGTCGTGATGGTAGCGCGCCCGCCAGGCGGGGGCGGTGGCGCGTTGGGCGAGGACCGTCTCCAGTGAGGTGGCGAACCCCTCGCAGAAGGCCGTGGTGCGGTCGGTGAGTGCCGGCGTGGCGTGGGGGATGGGGGCGAGCCGCGTTCCAGGGAGCTCACGGCCCGAGGCTAGGAGCATGATGCAGGCGTGGCCGGCCTCGTGCAGGAGCACCGTGCCGAATCGCGCCTCCTCCTCACCGAGGCGAAGGTAAGGCGCATCAGGCCAGGTGTGCGAGGCGCCCCTGTCGTGAAGCCGGAATCCCTCGCCCGTGGAGGCCTCGCCGTCCATGACCGCCACCACCAGGTCCTCGGGTGCCTGCACGGCAGCCTCGGGGCCGAGCACCAGACGGGCCTGGCGGTAGAGCTCGACGGCCAGAGCCGCCGCCTCGTTGGAGGCCCACCGCTGCAGGCGCTGCTGGCGGGCGGTGTCCGTAACGAGGCGGAACGACGGCACAGCCTCATCGGCCGCCGTGGGGTCCGGCTCGACGAACAGGAAATGGGCCGTCTGTCCCGCCGCGGGCGCGGCGAGGGCGAGAACCAGGGCAAAGGACGCGGCGACGCGCATGGCAGACGCTCCCATGTTAGGCGCAAGCCGGCCGAGGCACCTACTCGATCTCGAGCAGCAGCTCGCCCTTGGTCACCATCTGCCCGGGTGTCACGTACACCTTCGTGACCACGCCCTCGGCGGGGGAGAGCAGCTCGTTGCGCATCTTCATGGCCTCGAGGATGAGCAGGGGGTCACCGCGCTTGACCTTGCGGCCCGGCTGGACGGCGACGCTGACCACGACGCCGGGAATGCGGGCGCGCAGGTGGCCGGGGTTCACGGGCTGGTGGGGCTTGTGCTGGGCGAACTTGCGCGTGAAACGTGTGGCATAGACGGTGTCGTCCAGGATCAACTGGTGGAGCTCGAGTTCTTCGCTCATGGGCATCAGACCGGTGGGACGCCGTGCTTCTTGCTGGGCCTGGTCTCGGTCTTCTGGGCCGAGATCTCCATGGCGTGGATGAGGAAGTCGCGGGTCTCGGCCGGCAGGATGACGGCATCGATATGACCGTTGGCCGCGGCAATGTATGGGTTGGCGAACTTCGCGGTGTACTCCGCGACCTTCTCACGGCGCATGGCGTTGGGGTCAGCGGCACCCTGGATCTCGGCGCGGAAGATGATGTTGGCGGCGCCTTCCGGGCCCATGACGGCAATCTCCGCGGACGGCCAGGCGAACACGAAGTCGGCCCCCAGGTGCCTGGAGCACATGGCGATGTACCCGCCGCCGTAAGCCTTGCGCAGGATCACCGTGATCTTGGGCACCGAGGCCTCGGAGTAGGCGTAGAGGAGCTTGGCGCCATGGCGGATGACCCCGGCGTGCTCCTGGTCGACGCCCGGCAGGTAGCCCGGCAGGTCCACGAGCGTGACGAGCGGGATGTTGAAGGCGTCGCAGAAGCGGATGAAGCGCGCCGCCTTGTCGGACGAGTCGACGTCCAGCACCCCGGCCAGGACCAGGGGCTGGTTGGCCACCACGCCGATGGTCTGACCCTGCATGCGGGCGAAGCCGATCACGATGTTGGCGGCCCAGTGCTTCTGGACCTCGAAGAAGTCCGAGTCGTCGCATACCGCCTTGATGACGTCGCGGACGTCGTAGGGGCGGTTGTTCTCGACCGGGATGATCTTCTCGACGTCACGTCCGGTCCGCGGCGGCTTGGGCGGGTAGGGATCGGCCTTCTTGCGGTTGTTCCAGGGGATGAACGAGACCAGCTTCTTGATCTGCTCGAAGCACTCGACCTCGGAGTCGGCGTAGAAATGGGCGTTGCCCGAGATCTCGGTGTGGACGCGGGCGCCACCCAGGTCCTCCATGGAGATCTCCTCGCCCAGCACCGTCTTGATGACCTCGGGGCCGGTGATGAACATCTTGGAGATCTTGTCGACCACGAAGACGAAGTCGGTGAGGGCCGGGGAGTACACGGCGCCGCCCGCGCACGGCCCGAGGATGACCGAGAGCTGGGGGATGACGCCCGAGGCGAGCGTGTTGCGGTAGAAGATCTCGCCGTACCCGGCAAGGGAGTTGACGCCTTCCTGGATGCGGGCGCCGCCCGAGTCGTTGATGCCGATGAGGGGGATCCCCAGCTTGAGGGCGTGGTCCATGATCTTGGTGATCTTGCGAGCGTGGGCGAGGCCCAGGGAGCCGCCGGCAACCGTGAAGTCCTGGGCGAAGATGCATACCGGGTAGCCCATGATCGTGCCGGTGCCGGTGATCACGCCGTCGCCCGGCAGGCTCTTCTTGTCCATCCCGAAGTCGGCGCACTTGTGCTCGACGAACAGGTCGTACTCGTAGAAGCTGTCCGGGTCCAGGATCGCGGTGATGCGCTGGCGGGCGGTCAGCTTGCCCATGGCGAGCTGCTTCTCGATTGCCTTGGCGCCGCCCCCGGAGATCACCGTTTCCTTCCGGCTCAGAAAATCGCGGATCTTGGTCAACCAGGACATCCCATGCTCCTCCGTCCGTCCGCAGCCCCGTGGCGCAGCAGGGCGACCACGTTCGGGGCTGGGGACTGGTGGCACGTACTTTAGCACACGGGTCGCCGCCGCCGCGGTGCTATCCTTCCGAGGGAACACGGCGAGGGGTGAAGATGAACGTGGACAAGTTCTTTTCGGCTTCGGAGCGGGAGCTGGTGGAGCAGGCGGTGGGACGTGCCGAGGACCGCACTTCCGGCGAGATCGTGCCGGTAGTGGTCGCGCGCTCGGACGGGTACTTCGGGGCTTCCTGGAAAGCGGCGACGCTGGGCGGCCTGGCGCTGGTGGTGGTTGCGGAGGCCCTTCACGTCTGGCTCGGTGTGTGGGGGGTGTCGGCGCCATGGATCATGCTGCCGGCGGCCGTGGGCGCGGCCCTCGGTTTCACTGCGGGGGCGTTCGTGCCGTGGCTCCAACGGCTGGTCCTCTCGGGTCAGGAGATGGACCGGGCAGTGCGCCAGAGGGCGCTGCAGGCTTTCGTCGAGCATGAGGTGTTCGCGACCCGGGAGCGCACCGGCGTGCTCATCCTCCTGTCGCTGCTCGAGCGCCGCGTCGTGGTGCTGGGCGACGCCGGCATCAACGCCAAGGTGAAGCCCGGCGAGTGGGACGGCATCGTGGCCAGCATCGTCGCCGGGATCAAGCGCGGCCAGCCCGGCCAGGCGCTGGTCGAGGCGATCGGCCGGTGCGGCGAGCTGTTGCAGCGCGAGGGGGTGGAGCGGCGGGCCGACGACACCAACGAGCTGCCCGATCGCCTCTTCCTGGAAGGGGAATAGCGCCCATGGCACGCGTCGCCGGAGCGCTCCTCGGCTCGGCGCTGGTGGCCTGGTCGGTGGCCGACCCGCTGCTCGCCCGTGAGATTCCATACCTGTCCGGCCGCGTCAACGACACCGCTTCGATGCTCTCCGACGCGACTCGCCAGCAGGTCGAGGAGAAGCTGGCGGCGTTCGAGAAGGAGACGGGCGCCCAGATGGCGGTCCTGACCATTGAAAGCCTCGACGGCGAGGTGCTCGAGGACTACTCGGAGCGTGTCGCCTCGACGTGGAAGCTCGGGCACAAGGGCGTGGACGACGGTGTGCTGCTTCTGATCTCCAAACAGGACCGCAAGATGCGGCTCGAGGTCGGGTACGGGCTGGAGGGCAAGCTGACGGACGCCCAGTCCCGGCGCATCCTCGACAACCTGGTGCGCCCGCGCTTTCGGGAGGGCAACTTCGACGCCGGTGTGCAAGCGGGGGTGGAGGCCACGCTGGGCACCCTGCGCGGGCAGGACGTCATCCCCCCGGAAGCTGCGGCCGGCGGCGCCGTCCAGTCTCTCAAGGACCTCTCGTGGGGGATGCGGTTGGCGTTCGGGGGGATGTTCGTGGTGCTCATCGGCACCTTTTCGCTTCTGGCGCTCTTCTCCAAGGGATGCACGGCATGGTTCATGTACTTCTTCCTGATGCCGTTCTACCTGGCGTTCCCGATGGTCTTTGCCGGTCTGGTCGGCGGCCTGGCGATCTTCGCCATGTGGGTGATCGGCTTCCCGATCCTCAAGCTGATGCTGTCGTTCTCGCCGTGGGGCAAGGTGTTCATGTCCCGCCACCCGGGGCTGGTGGCGCTCGCGGCGTCCTCAGGCCACTCGGGCGGCAGCAGTTGGAGCTCCGGCGGCGGGTTCTCGGGCGGCGGCGGCAGCTTCGGTGGTGGCGGCGCCTCGTCGTCCTGGTGATCCCCGAGGCCGGGCAGCCCGCCTGGCGGCCGGGACGGGGGCGCAGGTGTCTTCCCGTCCCTGTCCCGCCAGGCTGAGCCGGGCTGCCGGCCAGTGGCTCGGTGGCGTCCGCGATAGGCGGTCCTCCCTTCTCACGAGAGCTGGAAGTTGACGGTGATCGTGAGGTAGACGCTGACGGTCCTGGAGTTCAGACGGGCCGGCTGGTAGCGCCAGCCCCGGATGGCATCGAGTGCCGCGTCACCACACCCGAAGCCGATGTCCCGCAGGATGCGGCCGTCCACGACACTGCCTTCCCTGTCGATGATGGCCTCCAAGATGACAACGCCCTGGACCTTGGCCTTGCGCGCCGTCTCCGGATAGCGTGGGTCGATGCGTCGGGTAAGGACCGGGGGCTCCACCAACCCGCCGCAGAGGATAGGTGGATCCTCACGCTGCGGTGTAGGGGGAGATGTGACCGGCTTTTCGAACCCACCCGGGACCGTGCCGTCTCCCCCTTCTGGACCCAGTGTGAGACTTCCGTAAACCTCCTTGCCACCCGCAAGTTCAGAGCTCTGTTTGAGTGCCTGAGCCTGCTCGTCAGGGACAGCCAGGGGCTGGGTAACAGATTCTCGTGGGATGCGGCGGACAACGGTGTGGGTTTGGCCCTTCCCTCCGCCGCTGATCGGTTCAGGCGGCGGCAGAAGGGCTACGTAGACCGTCGGCAGTGTGGGTTCTTGGAGGGGGCTGGTGGCCCAGAGCTGGCCGACCAGGAAGAATGTGACGGCCAGACCGTGAAGGGCGATGGCGGCGGGAAGGGCGAGGAGGCGCTGGCGGAGGCCCTTCTGCCGACGTGACGCGACGAGTGTGGTCTCGAACATGTCATCCTCCCTTTCTGGGCCGGCTGTGCCGGCGTCCGGCCAGCCCTGTGTTCCTGGCCTTTGGACACCCCGGGGAGCCGTGGGGAAACCCCTGGAGTACCATCTCGGCGGGCCGATGGCCTGGGAGTGGGGGACGTGAAAGTCGAGAAGGTGGTGGAGGCGAAGGTCACGGTGGAGCGCTCGCGCTTCTTCGCGATGCTCTTTCCGGCGGCCGCCGTCGACGACGTGGACGTTGTCGTGCGCCGCCAGAAAGGCGAGCTGCGCAAGGCCAACCATCACTGCTGGGCGTTCCGCGGCCACGATTCCTCCGGCAGCCTGGTCGAGAAGTCGAAGGACGACGGAGAGGTGGGCCACCCGGGGCGCGTGCTCCTCGAGCTGCTGCGCAAGCACGACCTGGAGGGTGGGTTGCTGGTGTCGCGGGTGTTCGGCGGTGTCAAGCTTGGCGTCGGCGGCGTCTCCCGTGCCTTCCGCGAGGCTGGCGAGGCCGTGCTGGCCGATCTTCTGTAGGAGCGGCATTCCTGCCGCGATCCCCGGCCCGGGAACCGGGATGGCGGCACGGGGTGGACGCGACAGGAATGTGGCTCCCACAGGTGTTGACAGAGGGAGCGGAGGTCACTTCGGATGCGGCGGAGAAGGCGCACCTTTTCGTGGGCTTCCTCCTGACCCGCGTTCAGGTCCAGGTCCAGGATTTGTCGCGGGTGGAGTGCTTTCGCGCTACGATCTCCGCTGCTGGAGGACACCATGCTTCGCCATGCATTCGCCGCCGTCGCCATCCTGGGGGCCGCCACGCTGCTCGCCGTGCCGCCGGACCCCCTCGCCACCTTCAACGCCCACTTCGCGGACCGCACCTTGCGGGTCGACTACCTTCACATTGGCAACGCCACCGAGGAGATCTTCACGCTCGACCGTTTCGTCGAGCAGGGGGTGTGGGCAGGCAGTCGCGTACACCTCCTGGATCCCTTCGAGAACGGCCGCTGCGTCGCCAAGGTCTACGACGCGACGACCGGCACGCTGCTGTTCTCCCGTGGCTTCGACTCCTACTTCGGTGAGTACCGCACTACCGACCAGGCCGCCAAGGGCGTGCGGCGGGCCTACCACGAGTCGGTGCTGATCCCGGTGCCGAAGCACAGGGTGCGCTTCGCTCTCGAGCTGCGTGGCGCCGACCGGAAGCTCAGGGAAGTCGCGAGCTTCGACATCGATCCCGCCTCCTGGGAGATCGTGCGCGAGAAGCCGGATCCCGCGATCCTGGTCTTCCCGTCCCACATTTCGGGGGACGTGCACGCCAAGGTCGACCTGGCGATCCTGGGCGAGGGCTACACCCTCGCTGAGGTTGGCAAGTTCAAGGCAGATCTGGACCGTTTCACCAGCATCTTCCTGGGTGCCGAACCCTATGCGCGCATGACGGACCGCTTCAACATCCTCGGCGTCCTCAAGCCCTCGGACGAGTCGGGGATCGACGAGCCCAGCCATGGCTCGTACAGGCGCACGGCGTTGGGCGCCACGTTCGACTCCCTGGGCTCGGAGCGCTACGTCCTCACCGAGGACAACCGCGCACTTCGGGCCGTCGCGGCGGCCGTGCCCTACGACGCGCTCTACATCATGGTCAACTCGGCGCGCTACGGCGGTGGAGGCATCTACGGCCTGTACGCCACCTTCACGACCGACAACCAGTGGCATCGCTATGTCTTCCTGCACGAGTTCGGCCACTCGTTCGGGGGCTTGGCGGACGAGTACTACACCTCCTCCACGGCCTACAACGACTTCTACCCGCGCGGCGTCGAGCCCGTCGAGCCCAACATCACGGCCCTGCTCGACCCCGCCAACCTGAAGTGGAAGGCGCTCGTGACACCGGGCACGGTGGTGCCGACGCCGTGGGAGAAGGCCGACTACGACACCCAGGACATGGCGTACCAGAAGGTTCGCCAGGCGCTCAACGAGAAGATCGCCGCCGCCAAGCGCACGGGCGCACCCGAGGCCGAGGTCGCGAAGCTCCAGGAGGAGTCCGAGCGGTTGTCTCGCGAGGCCGCCGAGAAGGCGGACGCCTACCTCGCGAAGTCGCGGTACGTCGGTGTCGTCGGTGCGTTCGAAGGAGCCGGCTATTCGGCCCAGGGACTGTACCGCCCGATGCTCGACTGCCTCATGTTCTCCAAGGGCGACAAGCCCTTCTGCAAGGTCTGCCAGGCCGCCGTCGAGCGCCGGATCGAGCACTTCGGGGAGTGACCCCGGGACACCCCTCCTTGCCAGATATGGAAGGTCGAGGGTCGAGAGTGTCTGGTCGTCCCGGAAGGCGGGAGCTGCAAGCCGCAAGCTGGTGGGTGCCGACCGATGGGAGTACCCATGCCGGGCGGGATCGTCGTTCACCAGGGTCACCAGGTGGACGCTGGCCCGGCGGTGTCTTCGCGCTCCCGGCTTCCCCGCTCATTGCCAAGGCGGCGGTTGCGGGACGAGAGCCGCGAGGGGGTTGAGATGGTGTCGATGAGGGCCTCAATCGGGCGTGCCTCGTGCATGGTGGCAGCATGTGTGGTGACGCTGCTGGTTGCCGGTGGGGCTGCGGGAGCGGAGCGGTTTTCCGGGCGGGTCGTGTCGGTGCGGGACGGCGACACCATCGAAATCCTGCGCGCGGGACGAGCCGTGCGGGTGCGCCTGTGGGGCGTGGATTGCCCGGAGCTGGCGCAGGGGTTCGGGCAGCGGGCGAAACAGCGAACGGCCGAGCTCGTGTTCGGCCGGAACGTGCAGGTGTCGGTCGTCGATCACGACCGCTACGGCCGGCTCGTGGCCCGGGTGGAGGTCGAAGGTCGCGATCTGGGCGAGGAGCTGATTGGCGGAGGAATGGCCTGGTGGTACCGCTACCACGCCCCGCGCCAGCGCTCCTACGAGCAGGCCGAGCGTACGGCCCGAGCCGCCCGCCGCGGGTTGTGGTCCGATGGCACGCCAATCGAGCCCTGGAAGTACCGGCAGCACCACCCGCGATGAGCCGTCGCCTTCGCCAATCACCGCGCCGCGACCCGGATCGAGCGGCTGAACTGCGTGCTCGGCTGGCTGGGCCCGCTCTCGACCACACCAGCGCCGACACCATCCACCTCGTCGCCGCCGTGGGTTGAGTCTCTCGGCCTGTAACCCGCCATCTGGTTCGGCGTATAAACCATGTGAAGGCTTTGTTTTCCAGCAGAAGTTCACACAAATTGACAAGCCGATGGTGGAGGTGCGCTCAGCGCACAGGAGGAGGTCGAAGGTGAAGCAAGCAACCTGGCTCATGATCGCAGTGCTCGTGCTCGTTGGTGCCTCGCAAGTGGCCGCCGAGGAGGTGGCGGGGCTCCCGCTGCACGTCAAGACGCTCGCCCCGGGAGTGGTCCGGGTGTGGGTCGGTGACTACATCTCCTCCACCGCCACGGTCGCCTTTGCAACCTCCAAGGGCATTGTCGTCATCGACACGCTCGGCAATCCCAGGATTGACCGTCAGCTTCGTGAGGTGATCGCCCGCGAGCTGGGCTCGAACGACTTCAAAGTCCTGATCAACACCCACGAGCACGGCGACCACACGGGCGGCAACGTCGTCTACACCGACTGCACCATCGTCGGCCACGAGCTGGTTGCCGCAGGCATGACGGCGAACACCGGCGACCGGCAGCGTGTCAACGAGTGGCTCGCGACCCGCATCGCCGAGCTGGAGAAGGACCTCGAGACGAAGCCAGCGGACTCGGCGGAGGCGAAGCGACTGCGGGAGGAAGTGCTCCTGAACCGTCTCAACCTCGAGGCCCAGAAGGCGAACCCGAAGCCCGTCCCGCCCACCAAGACGTTCTCCACGCGCATGACCCTCGAGATGGGCGACACCACCTTCGAGCTCTACTACATCGGTGGCATGCACACCGCCAGCGACATCGCCATCTTCGTCCCGGAACGGGGCATGCTCATGACCGGCGACACCATGGCCGACGTCTGGCTGACCGACACGCCCGGCTGCCTGGCGTCCTTCATCGCCCGCGAGGGGATCCGCCACGACTTCCCGTTGCTGCTCGAGAACTGGGGACTTCTGCTCCAGAAGAAGGACCGCATCAAGACCCTCATCACCGGCCACTGGAACGGCGAGCTGACCCTCAAGGGGTTCGAGGACCGTGTCAACTACGTCAAGAGCCTCTGGGATGGCGTCAACAAGGCCGTCAAGGACGGCAAGAGCCTGGCGGACATCCAGGCCGACTACCGCCTTGACACGAGGTTCCCGGAGCTGGCCAAGAGCCCGGGCTGCAATCTCCGGAACAACTACTCCACCATCCTCGAGATGTGGGGCGTCGTCACGGGTCAAAGGTCCGCCGCAGCGTCGCTGTACACCCTCATCGACGAGGGGGCCGGCGAGAGCGCTATCAACGGCGTCCTGGCGGAACGCGACCGCAAGGGAGGGAAGTACTACTTCCTCGAGGACCAGCTCAACGCGTACGGTTACCGCTTCTTGCAGCAAGACAAGGTCAAGGGGGCCATCACTCTGTTCAGGCTCAACGTCAACCTCTTCCCGGCCTCGTGGAACGTCTACGACAGCCTCGGCGAGGCGCTCCTCAAGGATGGGGACGCCGAAGCTGCCATCAAGATGTACGAGAAGTCCCTCGAGCTGAACCCGGAGAGCAAGAGCGGGAAAGATGCGCTCGCCCGGATTCGGGGTGCCGCACAGGCGAAGTAACCCCTGGCGACCCGGCGCGAGCCCGAGGCGACATTGACGCAGCGGCCCGGTGCCATGCGGGCTCCAGGTCATCATGTCGATCGGCGGAGGCCGTCTGAGCCATGACGTGGGTGCCCCCAGCCTCAAGCTCGGCGGGGGTTTCTCCGGCCCGGACCTGCCAGCGCTGGGTGACTTCGGCGGGCAGCTCGGCGAAGAAGCTCAAGGGCTCGGCGATGACGTCCACCCGGTAACAGTCGCCGGCCTCGTCGGGTGTGGCAGAGGTAGAGTGACGGCTGCCTTGTCGAGTGTCTGTAAGAAAGGCCAGTGGCCATCGACTACCTAGTCGTGCAAGGTAGGAGCGCAACCATGGAGACCGAGTCCAACCCGGCAGGGACGTCCCGGCAGGACGAGCTGTACGAGGAAGCCGCCAGCGCTTTTGGGCCCCCGCTCGAGCGCCTGGCGCGAGGCTACGAGGCCGACCCCACCCGCCGGCGTGACCTGCTGCAGGAGGTTCACCTCGCGTTGTGGCAGAGCCTCGCGAGCTTCGACGGCCGCTGCTCGCTCCGGACCTGGGTCTATCGCGTCGCGCACAACGTGGCCACTTCCCACATGATCCGCGACCGGCGCTTCAATGCGCGCACCCTTGTGGGCCTCGACGAGGTCGACCCACCGTCCACCGAGCAGGATGGAGAACGCCTGGTCGATCAGCATCTCGCTCTGGAGAAGCTCGTGCGCCTGATTCATCAACTGGCACCGGTCGATCGCCAGGTGATTCTGTCCTATCTCGAGGGTCTCGACGCCGTCTCCATTGCGGAGATCACCGGCATTTCTCCGGGGAATGTCGCCACCAAGATTCACCGTATCAAGAACGTCCTGGCTCGGCGATTTCATGATGGAGGACGCCATGGACAATGAATCTCCGAACGGTCTGGCGAGTGTCTGGAAAGAGCAGCCCGTGCAGCGGGCCGAGGTCTCCCTTGACCAGCTTCGCCTGAGGTCCCGGAAGCTCGATAGGCGGGTCTGGTGGAGGAATCTGCGCGAGTACGCGGCCAGTGTGGCCGTCATCGGCACCTTCGGGTACTACATCTGGAGGTTCCCAGCACCGATGGTTCGTCTCGGATGCGCATTGGTGGTAGCTGGTGTTCTCTTCATGGTGCACTCACTGCACACGAGAGGCGCTGCCAGGACCGTGCCGACGGAGATGGCATTCAGGTCCTGCCTTGAGTTTCATCGGGAGCAGCTCGAGCGGCAACGGGATCTGCTGCGCGGTGTCTGGAGGTGGTACCTGCTGCCGTTGGTACCCGGGATGGCCGTTTTTCTCTTCGGTCTTCTTCTGTGGACCCTGGAGCAGCCCCACGCTCCCGCCCACACCCGCGCCATCGTGATCACGTTCTTCCTGACGGCTGTCGCCTGTGGGCTGGTGTTTGTCGGCATCGGAAAGCTGAACCAGTGGGCGGCGCGGAAGCTCCAACGCGAGATCGACGCGCTCGATGCCCTGGGAAGGGAGTCCTGAATGAATCGGAGCGTCGTCGGTGTCCTTGCCGTCACGGCCATTTCCCTGGCCAGCCTTGCCCAGGCGCAAGCGGCCCCACCGTCCCCTTTTCCACCAGACGCCCAGATTCGCCAGGTACTCGCGGAACGGGTCAATACGAAGGAGGGCATCGGGATCGTCGTGGGCGTGATCGAACCGGCGGGGCGCAGAGTGGTGGCGTATGGCAACCTCGCCAAGGGCGACAGGCGCCCGCTCGACGGCGAGACGATTTTCGAGATCGGCTCGGCGACAAAGGTCTTCACCTCGCTGTTGCTCTGCGAGATGGTGCAACGCGAGGAGGTGGCACTCAGCGATCCGGTCGCAAAGTACCTGCCGGCGGGCATCACGGTGCCGGAACGCGACGGCCGCGCGATCACCCTGCAGGATCTGTCCACCCACACCTCGGGGCTGCCGCGCCTGCCCGGGAATCTGTCTCCCAAGGACCTGGCGAACCCCTATGCCGACTACTCCGTCGAGCAGCTTTACCAGTTCCTTTCGAGCTACGAGCTCACTCGCGACATCGGCTCGCAATACGAGTACTCCAACCTGGGGGCCGGGCTGCTTGGACACGCGCTGGCACGGCGTGCGGGCGTGGACTATGACGCCCTGGTCCGGTCTCGCATCTCCGGGCCCCTGGGTATGACCAGCACCGGCATCGCGCTCTCGCCGGAGCAAAAAGCGCGGCTGGCGGCAGGACACAACGAGGCGATGGAGACGACCCCGAGCTGGGACCTGCCGACCCTCGCGGGGGCCGGCGGCCTGCGCTCGAGCGCCAACGATCTCCTGCTCTTCCTCGCAGCCAACCTGGGGTATTCGAAGTCGCCGCTGGATTCGGCCCTGTCCACCATGCTCAAGGTCCGTCGTCCGACCGGGGCGCCCGACCTCGAGATCGCTCTTGGCTGGCATGTCTTCACCCGCAATGGCACTGAAGTGGTCTGGCACAACGGTGGTACGGGCGGCTACCGGTCGTTCATTGGCTTTGATCCGAAGAGCCGGACCGGAGTCGTCGTGCTGTCGAACGCCGTGGCTGCGGCCGGGGAGGTGGACGACATCGGCCAACACCTGCTGGACCCGCAGGTGCCCCTGAGGGAGCCGCCGAAGCAGCACAAGGAGATCGCCGTCAATTCCAGGCTGCTCGACGGCTTGGTGGGGCAATACGAGCTGATGCCAGGGTTCGTACTCACGGTAACGCGCGAGGGTGGCCGCCTCTTCGTGCAGGCGACCGGGCAACCGAAGCTCGAGGTGTACCCGGAGAGTCCCAGGGAGTACTTCTACAAGGTCGTGGACGCCCAGATCACCTTCGAGACGGACGGCAGCGGGCACGCCACTGCTCTGGTGCTGCACCAGAACGGCGCGAACCAGCGGGCGAAGCTGATCGATACCAACCTCCCGCCGCAGGAGCCATCGAAGGAGCACACGGAGATCGCCGTCGACCCCAGGTTGCTCGATGGCCTCGTGGGCCAGTACGAGCTCTTGCCCGGATTCGTGCTGACCGTCACGCGCGAGAGCAGCCACCTCTTCGTGCAGGCAACCGGGCAACCGAAGCTCGAGGTGTACCCGGAGAGTCCCAACGACTACTTCTACAAGGTCGTGGACGCCCAGATCACATTCGAGACGGACAGCCGCGGGCATGCCACTGCTCTGGTGCTGCACCAGAACGGCGCGAACCAGCGAGCCAGGCGGGTCGAGTGAGGTCGGCGATCAGTGGGCGAGCGGGCGAGGCTTTCGACTCCTGGCTCCCAGCGGGATAGGCGCCTGGGTCAGTTCACCCCGGGATCCAGGAAGTCTGGCAGGGCGTAGGTGCCTCCCGCTTCCAGCTCGGCGGGGGTTTCGCCGGCCTGGACCTCCCAGCACTGGGTGACCTCGGCAGGGAGCTCGGCCAGAAAGCGCGAGGGCTCGAGAATGACGTCGACGCGGTAGCGGTCGCGGGCGACGTAGGGGTGGCAGAGGACCAGCTCATCCTTGGCGCGCGTGCAGGCGACGTAGAACAGCCGGCGCTCCTCCTCGATGTCCTCGGCGCGGGACGAGGGGAAGCGCCCCTCGGCCAGCCAGAGCACGAAGACGGCCCGCCACTCGAGCCCCTTGGCCTGGTGCACGGTGGAAAGCACGAGCCGTTCCCGCTCGCCCTCGGTCTCGGCCACATCCTCCCCGGAAAGCTCGTTCATGAGCGTGACCTCGTCCAGGAAGACGCCGAGGGTCTCGTAGCCGTCGGCGAAGATGGCGAGCTGCTCGAGGTCGTCGAGACGGGCGCCGGCGTTGTCGAGCTGCGCACGCACCCAGTCGCGGTAGCCACCGGCGAGCACTTCCCGCACCGCCTCGCCTGGGCGCCCCCGCAGTCGCTCGATCCGGCCGAGCAAGGTGCCCAGCAGGCTCGCCGAGCGGGCGGCGGCGCCGGGCAGGCCGATCGAGGCGCTGTCCAGGTGCTGCACGGCCTTGAGAGGGTCGGCTGCTGCGGCGATGGCGGCCCAGAGGCGCGCCACCAGGCGCTGGCCGAGCCGGGGGCGCAGGCGCGCCAGGCGCGCGAACGCCACCTCGTCACGGGAATTGACGACGAACCGCAGGTGGGCCAGCACGTCCTTGACGTGACGCTGCTCGAAGAAGCGCAGTCCCGACCGCACCTCGTACGGGATGCCGCGGCGTGTCAGCTCGACCTCGAGCTCGAGCGAATGGGTGTGGTTGCGGTACAGGACGGCGACCTCGCCGAGCGGCACGCCCTCGTCGATGAGCTCCAGGACGCGTTGGGCGACAAACCCGGCCTGGGCCTCGGGGGAGGGCGCGGCGCACTGCACCGGCAGCTCCCCACCTTCGCGCACGGCCCGCAGCTCCTTCGGGAACTGGCGCTGGTTGCAGGCGATGGACGCGTTGGCCAGTTGCAGGATGGGCTGCAGCGAGCGGTAGTTGGTCTCGAGCCGAAAGGTCCGGCACTCTGGGTGGCGGTCGGGGAACGAGAGGATGTTGCCCACGTCGGCGCCCCGGAATCCGTAGATCGACTGGGCGTCATCCCCTACCACCAGTAGGTTCCTGTCACCGCCGACCACGGTGTCGACGATGTCGGCCTGGAGACGGTTGGTGTCCTGGTACTCGTCCACGAGCACGTGCAGGAAGCGGCCCTGCAGGTGGGCGCGCACCTCGGGATGGCGCCGCAGGAGCAGCAGCCAGTTGAGCAGCAGGTCGTCGTAGTCCATGACCTGGGCCGCCCGCTTGCGCTCCATGTAGCGCTTGAAGACGGCCTGAATGACCTCCTGCTGGGCCGCGAACTGCGGGTAGCGGGAGGTGAGCGCATCGCCGAGGGGTTTTCCGGTGTTGATGACGAGGGAGTACAGCTCGCTCAGCACCGCGGCGCCGGGGAAGCGGCGCTCGGGGGTGTCCGGCTGCAGGTCGGTGAGCGCTGTGCCCATGAGGTCCCGGGAGTCCTCCCGGTCGAGAATGCCGTAGGACGGCGCGTAGCCGAGCTTGTCGCCGAACCGCCGCAGCAGCCGGTTGCCCACGGAGTGGAAGGTGCCGCCCATGACGCGCCCGGAGTCGCGCCCGAGGATCGTCGCCACCCGCTCCAGCATCTCCCGCGCCGCGCGGTTGGTGAAGGTGAGGAGGAGGATGGCGCCCGGCTCGACGCCGTCCTCGATGAGCCGCGAGACGCGGTAGACAAGAGTGCGGGTCTTGCCCGAACCGGCACCCGCGAGCACCAGCATCGGCCCGCCCGGGTGCATCACGACCTCCTGCTGGGCGGGGTTCAGCTCGGAGCTGTAGTCCAGCTTCCGCGCCAGGCTCGCCCGCGGCCGCAGCGCCACCTTGCGAGACACGGGAGGGTCGCTCACCCGCCGAGGATACCCCACCGGCCAGACACCCGCACGAGAGTTGAGAGTTCTACCGACGCCTCCCACACGGTGCCGCTCCCAACGCCACGTCTTTGCCCAGGCAGCCCTTCAAGCAGATCTACCACCCCAACTCGTCTCAGCTACACTTGGCTCGTGTTACAGCCAGATCGGCTTGATGAGGCCGCCCAGAACCCCACTGGACGTCGTTGCTGTCTCTCGGTGCGGTTTTCGGGAGCACCGTAGTGGAGCCACAACGGCTCCGTCGCTGGAGACCACGCTCCTGCCTTAACCAAACGGCGTTCTTTACTTGTGCCAGGCCAGGTAGGTCCAAGAGCCGTACGGATCCGATTCCTGATGAACTAGTAGATTTCTGGGTCACTGGGCTGCCGAACGAGAGTCTGATCACCATAGTCTCGCTTCTCGGCAGGAAGGGAGGTCCCCAAGGCACCAGTGAGTACTCCTTCTACTCATTCTGTGGCGGCTTTGACGACCCTTCTGAACGCAAAGGGCGGGTTACGTTCCAGGAATGGCTCGACAACCGGCACCGATCGCTGCGTATTCTGGTTGTCGAGCACCCAACATTCGACTTCTGCAAGATACCTCCGGAGACGCTCTCTGCAATCGCCACCGACGTGCGCAGCGTTCTCGCCAACGGTCGAACCGTAGTCGTCCTCGATTCTGGAGGTCAAGAGCGCACCTTGCAGGTGTGCAACTACCTTGGATTCGTCGAGGACTTCGCGGTGGCGCACACGTAGCTGCCAGTGACCCACAAGTCCTGCCCGCCGTTGACGCCAATGTGGCGGAGGAGTGAGGTGCATTCGAAGTGGCGGGACAACAGTGCCAAACGGCGCGCGATGCCTGCTGGTTGAGCTGCACTGGTCCCGGAAGGTGCCCGTGAGTGGGACGTTCACTACCTCGGGACAGCAGGCGTGGCACTCCCCTTTGTCACCCGGACCAGGTGGAACGACGGGTTCTCGCTGGGTAGATCCACGGCAATCCGTAAGGTCCATCGATCGCCTGGCTTGGCCTGTACCAGGAAGGGGCCTCCTTCGCCGAGGGTCTGCCGCTTCCTGTCAAGAACCCTCGCACTAATCCGATGCTCGCCCTCTGAGAGGTCGAGGCTTTCTTCCACGATGCCGCCGTTCTGTTTTCTTCGTGTGAACAAGCCTCCGTGTCCACCGAAGTCGAAGGCGAACCCCTGCTCAGGTGAATCATCCAGCCGCACAACGACCTCGCCGCGCGACAGCGGGGAATTGAAATAGACCTCCAATCGGCAGGGTGACTCAGTGGGATCTGGGGTCCGAGGTAGGGCTGTTGGGGGACCTCCGTCCGCCGGTTGCTCAGAAGAACGACTACTCGGCGTTGCATTCTCGGCAACTCGAGGCGCAATGGGCATAGCAGCAGTAGGCTTCTGATCGGGCAAAGGGCTGTAGTATTCGCCCTTCTGAAGAGCCTCATGGACCCTTGAGAGAATGTAGTCCTGCCACTGTCGCTGACTCTCGCCGTCGCTTTGCGCGTACTCGGAGCTCAACGCGACCAGCATTTTGTGGAGTGTCGTCTTGCGAGTCTCCTCGGGAAGCTCCCAGAAGCGCGGGTCCGTGAAGAGTTTGTCCAACACCACAGCCGCGGAGGCCGTGCCCTGCCTCGGGACGGCGGCCGTTTTGCTGCTAGCAGAGGTTTCGCTCCTCGTCTGCCACCTGCCTTCGGGTGGCAACACGTCGGTCCACGCCTTCAAACGGAAAGGTGGGGCTTCAGTCGTGGTGGGTTGATCTGTCGAACCGGATCCTGCTTCTTTGGTGGGGTCTCTGGTTTGAACAGGAGCGCTCTCGGGCTGGTCGATGGTGATTCCGTACCCCTCGGATACTGTCCTGGCGAGATCATCCTTCTGCTCTTGCGTCAAGGTTGCGTATTCAGGGAGCGTGCGAGACAGGAATCGTTGAATGGCGATTCGCTTCTTGACCGGAGGCAGTGCTTTGAACCGTTCATCCGCCACAAGGTCTGCCAGGCGCGCCCAGAGAGGACTTGGCAACGCTGGCTTTTTCGTCGCAGCACTTGGCGTCGGGTAGTCACCTGCTTGAACCCGCTGCAGCTGTTCATGGGGAACCACCCTACGGGAGTCAGCGGGAGGAATGGTTGAAGAGCCATTCTCGTGCTGGGCTTCGGAGATTCTCGACGACGTTTGGCTTACTGAGCTTGCTCTAGTGCTGGCGATAACAATCACCCCAACGACAAAGACAAGAAGAGCCGCAAGAATGATCAGCGTGCCGGCGTCAAGAGTTTGGCCGCGCGGTTGCGCTTGCCACTTTGCCCTGGTGGCCGGGCCCCCTTCCGCACTCTCGCCCTGGGGTGTCGGATCAACGTGACCGGGGCGATGGTCGGGGGGCGGACACTCTTTGGCCCGCTTCGGTCCTGAAGCGGCTGTGCCCGCCCCCGGACTGTCTTCACCGCGTTCGGGCGCCTGCGGGCGAGGGTTAGCTTCCTGCGGGCGACTTGGTTCATCTTCTTGTGGCATCGTCGATTGCCTAGTCGTCTCCCGCGAGAACCTTGGGAAGAGATCCACCCGTTTGGCGAAGTAGATGGTGTTTGGAAGCAGCCAAACCACGGCGAGAACAGCCAGGAGCGCGAAGAACATGCCGGACGTCTCACCGGGCGTGAGGCTACCCCTTGGCATTTTGGCTATCGGATAGAGAGCAGTAGTGAGCGTCGTCATTGCAAGGAGAGGCCAATTGAGAATCCAGGCCCAGAAACGCCGCTTCATGAGCCCGACCCCAACTACAATCGCAAAGCCGAACCACGCCGCATTGATGAGCAGCCCCGCCGGAGTCCACTGGCTGGTTGGTTCGAGACTCTCCTCCAGCGCCGACATGGCCCCAAGGACCGGCCGCACAATCGCGTAGAAGGCTATCCAAGCGGTTCCAAGAGGTTTCGCCCCCGCCACTGGCTGAGAGGACGGCCGAGCGTTAGGGGTCGAGGGTGGTGCCGACTCTGGCTGGCTTGTCGTGGGCGGTGGTGGTGCCGGACGTGAGGGCGGTGGTGCTGAACTTGGTCCGGCTGATTGCACCGGGGGCTGTTTGCTCGCCTGAATAAAGGAGACGACTGTCTGGTACGCTTCGTTGAGCTCCCGCTGCTTTGCTGCTGCGACGTCTCTGACCCTTGGATCAGGGTCTCGGAGATGGCGATCCGGATGGAGGATCTTCGACAGCGTGCGGTAGGCGGTCCGTACGCGGTCCAGATCCGCATCGGACGGCAGCCCAAGGACCCGGTAGCACTCCTCGATTCGCATCGCTAGGCCACAGACTACCACCGCGAGCGTAGGCACTCCCAATGCTGCCGATGGTGATTCCCTGGTGCGCAACGGGTCGGCTGGGCTTGTCTATACTGGCAAGTGACGGGAGCCTACGGCATGGGAACAACCGAACTCACCGGGCTAGCCTGTCAGTTGACCGGTGGCTACCTGCACGTCTTCTGTGCAGCCTGCGGTGCGGAAACTGACAACACCTTCATTGGTGGTGATCCGATAGTCCCGTATTTCGTTGCGTTCTGCCCGTACTGTAAAGCCGAAACAGAAGTCCGGTTGATGCCAAGCAACTGGGAGAACCTCCAACTCAAGCGGAAACGCTGCCGTGTGCGCCTGGCGTCGGGGAGGCTATGCCGGAAGACAACTTACGCGCGTTACTGCTATCTCCATGCCGTCAAGGGTCAACCGCTGGAAGCCGACTGACTGGCGACAGGACATGTGGCATTGCGGGCAATCGAAGGACCTGATGCCCCGGACCCGGCACCCCGACCCACCAGGCAGTCCCTGGACCTACGTGATTCTCTCGGCCCTCGGTTGTCACAAAGGGGCAAATCACCCCAGCCGGCGGGGCATTGCCTTCCGCTAGGCCGCTTCCTACAATCACCGGGGATTTCGAGGACCCGCACGGTCGCAGGAGTGCCCCAGGAACCTCACGCGTTTGCAGGGTAGGGAGGGCGCCGGGTGTTTGCCATCGAGAGCCGCGAGGAAATCGCACCGCGCTTCCATCGCTTCGTCGTCCGCGCGCCGGAGATCGCCCGCAAGCACCGGCCGGGGCAGTTCGTCATCGTCATGCCCGACGAGCTGGGGGAGCGCATCCCCCTCACGATCGCCCACGCCGACCCGGCGGCCGGCACCATCACCCTGGTGGTGCAGGAGGTCGGCAAGACCACCATGACCATGGGGCGGATGAACGGGGGCGACCAGTTCGCCTCGGTGGTGGGCCCGCTCGGCACACCCACCCACATCGAGCACTTCGGCACCGTCATCTGTGTTGGCGGCGGGGCCGGCATCGCGCCGCTGCTGCCAATCGCCGCCGGCATGAAGGCCGCCGGCAACACGGTGCTGTCGATCCTCGGCGGGCGTACGCATGAGCTGGTCATCCTGCAGTCCGAGATGACCGCGGCTTCCGACGAGATCTTCCTCACTACCGACGACGGATCCCTGGGGCGCAAGGGACTCGTGACGCACGCCCTGGCCGACCTGGTGGCCGAACGCGGCAAGCCCGACCTGGTGGTGGCGATCGGCCCGGCGGTGATGATGAGGGCGGTGGCCGAGCAGACCCGGGGCCTGGGGATCAAGACCTGGGCCTCGCTCAACTCGATCATGGTGGACGGTACCGGGATGTGCGGCGCGTGCCGCGTCTCGGTGGGTGGCCAGACCAAGTTCGTGTGTGTGGACGGTCCGGAGTTCGACGCCCACGAGGTGGACTTCGAGCTCCTCGTCAAGCGGCTGCGCATGTACCTGCCGGAGGAGCAGGCGGCGCGCGAACGCTACCTGGAGGAGTGTCGCTGCCACGCTGAAGGTGGGGCGCACCATGGCTGACGAGGTCCGTGGCGTCCCCGAGCTGCCCAAGCCGGAACGCATGAAGATTCCGCGGCACGCGATGCCGACCCAGGACCACCACGTGCGCATCCATAACTTCGACGAGGTGGCGACGGGCTACGACCCCGAGACGGCGCTCGTCGAGGCGCAGCGCTGCCTGCAGTGCGCCAACCCGCCATGCGTCAAGGGTTGTCCAGTTGGAATCGACATCCCCGCCTTCATCGACCGACTCCGCCAGGGCGACGTCGCGGGTGCCTTGGTCAAGCTCAAGGAGACCAACACGCTGCCGGCCATCTGCGGGCGCGTCTGCCCGCAAGAGGAGCAGTGCGAGGTGGTGTGCGTGGTCGCCAAGCGCGGCGAGGCGGTGGCCATCGGACGGCTCGAACGTTTCGTCGCCGACTGGGAGCGCGCTCGCGGCCAGGCCTCCACCCCCGAGCTGGCGCCGCCCACAGGCATGCGCGTGGCAATCGTCGGCTCCGGCCCGGCGGGTCTCGCCTGCGCCGCCGAGCTGGCCCGCGCCGGGCATGCCGTGACCATCTTCGAGGCGCTGCACAAGCCGGGTGGTGTGCTCGTCTACGGCATCCCCCAGTTCCGCCTGCCGAAGGAGATCGTCAACTACGAGATCGAGGCGCTCAACTCCATGGGTGTGACGCTCCGCGGCGACTTCGTGATCGGCAAGACCGCGACCGTCCATGAGCTGTTCTGGGAGTTCGGCTTCGACGCCGTGTTCCTGGGCACCGGGGCGGGGCTGCCGTACTTCCTCGGCATCCCCGGCGAGAACTACATCGGCGTGCTCTCGGCCAACGAGTTCCTGACGCGCGTCAACCTCATGAAGGCATACGACTTTCCTCGCCATGACACGCCCGTGCGGCCGGGCCGCCGCGTTGCAGTCGTGGGGTCGGGCAACGTCGCCATGGACTGCCTGCGCACCGCCAAACGGCTGGGTGCCGAGGAGGTCATCTGCATCTACCGGCGCACCCGCAACGAGTCGCCGGCGCGCCGCGAGGAGCTCGAGCACGCCGAGGAGGAGGCCATCGACTTCCGGTGGCTGTCGGCGCCGCTCGCCGTGCGCGGCAACGCCGAGGGGTTCGTGACCGGGATGCAGATCCAGCGCATGGAGCTCGGCGAGCCCGACGCCTCGGGCCGCCGCCGCCCGGTGCCGATCGCCGGTTCCGAGTACGAGATCGCCGTCGACACCGTGGTCATGGCGATCGGCCAGGGTCCCAACCCGCTCGCCACCCGCTCCACCCCGGGTCTGACGCTCAACCGTCACGGCAACATCGTCGCCGACCCCGAGACCCTGCAGACCTCGATCCCGGGCGTCTTCGCTGGCGGTGACATCGTGACCGGTGCCGCCACCGTCATCCTCGCCATGGGCGCCGGCAAGCAGGCGGCCCGCGGCATCCAGGCATGGCTCGACAAGCTCAAGGCCGGCGAGGTGGAGAAGCCGCGGCTGGAGTAGCCCCACTTTGCCCTCATCCGCCCGGCTGGAAGTCAAAAGCCGGACCCCCGGGTCGCCGGCCCTGTCTCATGTGGTTTACCCTTGCTGTCAGCGGGTGCGGGCGTAGCGCGCCAGGTTGTGCCAGAACGTGATGTTGGGGACGGCGTTGCCCTGGGCCCCGAGCATGCCGAGGTCTGCCAGGGCCAGCACCTCGCCGCCCGAGGTGCCGACCGAGACCAGCGCGGCTGCCACCTCCGGGCCGGCCGTGGCGAGGACCCGGCCCTGCGGGGCGCTGATCGCCCGTCCGTTGCCCGGGGCGAGGGCGAGCGAGCCGAGGCCGCGCACCAGCTCGTGACTGGAGGTGACGGTCGCGGCACTCCCGGGGAGCGGTCGATCCAGGTACGTCGCGCCGAGTGATGTTCCCACGGCGTTGGTGTCGGGCCAGTCCTCGTTGGGATCGAGCAGGGTGTTGGGCTGCCTGATTCGGTAGGCGCTGGTAGTGAGGACGAGCAACCCGCCTCCGGAGGCGTAGGTCTGGAGCGCCGCGACCTCCTCCGCCGACCATGCCTCGTCGTAGGGCTGGGCGCCGTCCGCCGTGGGGTAGTCGAGCACCGGCAGCACGATGACCACGGACGCGCCGTCGAGATCGTCAGCCGTCACGGCATGGCCATAGGGGACGACGTCGACATCGAGCTGCTCCCAGGCCATGGCCATGCCGAGGGTGGTAAGCGACGTCGGCGTCATGTGCGGCTGCTCGGTGTGGCTGGCCACGAAGACCGCCCGCCCGACCGGCGGTCGCGTGACCTTGAGGTCAGGCCGCTCGGAGCCGAGGCGCAGCGCCGCGGCGAGGTAGGCGCGCGCCACCGCCTCGAGCTCGGCGGGGTGCTGGGCCACCAGTGCAACCGTGTCGTAGGGGTCGTGGAGGTGGTTGTCGACGTGCACCTCGCCCTGCCCGAAGGGGTCCATGAGGATGAGGTTGGCGGCCGGTACGTCGAAGCCCACGAACGAGGCGTCGTCAGAGCCCGCGCCGTCGGAGCGGAGGGGTAGGAGGGTGTCACCCTGGGGAGCCGCGGCTGCCGCCACGAAGTCCGGCAGGGGTGTCGACGCGTTGCCCCACCCTCCGTACGTCCACTGCTCCAGGTAGAGCCTGGGGTCAAGCCCCTCGATCGCGTGCCCGAGGCAGTCGGCCTGCAGCATCCCGAGCGCGCGGTCCACGAGCTCCTGGTGCGACAGGACAAACTCCGACGAGCCGTACAGGCCCCGCTCCTCGCTGCCGAACCAGCACATGGTCGTGTCCACGGGCGGTCGCCGACCCGTGGAGTCGAGAGCGCGGGCGGCTTCGAGCAGCGCCACCGACCCGCTTCCGTCGTCCAGGGCGCCAGGGGAGTTGGGCGAGTCCAGGTGGGCGCCAAGGATGACAACACGGTCACCAGTCTGCCCCGGGATGTGGAGGCACGTCAGCTCCGATTCACCCGGGGCCAGCACGTCCACATCCAGGCGCAGGGTGACCTTGCTGACGTCGCCCAGGTCGGGCCAGCCCCCAATGCCGGCCGGGCCCAGGTCCTCCAGGCGGGTGAACGCCATGGGGACTGGGGCCGGGGCGTCGAGGTACGCGAAGCCGCTCACATCGCCAACGAACGAGCCGTGGGCCTCACCCGGCTGGTTGGAATATGAGGTGATCAGCACGACGGCCGCCGGGCGCTTGCCCAGCAGCTCGGCGGCCCGGCCCTGGGCGGTCGCCAGGTCGACCAGTCCGCGGTCGAACACCGCGTAGTCGACCAGCGCGACCCGGCCTTCGAGGTCATTGGCGCGGAGCGACCGCAGCTCGTTGTAGCTCCTGATGATCGTCGGCACCGCGTCAACCTGGATCGGGTTCCGGGCCGTGTCGTTGGGCTGGCCGTCGGTGTCGAAACGTAGGGTGCGCGAGAGCGTCTCCCGGTGCCCCTGCATGGCATGCACCGGCACCGCATGCCCGATGCCACCGCGCTCGAGCTCGAGCCGTGCCTCCCATACCTCGGTGGCGAGCGGGATCCGGAAGGTCTGCCGCTCCACCTCCGCGCCCAGCGCCGGGAGCCGGTGGAGCTCTCCCAGGCGCTCGCGCAGCCAGACGAACGCCTGGCGCTCGCCGGCCGAGCCGGAGGTGCGCCACAGTCCGTCGGCGCCAATGCTGGTGAGCTGGGTCAGCTCATCGAGCATGTGTTGCGCGGACACTCGCGGGTAGGGGCTCGGCTCCAGGCGACGCCGCGGCACCGGTGCTGCGGCCGGCTCGACCTCGATCGCCGCTCGCGCCTGGACGGTCGGCTGCGACGGCGGCTGGGTGCCGGGAGGCAAGGCGACCAGCAAGAGGGCGATCGACCCCGAGGTCACCACGCCGGACAACGGTCCACTCATGGCGGTCCCTTCCCGATCCTCCTACGCCAGGCGGCGGCCGAGGTTGCGCCCGGCGGGCCGGGGCTCGGCTTGCCGTTGTCGTCGAGTTCCGGCTGCGGGTGGCCGGACGTCAGCCGTGCGGAGCGGGCGAGAACCCGCGCAGGCGCAGGGAGTTGGTCACCACGAGGACGGACGAGAAGGCCATCGCCGCGGCGGCCAGCTCGGGGCTCAGGAGGAGGCCGAAGGCGGGGTAGAGCAGGCCGGCGGCGACTGGGATGCCGACGACGTTGTAGCCGAACGCCCAGAACAGGTTCCAGCGGATGGTGCGGAGGGTGGCGCGGGCGAGGGCGATGGCATCGACCAGCACGTCGAGATCGGGGCGCGTCAGCACGAGGCCGGCTGCCTGGGCGGCGACATCGGCGCCCGAGGCCATGGCGACCCCGGCGTCGGCGGCGGCCAGCGCCGGCGCGTCGTTGAGGCCGTCCCCGACGAAGACCACCGGGCCGCCGGCCGCGTCCTTCCAGCGGCGCACCGCGGCCACCTTGGCGGCGGGAAGCTGACGGGCGGCGACGTCGGCGTGCGCGATACCCACGGAGTGAGCGACAGTTATGGCCGTGGCCTCGCCGTCCCCGGTGACCATGCCGGTGCGCAGGCCCAGGGCGTGGAGCCGGGCGACCGCGGGGCCCGCGGAGGGGCGTGGCGGGTCGGCGAGGCCGATGGCGGCAACCGGCACGCCGTCGACGGCGGCCACCACTGCGGTCGCGGGCTGCGCGGCGATGCCGTCGAGAAGGGTACGGTGGAGCGCCAGGTCGATGCCCGCTTCTTCCAGCATGGCGGCACTACCAACCACCACCTCGTGGCCCGCGACGCGGGCGTGGATGCCGCGGCCGGGAACGGCCGTCAGCTCCTCCACGGCCATACCCACGGCGATCCCGCGGGTCTGCAGGCCCTCCACGACGGCACGGGCCAGGGGGTGCTCGGAGTGTGCCTCGGCGGCGGCTACCAGCGCCAGGGCATCCTCACCGCCAGCCAGCGAGTGGAGGGTCTCCAGGCGGGGCCGCCCCTCGGTGAGGGTGCCGGTCTTGTCGAAAACGACGGCGCGGGCCGTTGCCAGGGTCTCGAGCGCGGTCGCAGACGTGAAGAGCGCCCCCAGCCGGGCACCGCGGCCGGTCGCCACCACCAGGGCGGTCGGAGTGGCCAGGCCAAGGGCGCAGGGGCAGGCGATGACCAGCACCGAGACGGTGGTGGTG
>DAONEV010000009.1:0-28909 GCA_035403265.1 Thermoanaerobaculaceae bacterium | reverse complement strand
CGAAGCGCTACCCCGAGATCGTGCGCGGCCTTCGGGAGTTCATGCCGTTGTACCTCTCGAAGTACGCCGACTCGGGTGTTTACATGGGCGACTGGCTGATTTTCGGATCGGTCAAGCGTGAGTGTGAGCGCTAGGACTTCGGTGACCGCAGCCCCCGCCGGGTGGTCGAGGACTACGCCCGTACCCTGCCCGGCCCCGAGAGCCTGGCCCGCAAGGAAGAACGCATCTTCCTCGCGCTCGCCCTCGATGGCATCCGCGCGCACCCCCTCCGCTACGGCCAGCACGTCGCACGCTCATTCGCGAAACTCCTCGTGCGAGGCCTGGGCCTGACGTACCCACTGCCAGCCGACCGGTCGTCGTGCGCCGCCGGCTGGCAGGATGCCCTGGCTGGGGCAGGCGCCCCGGCCAACTGGGCAGCGCGTGCTCCCGGTTCCCGGGGACCCGGCGGCCTCGTCCTTGGGCCGTCCCGGGCCCTCATTGCCGGATCGCGGGCCTTCACCCAGGGGCTGGAGCCGGTGTTCCCGTGGCTGGCGACCGGCGTGCTCCTGACGTTCCTGGGGCGACGCGCCTGGCGGCGCCCGGAGGCCCAGGACACCTGCCTCCTGGCCGCCCTCACGGGGATGGCCGTTGGCAGCTACGCCCTGCTGCTTGCTTTCGTCCTGGTCAGCGAGCCGCCGCGCTTCGCAGCCCCCGTGCCGGACCACGCCCTGGTGACCCTGGTGCTCCTCGCCGAGCCCTCATTGCGACGGCCTCACGAGCCGGTCAGACACGGCGAGTCGGCGCGCAATCTCGCGTCCGTTCGCGCCGGCGAAGCGCACGATCTCGCACACCTGTCCGATCTCGCCGGGCCCCACGGCCGTGCCGGTTGGCAGCGACATCACCCGGCCAGTCAATCGCTCGGTGACGGGTAGTCGCCATCCCCCCTCGGGCACCTCCGAGCGGTACGGCTCCATGCGGTGGCAGGCCGGGTAGAAGTAGCGCCGGGCCAGCATGCCCTCGGCCAGCCGCACGGCGTTGGCGAGCAAGCGCTCCACCTCGTCGACCACCTCCGCCTGGCTGCCGGCCACGGATTCTCGGCGCCACGCCGCGAGAGCTCGCCCTTGAAGACCACGACCGGCCCGCCGGGCGACGAGAGCATCGACTGGCGGCCGAGACGAATTCCGGCGTCGGCTTCCCCCGGCTCCATCAATCGTCGGACCAGCGGTCGGCGATGGCGTCGGCAATGGCATCGACGAGCCGACCCAGTCCCTCGGGGGCGCGCTCGGCCGGGCCTGACGGCCAAGTTCCGGCGATCCCGCACATGCGTCAGGACCCGCCGCGATCACGGGCGGGCGGATCAAGGCGCGCCGCTCCGCCGAGCAGCCTGGCCAGGCGCCGCTTCCGGCCCAACCATCGCACCGACTCCGCGGCCATGAGCGCAAGCCCCAGCACCACGATCAACACCGCCAGCGCCGCCCGCCACGGCCAGGAGAGCAGGCGCCTACCCAGCTCCAGGTTGCTCCAGCAGATGGGGGCGACTGCGTCGGCGCCGCCGAAGATGATACCCCTCCGGGGACGCAGCGTCAGGAGGGTGAGCAACTGAAGGCGCAGGGCGTACCGCGTGCCCGGCAAGTCGGCGGGCAGCACCACCAGCCCGATCTCCCGGCCGCGCAGCGCCTGGCGGCACAGCCGGCGGACGCCGCGCGAGGTGAGCAGCCCGCCCGGCTCGACCAGGAGCCGATTCGTCCCGGCGGAGGCAAGGGCCGCCTCCCACACCCCGGGCGTGCACAGCACCACCTCGGTCCTGGGCAGCTCGGCGCGGGCATGGGCCACGGCCTCCAGCACGCGCTCGGGCCGCGCACAGGCGAGGACCACGGACACCGGCCTCCCACTCACACCGCCCCCCGCCCCCACCACGCTCGCCATCCGGCCGGAGGTGCGAAGCAGAGCTTCGGTACTGGCCCGACACGGCGGATGTCGATGTCCCGGGCCTCGAAGTCCGGGGCCAACCGGTAGCGCGAGTCCCTGCACCGGGCCAGGTACGGCAGCCGTGCGGGTTCCCATCCCATTGCCTCGGTGGCCACCCAGTCCACCGCCCAGGGGTGCCACCCTGCGACGATCAGCCCGGCCGGGTGGGGATGCGGGCTGAGGGGGCCCTCGCGCTCACCCCCGATGATCCCGTCCACCCAGGCCATGTAGCGCTTGCGGCGGTCCCCGAGCCGGCCGTCGGGGGTGCCGTGGAGCACGCAGTTGTTGAGGTCGAGGAGGGTCCGCCAGATGGTGTCGTTGCCGGACCAGTCGCCCTCGCCCCAGGGGTGGAAACGCCGTCTCGCCCCGGGCAAGGACTCCAGGATCGAGAGATTCCCAAGTAGCCAGCCGCGCGTGTGCCGACCGAAGGGCGTCCGCGCCAGCCGGTCGTGCAGCAGCTCGCGCATGACCTGAAGCGCCGAGGCGCCGTCGTCGAGCACGTCGCCGCCGTGTCTGGGCGTACCCCACCGGTGGTGCGGCAGCCACTCCTTGAGGTTGGTTGTGCCGACCATGTTCTTCTGGGACAGGGTGGTGCCAGCCTTGCGGTGGACCTTGAGCTTGGCCAGCGAGATCAGGACGTCGGCGTCGATCACGGCTCGCGCCACCGAGTAGCGGTGGTCCCCATGATCGTGGGCATCCTTGCACTTGCTGGTGTAGAACTCGGCGGTGCTCCGTAGCAGGGTTGGGTCGACACCGGGGTCGGCAAAGAAGCTCTGATCTCCCAGGTTGAAGACGACGTACCCATCCGGGTCGCCGGCAAGGGGTCGGTGACCGCTCATGACCCCGCGCGCGTCCCGCTGGGTGGCGTAGTCGCGCAGGTCGAGGGCACGTATTCCCAGGCCACGGCCGGCCAGGTGAGCGATCGCGGCGGCGCACCCGGACCGATCCAGGGCGAGACCAAAGTCGGTTTCCTTGATTGGGCTGTCGGCTACCGTGACCATGCCCCGTCCGCTCAGGGCCAACGCCACGTATTCCAGCACGGCGCGCAGCACCGAGCCGTGGACAATGGTGGCCTGCAGCCCCGCATCCCCCAGCTCGTGAGAGTCCACAACAAGATTGACCTTCACCAGCACCCGGTCGCCGGGCCGGATGAGCTCGCCGAGGGGGTTCCACGCCTGGGTGTCCCGGCGTCTCAGGTCCAGGTCGAGGGCCCCCAGGCAGCTCCGGACCAGCCGGAAGACCGGGTTCGGCTCGATGCCAACCGGACAACCCACGGCTTGCAGCTCCGGGAAGGGCTCGGAAGGGTGGTAGGGAGCCTCGCACGGATACGAGAGCAGGGATGGGTCGTGGCCTACTACCACCTGGCGATCCCGGACCGGAGCTTCGATCCCGCTCACGGCTCCCTCCGCACAAACCGGTACTTGCCGGACTTGGCCGGGGCGATCCCCTCCACAACCTCCCAGGTCACGCGGAAGGCCGGGTCTCCGTTTGTAAGGATCTGCTCGGTGACGGTGTGACGCACCCTGTCATCGTACCCCGGCCCGGGCACCACCCTGACCCGCAGGTGGTCGGCTCCGTCCTGCACCACCTCGAACTGCCATACCCCGGGGTGGCCGTAGAAGAGATGGGTGAAGAACTCACTGTGCAGGAGTCGACCTGACGGCCCTTCGAGGACGTCCCCGAGACGCCCAGCCTCCACCCGCAAGCGCGGCAGCCCGCGACCGCACGGACAGGCGCCCGGCAGGAGCCGTCCCAGGTCTCCAACCTCGTAGCGGAGCATCGGCTGGGCCCAGTTATCCAGGTTGGTGACCACGATGCGTCCCAGCTCGCCTGGTGCCGCCGGACGGTCGGCGCCAAGCTCGAGGACCTCCACCAGGTTGCTCTCGGCCAGCGAGTGCAGGCCCGCGTGAGCCCCGCACTCGTGGGCGATGTTGCCGACTTCTCGGCAGCCGTAGCGGTCGAAGACCTCACATCCCAGCACCCTCTCAAGGTGCCGGCGGTGGTCGGGCGAGAGCAGCTCAGCAGTGGTCTCGACCGCGATGGGGCACACCGCCGTCTCGCCAAGCGCCTCGATGGCGTGGGCAACCATGGCCAGTGAGCTGACGTACCCGAAGAGGAATCTCGGCCGGAGCAGTCGCAGCCGCGCCACCACTCCGGCGAGACTCGACCAGCTCAGGTCAAAGGTATTGACCCAGAGTCGATGCCAGTGCCAGAAGTCGCGCCAGGCGGCCACCGCACCCGCGTGCTCGCGCGAGTCCACGTCTGAGCCCCACACAAAGACATGCGAGTCCCCTGGCTGGAACCCGCACCACGCGAAGCCACGCTCGATCTGGCGCATGGCTCGGTCGTGGTAGCGCCGGCTCTGCTTGAGCTGAACCCGCTCGCCGGTCGAGCCCCCGGTCTGGTTGTGAAACGCTCCAAGCGCGGCCGCGTTATCGGCCACGAGCTCGACACCACTGACCTGCAAGTCCCGCTTGTGCAGCACCGGGAAGCTCGCCAGCGTCTCCCAGGGGTCACCCCCTCCACCGCGACCCAGCTCCGAGAAATGGCGCCCGTACCACGCCGTATGCCGCCCGGCGTGGTCGAGGAGCCGGGCAAGCCGTTCAGCCTGGTACGCACGCAACCTTCCGTTTGACCACCACTGGCTCTCGCCGAGCTCACGAGCGTCCGCATCGGCAGCCTGGCGCTCCAGCTCCCGCCGCCCGAGAGGCTTGAAGTACGCTTGGCGAGCCCGTTCGAAAGCACCTGTGATCACGGCCCGTCACTCCGGGTCCTACGACCGTGCACCACATCGAAGCAGGGCCGCTCCCGCTCGGCAAGGATACGACCCGCATCGAGATGTACCACGAGGTCAGCCGCCCGCGCGGCGATGCGCCGTGGCTCGTCCTTGCTTCCCATCAGCCGTTCCGGGGCAGCCTCCATCGCCGCAGCTTCGCCATCCTGCACCAGGGGCAACTCGGTGGCAATCGCCCAGACAGCCACGCCGACGTCGAGCTGGAAGGAGATCTCGGGCTCGTGTAGCGCGAAGGGGTTGACCCGATGGCCCCACGCCGCCAGGTGGTTGTCCAGGGTCGTCAGGATGCGATGGGCCCTGCCACACCCAATGGCGGTCACGACGGGACCGATCCTGAGGAATCCCTTCGTCATGGCAACCTCTCAGGCAAGCCCTCGGCAACCAGTGCGTCCATCGCGGCCACGGTATGCTCCAGACCGAACTCCGAGACCATGCGGGTCCGTGCCGCGTCTCCCATACGGCGCCGCAGCTCCCGATCCTCCAGCAACCGTCGCAGCGCGGCGGCGAAACCCGGCTCGTCGCCGACCTCCACCACGAAGCCCGTCCGGCCGGCCGCCACCACCTCAGCGGAACCGCCGCTGCGGGTCGTCACAGCCGCGAGCCCGAAGAGCTGCGCCTCCATGAGGACGTTTGGCATCCCCTCGATTCGCGACGACAGCACGAAGACGTCGGCGCTACGGTAGAGACTCTGGGGCTCAATGGTCGTGCCGGCGAAGACGACGGTCTCCGCCACTCCGAGCTCGAACGCGAGCTGCCGTAGCTCCGCCTCCAGCTCGCCGCGACCGACGATCACCAGCCGGTGTTCCACACCCGCGGCGCGCAAATGTGCGGCACAGCGAACCAGCATGTCCTGGCTCTTCTCGTGAGCCAGCCGTCCCACGGTCAGGACGAGCGGAACCCCTGGAGGTACGCCCAGCTCCCCTCGCATGTCCCGCCAGGGCGCGACGAGAAAGCGCATGGCATCGATGCCATTGGGCACGACGCGCAGCCTCTCAGGACCGACTCGGGCCCACGCAGCGTAGTCGGCAGCCAGGGCACGGGCATTGACCACGACCAGGTCGGAAAGCAGCGCCGCTCGGTGGTCCGCGGCCCGGAACCACCACTGACGGTACTCGGGCCAACCTTTCCACTCGCTCATGTTGCGCACCGAGGTCAGCACCCGGGGCACACCGGCCCTGCGGGCTGCCGGAGCCACCACAACGTTGGCTAGAAAAAGCCAGCTCCAGACGCAGCAGGGCTTGATCTCGCGCAATCGGGCGGTGAGTGCGACGACGAGAGCGATGCGAGGAAACAAATCGGCCAGGAAACGGCGGAGCGGTCCGCGACACAACCGATCATGGACGACCTCCACGGGTATTCCGAGGACCTCGATCTCGTCCCGAAAGCACTCGTCGTAGTCGGCAAGAGTCAGGAGCCGCATGGGGGTTCCGGAGACCGTGGCGCGTCGCAGGTACTCCACCACCTGACGCTGCGCCCCGCCAAGGCCCAGGTTGTTGATGACGTGGACGATCTCGCTGCCTCCGATCGGTCGTTCGGAGGCAGCTCGTCGGTGACGACCGGCCAACCATCCCAGTGTCAGCAGCCCGACTCCGTCCAGGCCCCGCGCGCACCGCATCAGGAGCCTGAGCGGGATATGGAGAACCAGGGTGCACAGCCAGAGGTAGAGCCACGCTCCGAGCCGGGAAGTCAGTCGCAGCCCGAGCCAGCCGCAGACCAGGAACCGGGGCCCGTCCGCCGTTCGAACGAATCTCGGAATCGTGGCGAAGCCTTCCCGCGGTACGCCGACTGGGATGACCACGAACTCAAAGGCTGCGGCGATCTCGACGACCAGCGAAGGCCTGTCGAGCCGCAAGGCGTCCTCTCCCATCGGCCGGATGAGCACACGGCTGTCCGCGAACCGCCATGCATCCACTTCGGCTGCTCCAAGCACAATGTCGGCATTGGGAAACCGGCGCCGGACCTCGACTATCGTTGCCCGCACCCTTGAAGGGAAGGCCGTCGCGAGCACCAGCACACGCGGGCCAGAGAGAGCGGACGCACCTCCGACGATCGCTGTCACGTTCCCGCCCTCGTCGCCCATGGTAAATCCCATCGCAAATGATGCTACTCCGTCCGAGCGGCTGGCCGGCCCGGAACCCGTTCCCGACGGACGGGCGACCCCTCGGTCAGCCCCGCTTGCGTGCCACGGCGCACAAGTGTCGTCCCGAGGCCGCGCGCACCCGGAACTCGAGAGTGCTGGGAAAACGCCGCCTTGAGATATGGTCCAGGAGCCTCAGGAGAGGATCCAGGCGCCCAAGGAGGTTGCTCTTCAGCACCCCCAGCACCTCGGTGCTGCTGCCCTCGAAGGGCGACCACGCCTGAAAGGACTCGAAGCGGATTCCCTGGCAGAACTCGACCGCGAAGCCGGTCTCTTCGAGCACGCGGGTCAATGCCACCACCGACCAGCTCCGGATGTGCTGCACCGGGTGAAAGAGACTGTCGCAGAACGGGCAGTACACCGCTGCCGCCGACAGGTCCTCCTGGTTCGGGGTCGAAACAAGGAAGATGCCCCCGACGCGGAGCATTCTCTTGACCGAGTGCAGTAGCTCGCCCAGGCTTGCGTCGTCGATGTGCTCGACGGTTTCGACACAGGTCACCGTGTCGAAGAATCCATCTCGAAAATCGGTGGTCAGCTCGGTCAGGCCAGCCGCTCCACCGAACCCCGGACGCCCGTGCAACCGGGCGCGAGTCGCCTCCACGGCCGCCCTCGAGGAATCCACGCCCCAACCCTCGGCCCCTGCCGCGACCATGGTCTCCAACAGGGCACCGGTACCGCAGCCCCAGTCGAGAACCCGGCCTCCCAGGCCGCCGGCCAACTTGAGGACCCGGGTGATGCCCTGCCTGTTGTACTCCGAGAAGTACCCCAGCCCGCGGCTTGCTGTCTCCTGCCAGAAGCGGTCCACGACCTCGACCGTCCAGTCAGGAGCGTTTCTCACAATCACTTCTCACCTCCAGATTCGACACGAAGGCCGCATCTCGACGTGAGAGGCGCCGACCTGCAGAAAACACCACGCCCCGCCACTGAATTGGGCCCCGGAGGATAGGTCGTCGTCATCACGACACCGGCCGGGTCGATTTCTCGGGCAGTCTCCCGATGACATCCCAGGCACACTCGGCAAACACATCCCCCAACCGCCCGGTTGGAGTCGCGGTTGCAACTGAGTCCACCGCGTGGACCTTGAAGGGCATGATGTGGCTGTGGGAGTCGAGACCCTGCCAACGGTTGTAGAGCGAGATGATCAGCGAAAAACCTTTGGGCATCAGGAAGCCGCGTGGGAAGAGGACCTTGGTGCGATAGGTCCCCGGTTCCAGGGGTACGGCCACACCGACATCGCTTGGGCTGGTCGAGAAGACAGGCACCTGATACTGGTTGCACACCGCCATGCCCAGGATGAGCTCGCGCAGCCGCTCACCTACCGAGAACTCGATGACAACCCCGAACGTGGTTCCACAGTCAGGGTTGCCGTTGGGAACACCGTTGGCATCGCAAAGGAAGGCGCGGAGGATCTGGGTCCGACCCGTGAAAGGCTCGGGGTGGTGCCACTCCCCGGTCAGGGCACCTTCAGTGGATGTCAGGTAGCGCCTGACCGCCTCGCTGGGCTCTCCCATGAAGCGCACGCCGCCGTGGTCGAGGACCATCACCCGGGAGCACACCCGCTCAACGGCTGCCAGATTGTGGCTCACAAAGAGCACCGCTCGGCCACCCCGGTGTACGTCCTCCATCTTCCCAAGGCACTTCTTCTGGAACTCCGCATCCCCGACCGCCAGAACCTCGTCGACCAGCAGGATCTCCGTTTCGAGGTGCGCTGCCACCGCAAACGCGAGGCGCATGTACATGCCGCTCGAGTAGTGCTTGACCGGAGTGTCGAGGAACTGGTCGATCTCGGCGAAGCCCACGATTGCATCGTACTTGCGTTCGATCTCGGCGCGCCTCATGCCAAGGATGGCCCCGTTGAGGAATACGTTCTCGCGACCCGTCAGCTCCGGGTGGAAGCCGGTGCCGACCTCCAGCAGGCTGCCCACTCGACCCCATACCTCGGCGCGTCCTGCCGTGGGGCGTGTGATGCGGGAGAGGATCTTCAGCAGGGTGCTCTTGCCGGCGCCGTTGTGGCCGATCACCCCCAACACCTCGCCACGCCCCACTGCGAACGACACCTCACGCAATGCCCACAGCTCATTCTGCCGGTCGGGTCGGGCCTCGCGACCGAGCAACCGGCGGGGTAGTACCGCCAGGGACTCACGCAGGCTGAGGTACGAGGCACTGCTCCCCATGAGGTACCGCTTGCACAGCCCATCGGCCCGGATCGCCAGCTCGCCCACGATCACACCAGATCCGCGATCGTGACTTCGACACGGCGGAAGTACGCCACGCCGCCAGCCAGCAGGGTGAGCGTCACACCAGCCGAGACGAGCAACGCCAGAGGTTGCGGCAGCGGTGTACCGAGTAGCGCCCAGCGGAAGCCGTCCACGATGCTGCCCATGGGGTTGAGCGCCCACCACGGCCTCAAGTGGGCCGGGATCAGGCTGCTGCTGTAGACGATCGGCGTGGCGAAGAACCACACCTGGACGAGGAACGGCACCGCGTACCGCACGTCCCGGTACTTGACGTTGAGGGCGGCCAACCAGACGCTCACTGCGAAGGCACAAACAAGAACCGCCGCGATCAGCAACGGGAGCGCCAGCAGGCCAGCGCCCAGGCGCACGCGGTAGGCGAGGAGCAGGGCCACGGCCACCACCGAGGCCACGGCAAAGTCCACGACGGCGCCAAGAACCGGCGTGAGCGGCAGGTACAGGCGCGGGAAGTAGACCTTCTTGAGGAGCCGCTCGTGCACCACCACGGAGGCGGTGGACTCGGTCAGCGCGAAGGCGAAGAGCTGCCATGGCAGTAGGCCCAGGTAGGCGAACAGCGGGTACGGCACGCCCTCGGAGGGCACCTTGACGAACATCCCGAAAACGACGGTGAAAATGACCGCCGAGGCAAGCGGCTGGATGACGGCCCAGAGCGCCCCCAGCACCGTCTGTTTGTAGCGGACCTTGAGATCCCGCCAGACCAGGAAGTAGAGCAGCTCCCGGTACTGCCACGCCTCGCACAGGCCGGCCAGGGTTCGCCCAGACCCGGCGGTGATGACCGTGGACGGCCCCGCCGGGAGGTCGGCAGGGCCCGTCGAGACGACCGGTTCAGGCTGCATCTCCACGCCCACGTGTGCTCCCCCCTGTCGACTCCCATGCTGCCCGGGCATTGTAGTCCTACGCCCCGCGATCCGGAGCCGACTGGGTGCCAAGCTCTCGGGGTCCGGTAAACTGATGCCGCGATGTGCGGCTTCTGCGGCATCCTGGGACCGGGCGGCCGGCCGGACGAGCGCGGGCGGCGGCTGCGCGCCATGACCGCGGCGCTCACCCATCGCGGTCCCGACGACGCCGGGTTCTTCGAGGACGAGTGGGTGGCGCTGGGGTTTCGCCGTCTGGCGGTCATCGACCTCGCGACCGGGCACCAGCCCATCCGGCTCGACGGCGATCGCGCCGTGATCGTGCTCAACGGCGAGATCTACAACTTCCGGGAGCTGCGCCGCGAGATGGAGGGTGAACAGGCCTTCCACACCCGCGGCGACGTCGAGGTGGCGTTGCGGCTGCTCGCCCGTAACGGCCTCGGAGCCGTTGCCCGTCTGGACGGCATGTTCGCCTTCGCCCTCTGGGAGCCGGGACCGCGGCGGCTGACCCTCGCCCGCGACCGCTTCGGCATCAAGCCGCTGTTCGTCTGCCGCCAGAGCGAGACCCTCGCCTTCGCGTCGGAGCTGGGGGCGCTGCTCGCCGGCGGCTTCCCGGCCGTGCGACGGCTGGACCGGCGCGAGCTTCGCCACTTCCTCGCCCAGCGCTACCTCTCCCCCGGCGGATGCGGGGTCGAAGGCGTCCGCTCGCTGTCCCCGGCCACGGTGCTGGAGATTCGCCTGCACGGCGCGAAGGAGTGGGTCTACTGGACGCCACCGGCCACGCCGCGCCGCGCCACCCTCGCCGAGGCCACGGAGGAGCTGGCGGCGGTCCTGCCGGGGGCGGTGGAAAGCCAGCTCGTCGCCGACGTGCCGCTGGGCGTCTTCCTGTCCGGCGGACTCGACTCCAGCACCCTGGCGGCGCTGGCTGCACGGGTTGTCTCCGGTCCCCTGCGCACCTTCTCGGTGGGGTTCGCGGGCCCAGGCGCCGTGAACGAGCTGCCAGCGGCCCGCCGCATTGCCTCCTTCCTCGACTCCGAGCACCACGAGATCCTCATGGACCCCGGCGAGGTGCGGCGCGACCTCGAACGCATTCTGGGCGCCCTTGACGGCCCGCTCGGAGATGCCACCGCCGTCCCCACCTGGTACATGTGCCGCCTCGCCCGCCAGCACGCCACCGTGGCCCTCTCCGGCGAGGGCGCCGACGAGGTCTTTGGCGGCTACCCCCGACAGCGGTTCGACACCCTCCTCGACCGCCTCGGCCCGGTCGGCCGCGCGGCGCTGCCGCGGGCGCTCCGAATGTCCGGACATCGTGTCTCCTCCCGCCTGCGGGAACGCCTCGACATGCCGCCCGGCCTTGGGCGCCAGCTCCACTGGTCGCGGTGCTTCCTCCCGGACGCGCTCGACGCCCTGGTTGCCGAACCCCTCCCAGGCGAGGCGTCGCTGGCCGAGCTCTACGCGCCGCTGGCGGCGCGCTGGGCTGAGCGGGCAGCGGCCGACCCGCTCAACGCCCGCCTCGCCACAGACCTCGAGCTGTTCCTCCCCGGCGACCTACTGCCCAAGGTGGACCGCATGAGCATGGCCCACTCCCTCGAGGTACGGGTGCCCTACCTCGACCATGTCGTGACCGACCTCGTGCTCGCCCTGCCCGGCCAGGTGAAGGTCGGCCTTCGATCCGGGAAGCTGGTCCTGCGCCGGGCCGCTCGCCAGTGGCTGCCGGCCGGCCTGGTGGGCCGACGCAAGCAGGGGTTCGACGTGCCGGTGGCGGCCTGGCTGCGAGGTCCCTTGCGCGAGCCGCTGGGCGATCTGCTCGGCGAGGCGAGCGTGAGGCGGCGGGGCCTGTGGCGTCCCGAGGCAGTGGCCCGGCTGGTGCGGGAGCATCTCGAGGGAACTCGTGACCACGGCGAGAAGCTCTGGTGCCTGCTCGCCCTCGAGGGGTGGATGCGAACCGCCATCGACCGTCTGCCCGGGACGGCCGCATGAGCCGCCCGCTGCGCGTCATGCTGCTCTCCCACCTCGCCTCGCGGCGCGCCCCGACTGGCGCCGAGTGCAGCCTGGCGGGGCTGGCGAAGGGTCTCGCCGGGCGCGGCCACCGGGTGGCCGTGGTGGCACCAGGCCCGTGGGTGCTGGCCGACGAGCTCGAGCAGGCCGGAGTCGACGTCGAGATCGTGCCCAGCCGGGGTTGCTGGCTGACCTACTGGGAGCCGCGTCCGTGGCCTGTGGTGGCTGCCAAGTGGCTGCGCCACGCCTGGCCATCGCTGGCGGTGTGGCGCCTCGTGCGGCTCATCACGGACTGGCAGCCGGACGTCGTTCACGTCAACTGCCTGCCGCACTTGCGAGGCGCCGCGGCGGCTCGCCGGTCCGGACGGCCGTTCGTCTGGCACCTGCGGGAGATCCTGCCGCCGGGGCCGCGACACCGCATCTTCGCCCACCGCCTCGCCACCTCCGGGGCGCACCTCGTGGCGGTGAGCCGGGCCGTCGCGGCATGGCTGGCCGAGGAGCGGCTGGAGGCCTTGGTCGTTCACAACGGCATCGAGGTTCCCGATCTCCGGCCCGAGCCAGTGCCAGCTCGCACGGCCCTGGGGCTCCCGGCCGAGGGGACCTGGCTCGGCTACGCCGGCCAGCTCCTCCCCCACAAGGGTGTGCTGGCAGTCGTCCACGCCGCCGCCCGCGCGTGCCGCGAGGTCCCCGAGCTTCGCGTCGTGATCGCCGGCTCGGGTCCCGATCGTTTCGTGCGGGCGCTCCGCGCGGCGATCAGCCAGACCGGTGTGGCCGGGCGCTTTGTCCTGCTCCCTCCCCAGCCCACGGGCGCCGGGATCGTGGCCGCATCCGACATCGTCTGCGTGCCGACCCTCACCCCCGATCCCCTGCCCCGTACGGCCATGGAAGCAATGGCCGCCGGCCGCCCGGTGGTGTCCTTCCCCACCGGCGGACTCCCCGAGATGGTGGACGACGGTCGCACCGGTCTGCTGGTCCCTACCGGTGACGAGCCGGCGCTGGCCGAGGCTCTCGTCGCACTTGCCCGCAACCCGCCGCGTTGTCAGGCGCTCGGCGAGGCGGCGCGGAGGGTCTGCCGGGAACGCTTCTCGATCACCGCGCACCTGGATGGCATGGAGACGTTGTTGGAGAGAATCAGCGCCGGCGCAGGCGCAGCACGCTGAGGAAGAAGCTCGCCAGGACCAGCTCGAAGCCCAACGTCACGGCGACCACGGACGGGATCACCATGCGCAGCATCCGGAACGGGTCGAGGTTGCCGAAGCTCGCCGCCTCCCAGACCCACACCGCATGCAGCGAGCCCGCGAGCCCGGCCACCAGCAGCGACACACCGCCGATCAGGCCGACCTCGAGGGAGACCCACCGCAGGGAGCGCTCCAGGGGCCGGCTTGGGGGCAGCAGCCCCTCGCTGGCCGCGAAAACCCGCGTCAGGACCCCGAAGATCAGGGCCTGAAATCCCACCACCACGGCCGTTCCAGCGTAGAGCAGCGTGTGGACGTCCAGGTTGACCGAGCCAATCCGGCGGGTACCCGGCAGCAGCCACGCGCCAACTCCCAGACCCAGCCCCGCCAGCACCAGCCCGGGGAGGACGAACAGCCAGCGTGGGCTGTAGAGCAGGAAGAAGCGCAGGCTTCGCCACCCGTCCCGCCAGGTGCGCAGCTTGGGTGCCGTCGACCGTCCGTCCGGCGAAAGCGTGGTGGGCACCTCGCTCACCCTGAGTGCCGCCAGCGTGGACTTCACCACCATCTCGAGCGCGAACTCCATGCCCGTGGTCCGCAGGTCGAGCCCGAGGATCGCCTCGCGACGAAATCCCCGCAGGCCGCAGTAGAAGTCGCCGCAGCGACTGCGGAAGAACAGGCGACCCAGGAACGACAGGAAGGGATTGCCGAGAAACCGGTGCAGGACCGGCATCGCGCCGCTATGGATGCCGCCCACGAAACGGTTGCCCATCACCAGGTCCTCGCCGGCCCGAAGCCGCTCGACGAAGGGGTCAAGGGCGGTGAAGTCATAGCTGTCGTCGGCGTCGCCCATGATCACGAAGCGACCTCGCGCCGCCCGGATGCCACCCGCCAGGGCGCTACCGTAGCCACGCTCGGGGACGGGCACGATGCAGGCCCCGGCCGCTTCGGCCAGCACCTGGGAGCCGTCCGTGGACCCGTTGTCGGCCACCAACACCTCACCCGAGATCCCCCGGGACTTCAGGAACGTCCTCGCCTTCCGCACACAGGTCGCCACCGTCTCGACTTCGTTGAGGCATGGCATGACGATCGACAGCTCCACCGTCTCCTCGACACACGACCGCGGTCGCGACTCGTCCATCACGCCCTCACCGCCATCCCAGCACCTCCACCGGCCCCTCCGAGAAGACACGCCGCATGCGACTCTGGAGCGTCTCCATCATACGTTGGCGCCCGGCTGCGGTGAGACCCGCAAAGTAGTCGGAGCGCTGGCTGATGACCGCCATCCGCTCGGCCTCGTGCCAGTTGACGAGGAGGTGCGTGACACCACGAGCGTGCAGGGTCCGCTCCAGCTCGTCGGTCGACGAGCTGCCGTTGGCCAGCTCCACCAGCAGGGGGGTCTGGAACGGATCCTCGATGATCAGGTCCCGCTCGAGGTACATCCCCCTTGCCTCGGCGACCATCAGCAGCCGCCCGTCGGTCGGCAGCTCCCGGTTGACGAAGCGGACAGCCGGCCAGTAGCTGACGTTGCGCCGCATCAGCTCCTCGCTGCTGCCCGCCCCGAGCGAGCAGGACAACCGTTCCATGTTGAGCGGGCTCGCCACCCCCAGGCTGACCCAGAGCAACAGGCCACCAAGGAGCAGGTCGGCGGGCACCCGCAGGGAGACCGAGAGCCGCGCACGAACCCGCACCCAGCACCAGCCCAAGGACGCCGCGAGCAAGGCCAGGATCGGGATCAGATACCGGCCCCACAGCGGGCCGATCCCCCAACCCACTACGCCCAGGAAGCACCCTGCCACGAGGGTCGCGGGCATCCGCCGGCGCCGGGCGACGGCCAGCCAGAACGTCAGCGGGGCGAGCGCCAGGTAGACGGGACCGATCGGACCGGCATCGCCTTCCGGGTCGAACGTCGTGAGGGTGAGGACCTTCCCGGCCCGGGTCCAGGGAGGGGTGAGGCCGGCGATCTGCTGTCCGCCCCTCGGCCGCGGGTCCGGGCTGGATGCCGCCGCCGTGGCCTTCATGAACGGGTAGAGGGGATGGCCCCCGGTCACCCAGTTGCGAACCAGCCAACCGCTCATGGCAAGCAGGGCGGCGGCTCCCCACAGCCCGGCCATGCGCAGCCGGGTCCGCCAGCCCCCCGGCCCCAGGACGACCAGGAAGAGCCCGGCCGGAACCACAATCGTGAGGGCCGCCAGGATCTTCGCCCCGACCGCCAGGCCTGCCAGCAACCCGGCCAGCACGACCCACCGCCAGCGGCACCCCGGCGCGGCCTCTGCTCCCCACGTCAGGGCCAGCACACCCGCCACGCCCCAGGCTCCCGCCCCGAGATCCGCGGCGGCAAGCGTCGCACAGGTGGCCACGACCGGCGTCGTGGCAAGGAGCGCCGCACTCCACCAGGCGGCCCTCGGCCCACCCATGCGCCCCGCCAGGGCGGCCGCGGCCCCCACCGCGACTCCACCCATCCACAGGTGGGTGGCCTGGGCGGCCCAGACCCCCGGCCCGGCCAGCCCAAAGCAGTAAAGCAGGGACATGTTCTGCGCGACATAGGAGTACTGGTGCCGGGGTAGGACGAAGATCGCCCCATGACGCAGCCAGTGGAAGGGAAAGGCGAGATGGTAGTGAAGCTGGTCGTAGAACGGCGCGTCGGTCACCACCATCGCGAGCGCCCATGCCGCGGCCATCGCCACGCCGATCGCGGGCACGATGACCCCGGGCGACAGCCTTCCAAGGCGGGGGAGCGGTTGTCTGGTGAGCTGCCAGGTCCCGAAGACGAGCGCCCCGAGCAGGAGCAGGTCGACAGGCCCTGGCCGCAACCACCCCGCCAGCGAGAGCAGGGCCACACCCGCCACCATGGCACCGGCGCCCACCGCCAGCACGACCGGCACCGCGTCCCAGCGCAGCGTGCTTGATCCTCCGACCCAACGCCACGCCGCCAGGCCCGGCCCCGCCGCCGCCACGGTCAGGGCCAGCAACCAGGCCGCGACCAACCCGATCTCCGCCAGCGGCAGGGGGCTCTGAATCCTCTCGAAGCCGAGGAAGACCCAGGCAAGCCAGGCGAGGCAGGCGACAACCGGTGCGATTCGCCGGATCGGCAGCGCATCCACCCGACGATGCTACCCCGATTCGGGGCTGCCGCTCCCGCCCGTGCTCCGCCAGGAGCGGAGAATCGGCCGGCCAGCCGCCGGGCGAGTCGGGGCCACTGGTCGGGCCCGAGTCATCCTCAGTCGCCGGCGATCCGGCGTGCAGTCAACTCCACGACGTATCGCAGCAGAGGGATGCACACCCTCTCCTTGACTGGAGGGAAGGCATCGTGGGAGCCCGGGTCATGGAAGTCAAGACCGGTGAGCTGCCGGCACTGCACGCTGCCGAATCGCGCTTCGACTGCCGCCATCAGCTCCTCAGCCGCGTGGTAGACGCGGTCCCTGCCCTCGCTGTCCCCGGGCAGGCTGCGACCCAGGTGCAGCCCAAGCGACATGGCGGCGCCAGCCACGGCCCCGCACAACATGCCGCGGCGCGCCGTGCCGCCCCCGAAGGCGGTGGCCAGGCGCTGCAGCTCGCCCTGCACCCTCGCCTGCTCACCCCCCAAGGCCAGCAGCGCCGATTCGGCGCAGTTGTACCCACCCACGAAGTGCCCAACAGCGGTCTCGACCTTCGCCCCAGCCTCTCCTGATGTCATCGATGCCTCCTGCAACGCAAGCGTACCTTGTCTGCGACGTCGAATCGAAGACCAGACCGCCCCTCTCCGATCGGGTGAGGGGTCTCCTTGAGCCTGGAGCCTTGAGCCTGGAGCCTGCCCGAACGGGCGTTCAGACGAGGAGCTCGCCCCGCGCCACGGTGACCGCCCGGCCACCGATCCTAACCCGCTCCCCCTCCAGCCGCACGCGCAGCACACCACCGCGAGCCGAGGCCTGGAACGCCGTCATTCCGGCCCTGCCGAGCCTCCCGGCCCAGTAGGGCGTGAGGCAGCAGTGCGCGGAGCCGGTGACCGGATCCTCGGCGATCCCCGCCCCCGGCACGAAGAACCGCGACACGAAGTCGAGGCCAGCCGTCGACGCGGCCGCGGTGATCATCGCGCCCCGCACCCCCACCGCGGCCAGCCGCGTGTGGTCCGGCCGCGCCTCCCGCACCTCCGGCTCGGAGCCCAGCTCCACGAGCCAGTCGTCGCCCCAGCGTCCGACGTACCGGGGCGTCACCCCCAGCGCCTCGACAAGACCCGCCGGAGGCTCGCACGGCTGCTGGAGATGGGCCGGGAAGTCGAGCTCGATCCAGTCGCCTTCCTGGCGGGCCAGCAGCACTCCACTCTGGGTGTGGAAGCGGGCCGCTTCCCCGGATGGCAGCAGCCCGAGCTCCCGAAGCGTGTGCGCCGAGGCGAGGGTGGCATGGCCGCACAGCTCGACCTCGACCTCGGGGGTGAACCAGCGCAGGTCGAAACCGTCCGCGCGGCGCACCAGGAACGCCGTTTCGGAGAGGTTGAACTCCCGGGCCACGAGCTGCATCCAGGCGGCCTCGCGCGGCGCGGGGAGGACCAGGACAGCCGCCGGGTTGCCGGCGAACGGCTCCGGCGTGAAGGCGTCGACGATGGTGTACGACTGGGACATGGTCACCTCCTGAAAACGGTCAAGAGCCGATTCCTCGCCGCGCACCTGGCGAGCTAGGCGTTCGCCGTGGCCGCAACAGCGGTTTCAGCAAGCATCTCGCGGATGGCCAGCGCGAACCTCCGGATGCCCTCCTCGATGCGCGCCTCGGGCATGTTGGAAAAGTTGAGGCGGGCCGTGTTCTCGTGACCACCGCACGGGAAGAACGAGCCGCCCGGCACGAACGCCACGTCGTGCTGAAGGCAGCGCGCCAGCAGGTCGCGGCCGGAAAGCTGCTCGGGAAGCTCGACCCACAAGAAGAGCCCGCCGGAGGGCCGGGTGAAGCGCACGCCGGGCGGCAGCTCACGCTCCAGCGCCGCCACCATGAGGTTGCGACGACCCCGGTACAGCTCACGGATGCGACCGATCGCCGCATCCAGGTCGTACTCGTGCACATAGTCCGCAGCCAGCCTCTGCGTGAGCGTCGAGGTGTGCAGGTCGGCCCCCTGCTTGACCAGCACGTACTTCTCGAGCAGCGGCGCGGGCGCCGCGACCCACCCCAGACGCAGCCCCGGACACAGGATCTTGGAGAAGGTGGCGAGCATCACCACCTGATTTCTGCGGTCGAGCGCCTTGAGGGCTGGCAGCGCCACCCCTTCGAAACGCAGCTCGCCGTATGGGTTGTCCTCCAGGACCACGACCTCGTGGGCGGCGACCACCTCCATGAAGCGGCGTCGCCGCTCCAGCGACCAGCACCGACCCGTCGGGTTCTGGAAGTCGGGGATCACGTACACGACCTTGGGGCGGTGCGCGGACCGCAGGCGTCTGTCGAGCTCCTCGGGGAGCATGCCGTCGTCGTCGGTGGGGACCTCCACGAATTGCGCCCGGTAGGCAGTGAAGCACTGGATCGCTGCCAGGTAGGTCGGGCTCTCGCACAGCACGCTGTCGCCCTCGTCGAGCAGCACCTTCCCCGACAGGTCTAGCCCCTGCTGGGAGCCCGACGTGATGAGGACCTCGTCCGGGGTCACGGCGGTCTGCAGCCGCGCGGCCATGCGGGCGGCGATCCACTCCCGGAGGTCAGGCTCCCCCTCCGTCGTGGAGTACTGCATCACCTCGCACCCCCGGGTCGCCAGCATCCTCGCCGCCACCTCCTGCATCTCCTTGACCGGGAACGCCTCAGGGGCCGGGAGCCCGCCCGCGAACGAGATCACCTCGGGGCGGCGGGTGAGCTTGAGCATCTCGCGGATCTCCGAGGCCTTCATCCTGTCCATGCGCTGTGCCAGTGGGTAGTTCATCTCGATCCTCCGATTGATCAGACGATGGGGCGGGTCTCGGCAGTGTCGGCGCGAGGGATGGCCTGGGCCTCCCCGAGCGCCCTGCACAGCCGGCGCACCCCTTCCCGGATGAGCTCCGGGCCGCAGAAGCTGAAGTTGAGCCTGACGTGGTCCTCGGCCGGTGGCGACACGGCGCATGACCGGCCCGGCAGGTACGACACCCCGGCCGCGGCCGCGCGGGTCGCCAGGGCGCGCGCGTCCACCTCCGCCGGCAGGCGACACCAGACGTAGAACCCGCCCTCGGGCCGCTGCCAGCTCATCCCCGCCGGGGCGCAGGAGCGCAGCGTGGCATCCATCGCCTCCAGGCGCGCCGCGTACGCCGCGCGCACCCGCAGCAGGTGCGGGGCGAAGAGGCCTTCGCGCAGGAACCGGTCGGCGAGCCACTGGGCTGGGGTGTTGGTGTGCAGGTCCACGGCCTGCTTGGCCAACGTCATCTGTCGGAGCGCGGGCCGCGGCGCCGCCAGGAAACCAAGCCGAAGACCCGGGCTCAGGACCTTGGAGAACGTCGACAGGTAGAGCACGTAGCCGTGGGTGTCGAGCGTCCGGAGGGTGGGCAGCGCCTCACCCGCATAGCGCAGGTCCGAGTAGGGGTCGTCCTCCAGCACCGGCACCTGGTAGCGATACGCCAGCTCCAGGAGGTGGCGGCGGCGCTGGAGGCTCATCACCGCACCGGACGGGTTCTGGAAGGTTGGGAGGGTGTAGATGAGCTTGGGGCGGTGGCGCTGCAGCACCCACTCGAGCACGTCGGTCTGCATCCCCTCCCCGTCCACGGGCACCCCGACCAGGCGCGCCTGGGCGGCGCGGAAGCACTGCAGGGCGCCGAAGAACGAGGGCTCCTCCACCACCACCACGTCGCCGGGATCGACGAGCACCCGCGCCGCCAGGTCCAACCCCTGCTGCGAGCCGGACAGCACCAGCACTTCCGAGGGGTCACAGAGGATCCCGCGCCGGGCCAGCAGCCCGGCGATCGACTCCCGAAGCGGCGTGTGGCCTTCTGTCGGGCTGTGCTGGAGGAGCGCCGGCCCGACCTCGCCGAACAGCGTCCGCAGCACGTCGCGTACCTCCTGGACCGGGAGCAGCTCCGGCGCCGGCAGGCCCACGGCCAGGGAGATGCCATCCTGCCGCTCGGACATGGCGAGCAGGTCGCGAACCAGCGGGTCGAGGGCCTCCGGTCCCACCTGGCGAAAGAGCTGCCGCCACGGCAGCGGCACCACTTCGCTGGCAGGCTCGAGGATCTCCTGGCGGGGAGGCCGCACCGAGGTGCCGCGCCCCACGTGGGCATCCAGCAGCCCCTCGGCCTTGAGCTCGTCGTAGGCCTGCAGCACCGTCGAGCGGTTGACCCCGAGGGCACGGGCGAGGCGGCGCTCCGGCGGCAGGCGGAAACCGCCGGGAAGGGCGCCGCTGGCCACCATGCCGCGGATCTGACGGCTGATCTGGCGGTACACCGGCTCCTGGCTGCTGCGGTCGACCACGAGCTCCATGCCTCCTCCCCTCGCCGATCCACAGAAAGCATTGGATCGATCCAATGCCACGATAGGCCCGGGATCGACCACCGACAAGATCCAATAGGCCGGGGTTTATCCTCAGCCAATTTGATTGGCCTCCCGCCATATCCGTGAAATTGGCTGCCATCGGACCGGCGGTCAGGCCTCGTCGACCCACGCACTTGGGCCAGGCGGCCGTTGTGATCTCCGTCACACCAGGCGGGCACGTCTAGAATTTTCGGCTCCTTGCCGGCGTTGAGACCCATGTGCAACACGGGAGGGGCCGACACGTCCATCGGCGTGCCCCCCGACGGAGCGATGATCTCGCCCGCTGTGCTCCGCCCAACCTCAGTGAAAGGAGACTTGTCCATGAGCTTTCATCGCTGTCGTCCCGGCGTTCTCGTTGCAGTCCTGACGGTGTCACTCCTCATGCTGGAGGCCCCGACTACCCAGGCCGACATCGGGCAGTCGATCCTCAACGTCACCGAGCCGATCGAAGTTCCCGGCAAGGTCCTCGAGCCGGGAACCTATCTGGTTCGGGTCATCCGTACTCAGGGAAGGCGAGACGTAGTTGAGGTCCTGAGCCCGGACCTGCAGCGGATCTACGCCACCGTCCTGACCCTGATGGTCGACAACGGCAAGCCAGCGACCGAGAACCAGTTCGTGTTCATCCCCACGGGGGAACGTCAAACGCCGCGCGCCTTGCGAACCTGGACCTTCATCGGCAGCCAGTACGGCCATGAGTTCATCTACAGCGGCGAGCGCGTGGCGGCCTTCGAGCGCGCGTCGAAGATCAAGCCGATGATCACCATGACCCAGGAGCTGGAACAGGAGCTAGCCGAGGGGACTCCAGCCCAGCCTGCGGGCTCGCAGGTGGCCGCCAACGACTCGACCGCCGGCAGCTCCCAGGCCGGAACCACCTCCGCCGGAGAGACACCGCCGTCCAATGGAGGCACCATGATGGCCGGGCAGCAACCGCTGATGGGCGCCACCTCCGAGGCCCCCATGCAGATGGCCAGCGCCAGCCAGCCCAAGTCGAGCCCGGCGCAGCAGGTCAGCTCGAAGCCGATGCCCAAGGGCGAAGGCGTTCTCCCGAACGTTCTCCCCAGGACCGCCGACTCGACGACACCGCTCCTCGCCATGGCAGGGCTCGCGCTCGTCCTGGGCGGTCTTGGGCTGCGGCGAGTCGTGTCGCGCAGCCACTCCTAGGAGATGGACAGGATCACATGAACAGCCGGCGGCTCCGCCGCAACCGGGCTCTCGGAGCCGCCGGCTCCGTTCTGATCGTCGGAGGCCTGGGCCTGCTCGCCGCCGCCGGCTTCCGCACCTGGCGGCTGTCCCGATTTCAGGAGAGCCAGCTCCGGGTCCTCCGAACCGTTCGGGCCGAGGAGCTGGAGCCCGGGCCCCGCCTGGTCAGGCCGGGACCGGCTCGCCCGCCCCGCCCCGCTCTGGCGCCCGGAGTGGTGGGGATGATCAGCATCCCCCGACTCGGGATCTCGGCGGTCATCAAGGAGGGCGCCGACTCGGCCACCCTCAGCCTCGCGGTTGGTCACATCCCCGGCACGGCGCGCTTTGGCGAGCCGGGCAATGTCGGCGTTGCCGCGCATCGGAACGGGCTTTTCAAGCCACTTCAGGGCGTGGCGCCGGGAGACACCATCGAGGTCATGACGCCGACGACCACCTACCACTACACCGTGGAGGGCTCTCGCGTCGTCAGGCCCGAGCAGGTGGAGGTCCTGTCACCGACCGAGCGGCCCACGCTCACCCTGGTGACGTGTTACCCCTTCCGCTACGTGGGCTTCGCCCCCAAACGGTTCATCGTCACGGCGCGGCGCGATCCGGCGCCCCCGGCGACGCGGTCCGAGGCGGACGAGCGCGAGCGTGCCGTGGGCGCCCCTCACGACTCCTGACACGTGCGCCGGAGCCGAGCCCAGGCCATAATGCGGCCCGGGAGGCCCTCTCCGATGACCACCCGCATTGCCGTCGACGACTTCCTCCGGCAGAAGACCCTCGCCCTGGTCGGCGCATCACGCTCGGGCCACAAGTTTGGTAGCGCCATCTACCGTGAGCTGCGCACGAAGGGCTACCACGTGCTGGCGGTCCACCCCGGGGCCGACCGCATCGAGGGCGACGCCTGCTGGCCGACCATGGCCGCGCTCCCCGAGCCGGTCGGCGGGGTCGTCGTGGTCGTCCCTCCCGCCAAGGCCCTCAAGGTCGTCCAGGAGGCGGCGGCCGCCCAAATCCCCCGGATCTGGCTCCAGCCAGGCACGGAGTCGCCTGCCGCCATCGAGGCGGCCCGCGCCGCCGGCATCGAGGTCGTGGCCGGCCACTGCCTGCTCATGTTCGTCGAGCCGGTCGGCTGGTTTCACGGGTTCCACCGCACCCTCTGGCGGTGGCTCGGGAAGCTCCCGGAGTAGCCACCCGGCCTGCGCCGACCGATTCCCCACCCCCAGGCGGCAGCGTCGGACCTGACGTGGACGCAGCCGTGGTCGTGGACGTGTCCGGGGCGAGGTCCGGACGCACGATCGGAACCGGAATGCCCCTGGCACATCGGCGGTATCCTTGTGCACGGGAGGCGCACGAACATGGGCATCTTCGGCAAGTCGCTCGAGGAAAAGACGCAGGAGGCGGTCGCCCAGATCGGTCAGATGGGGCTCGGCGTCGTGAATCTGACTGCCACGGTGAACGGCGAGGTGATCACCCTCCGGGGCGAGGCTCCAGACATCGAGGCCAAGACCCGGGCTATGCAGGAGTTCTGCGCCCGAGTCGAGTGCGACAACGTGATCAACACCATCCGGGTGCCGCCGCCGGCCGCCCACGTGCCGGCCGAGGCCGGGCCGGTGCCGGCCGCTGGCGAGGAGCCCGTAATTCACGTCGTCGCCCCGGGTGACACTCTCGGCGCCCTCGCCAAGCGCTACTACGGAAAAGCCGGCGCCTACATGAAGATCTTCGAGGCCAACCGGGACATCCTGAGCGACCCGAACCTCATCAAGGTCGGACAGCGGCTGCGCATCCCGTCGTAGCTCGCTCGTGAAGCGGGCACCGCGAGGATACGCTGGCGTTCCCTGAGGCGGCGAGAGCACGCCCACCGGGAAAAAGGAGGAGGGTATGAAGCTTCGAGGCGGATTGACACGCATGTGGTGCATTGCCTGGCTGGCGCTGGCCGCTCCCCTGGCCGCCGCGACGCTGGACGACGGCAAGCTCGAGATCTCCTGGTTTTCTGACGGCGCCACCTTCCGGGAAGCCGACGAGATCGACTACCTGTGGGTGAGCGAGGGGTTCGACCTCGACGGCAAGTCGCTCCATTTCAAGGCCTGGCCCGAGCCGACGTTCCTGGGTCCGAAGGCCTCGGAGCGCGACGAGAAGGACCACCGGCTGGCCAAGATGATGAGCAGCACCATGAACGAGGTCTTCTCGAGCGCCTTCGCCAAGGCCTACGGAGATCGGATCAAGACATCGTACGAGAGCGGCGACATCCTCGTCGAGGGCCGCGTCGTCGACTGCAGCACCGGCAACACGGCGGCGAAGATGTGGGTAGGATTCGGCGCCGGAGCCGGCAATACCACCATCGACGTGCGCTTCGTCGACGTTGCAAGCGGCAAGGCGCTCGCGGGGTTCCACCACCGGGTGGTGAGCGGCACCTCCTGGTCGACCACCGACGGCAAGTTCTTCAACTGGATCGAGGAGATCACCGAGAACATGGCCAAGACGGGACTTCCAAAGCTCTACGCCAAGGGCAAGAAGGTCAAGGAATAGAGCGGAAGGCGGGCTGTCCATCTCGGCCAGCCCGCTCTTCCTGTCGTTCAGGCTCGACCAGCCCCACGAGCTCCCTACGAAATATCCAGAAGCACCTTGAGCACCCCGGGGCGCTGGGCATGGGCCAGCGCCTCGACGCCCTGCCCGAGGGGATAGCGCGCGTGGATGAGCGACCGCACCTCGATGCGCCGCTCGTCGAGAAACCGCAGCGACACGTCGAACGGCCCGCAGCGCGAGCCGACGACGGTGATCTCGTCCACCACCATCATCGTCAGGTCGACGTCGGAGCGTCTGTGGAACGTGCTCTTGAGCAGCACCGTGCCGCGCGGCCGCACCAGGTGCCGGGCCAGACCGAAGCCGGTCGGCGAGCCGGTGCACTCCACCACCAGGTCCGCCGCATGCCCCGCCGCCGCGCCCACCTCGGCCTCGAGCGCGGCGCGGATCCCCAGGCCTCGCGCCACGTCCAGCTTGGCTGCATGACGCCCGACCACAGTCACCTCGCATGGTCCCGAGGCCGCCACTACCTGCGCGCACAGCAGGCCGAGCTTTCCATCCCCCAGGACGACCACCCGCGCGCCGGGGGCAATCGCCACCTGCTCCAGGATCCGGCAGGCGGCCGCCAGGGGCTCGGCGAAGACGGCCTCGTCGTCGCCCACCCCGTCGGGCACCCGGTGGAGGTTGGCCACGGGTAGAACCGTGTAGTCGGCGAAGCAGCCGTCCCGCCCGGCGATGCCCAGGGTCGTGCGCATCGGGTCTTGCGCCCGCGCCCGGGCGTCGCGGGAGGCCGATTCCGGCGCCACGCAGTTGATCTCGCCGACGACCCGGTCCCCCACCACCACCCGCGGCGGCGCGGCAAGCACCGCGGTGTCGCCGAACGCCTCGACGACGCCGACGAACTCATGCCCGAGGACGCCCCGGAACGACCGGTACCCGCGAAGGATCTCGATGTCCGTGTTGCAGATCCCGGCTCGAGTCAGGCGAATCAGCGCCTCCCCGGGCGGCACCTCCGGCCGCGGCAGGTCGTCGCGAACCACCGGCTCGCCGGCCATCAGGATCGCGCGCACTGCCGACCTAGGACCCTTCGCCCGGCTGCAGGGAGAACCTTCCCGGGTCAAAGAAGCCCTGCGACGTCACGTCGTCGCCCCTGGCAATCGCCCAGCTCGACAGCGACGGCTGGTACACCCTGGTCATGCGCCAGAGCTGCAGGGCGCTGTTGGCGACCACGAGATAGAGCGCGCGCCTCGGGTTGGCGGGGTTGGGCAGGACGAGGTACAGCCCCTCGTCGGCGCCGGCGTAGGTCCGCCCCTCGAACCGGAAGAACCCTTGACCCAACTCGGCCGGCAGCTTGCCGGCCAGGCGGCCTAGGAAGGCGTTGTCGCGCCCCTCGCCGAGGACGACGAGATCGTGCTCGACCGCCTGGTCAGCGGTCAGCTCCGCGTCCTTCACGAGGGGCGGGAGGATCTCCGAGAAGGCGTCCGCCAGGGCGGTCTGGAAACGCAGGGCAACCGTGTGGTTGGCCTCGACCTGGCGCGCCGTGCCGTAGACGATGAGCGTGTGGTCGAAGTCGTCGGCGAAGCTCGACCAGGCGAAGAACCGGTCGTGGACGACCGGGAAGTCGTGGCCGGCGTTGAACAGGATCCGGGTCGGTCGGGCCGCGACCCGCCACTCGAGCCTGGTCGTCGGCCCGGAGAGCTCGAACGGCTTGATCACCCGCTGGCCGGGAAGCTCGATGGCGGCGCTGCCCCACAGCCGGTACGGCGTCCCCGGCTGGGCCACGTCGAGACGGACGAACCACTCTGCGCCAGCCGGCTCGACCGTCATGGCCGGACGCGGGTCCGGCAGACCCTGTCGCTCGATCCACGGCCGCACGATGGCGGCCGCGTCCTGCCCGGCGCCGGCCGCAAGGGCCTCCAGGAACGCCGCCGTCGAGACCTGGCGATTGCCGAAGCGCTCGTGGGCGACGCGCATCGCCTGGAGGAACTTCTCAGTCCCCAGGGCCAGACGGAGCTGGTGCAGGGCGAAGGTGCCCTTGACGCGGGGGATCTGGTACGGGCCGTACTGCTCGTACGAGCACCTGGCCTCCACCGCCGCCAGGTCGCCCTCATGGGCCGTCACGTAGAGGTAGCGGTTCCCGAGCTCGGCCAGGGCATCGGTGAGCCTGACGAACGCCTTCTCGGGCTTGTCCGGGAGGTTGTGCAGCAGGCTCCAGAGGCCGGCCGAGGCCGACGCCAGCCAGCCGTCCGCGTCGCCGGCCGGGAAGAGGCTCTGTCGCCACAGTGCAGCATCGTCGACATGGTACCGGTCGGCCACCTCGGTCAGGACCAGGGTCGGAGACGCCGCCTGGGCGGGCGCCTCGGTGCGCGCCGCCTTGAGCATCCCGGTGAGGATCTTGGGGCTGATCGTCGCCCAGCCCAGGGTGAGGTGCGGGATGGCGCCGGGGAGGTCCGGCATGCGGCGGTTCCCGGATCCGGGTACCTTCTCGCGCAGGGTGGTCTTGCCGTAGTGCGCCATGAAGACCATCTGGCGGCCCATCTGGGTGTCGGTGACCTTGCCGTCGCAGGCGTGAGGGCGGTTCATGGGCGAGGAGGCCCACAGCCCCACCAGCGCCTTGGCGTCGATCTGACCCTTGAAGCGCCGGTAGAAGTCGAGGAACGCCAGGTCGCGGTTCCACGGCGCGAAGACCATGTCGAATGGCGCGCCGTCGGGCTGCACCGCGTACTCCTGCCGCACCCCGTCGTCACGGGCGTTGTTGTTGGCCCACAGGAACCCCGGCGTGCCAAACGGCGCCGGGGTGTCGGACGAGCGCCAGAGCTTCGAGCGCCTGGTGCCGAGCAGAAGGACCGCGGTCTCCCCGGTCTTCAGGTCGGCCATCGGCCAGTCGTTGGTGTACAGGCCGTTGTTGCGCTCGGACAGGATGCGCACGACGTCGTCGATGGAGCGGCCGTACTGGGCGGCGCGGCGGGCGCGGCTGGACTGCGGCGTGCCCGAGGCCTCGAACGGCGTCTGCGCCACCGTCGTCTCGCCGAAGACGATGCCGGCGTCGTTGAGGTAGAAATCGGTGCCGGAGTGGATGCCGCCCGGGAACGTCTGGTAGACGAGACGCTGCCCCCTGGTCGGCACGAGGTCGCAGAAGACGTTGAAGTGGACGCCGGTGTAGCCGCCCCACATGAAGAGCTGGCCAAACACCACGCCGCCGTCGGCGGTAGCCGGGCCGGTGGCGGCCAGGGACGAGCACTTGTGGCGCTCGTCGGGAATCGCCATCTCCTCGGCGGCCGAAAGGAAGCTGCGCCCCGAGAGCGCGTTGGGGGTTACCCGGAGCGCTCCTTTGAGCTGCCCGAGGTCCACCACCGAGTTGAGGGTGACGATGTCCAGCAGGTCGATGGCCCGGCCGTCGTAGGTGGCGCCGGCGCGGGCTGCCCCGTCGGCGATGCCGCGCATCTCGGTGAGCTGCTCCTCGTCGAACCCCCGCAGCAGCAGCGCGTCGGCCAGCAGCCGCAGGCTCGTCCACCCGGCGGCCGGCTCCTTGCCGTTCTCTCCGATGGCGAGCTTCCCGAGGTAGGTGACGATCTCGTCAGCGAGCAGGAAGCCGTGCTGGAATCCGCGGGGGTACGGCTCACCCTCGACGTGCAGGACGATCCAGCCGCGATCCTCGTAGCGATACCCCTCACCCCGCCAGCGCACCGTCTCGGCCGGGACCAGCTCACGGACGTCCGTGACCTCCTCGACGGCGAGGTCGTCGAACCACGCCGTGCCGGCGGCGGTGCCATTGCGCCCCAGGTGGAGCTGCACCCGGTCCTCTCCCCGGGTAGCGATGAAGACGGCTTGCACCAGGGTCCAGTCGCTGTCGGCGCCGACCGCGGGGGAGTGGTTCGTGAACGGGAACGAGGCCATCGACAGGGTCGCGGGCACCGCCGTCGGGTAGCGGGCCAGCGGGTCGGAGACCAGCCCCGCGGTACGGATGTACCCCCGCAACCGGTAGGGCCGCCCGACCTCCAGGCGCAGCGGCGCCGAGGCCACGGTGACCTCGCATCCGTCGGCGCACTCGACCCGCAGCGAGGCCTTGGCACCGTGTACCACGGTGGTGTCCTGGACGACGCGCACACCACCCGGCTGGCCCTCCTCGCTAACCGTCCAGCCGGCCGGCATCCCCGCCGTGCCGGCCTGCTCGAACCCGGCGTTGCTAGGGCCGAGGACCCCGGCTGCAGCGCTCACCGCCGACAGGCATCCGACCACCACACTGATCCAAACCCTCATGCAGCCCCTCCTGGCGCGGCGTCAGCCACGCGGGTCACAGCCTTCAGACCAACCCCCACTCCTGAAGTGCCGCCGGCAACCGATGCATGTCGTGTAGCGTACGGGCCCGCTCGTGGCGGCATTCGCCACGGTGGCCAGGGTCGTACCACACCGCCCACAGGCCCGCCGCGAGCGCACCATCGATGTCGGCCCGCCACTCGTCGCCCACCATGACGACGCGCTCCGGCGGCAGGCCGAGGTCCGCGAGCACCGCAGCGAAATACTCCGGCGATGGCTTGCGCACCCCCAGGCCCCGATAGCAGTAGAGCTTCTCGAAGTACGACGAAAGCCGCACCCGCACGAGCGCGGCG
>DAONEV010000008.1:0-29283 GCA_035403265.1 Thermoanaerobaculaceae bacterium | reverse complement strand
ACCCGGTAGAAGACGGCCATGGTGCAGACAGCGGTGGCACAATCGCCCTGGTCGAGAAGCGTCCAGCCTGCGGGCGTTGGTACAGTGTTGCTGATGTCGTCGAGGTCCCGGGCAATGACGGCGATCAGCAGGTCGTTCGCTGCCGTTCCGGTTGGGACATTCAGGTCGAGGCTCTCCACCTCGCCGCCGGTCGCACTGGTCGTAGCGCGCAGACTCGGCACGACGCTGTTGCTGTCAAAGAACGTCAGCCAGGCGTTGTCAGACCCTGCCGGAGCACTGCTCGTCCCTTGGGCGAAATTGGTGGTCTGCTGGGTGCCGGAGGGGTTGTAGAGCCGGTACTGGGTCGAGCCGGTGAAGCCACTGGTGCCGGCGTAGTCCCAGTCCCGATTGCCGGTGCGATCGGGGGCGCCTCCGATCCCGTTGTCGGCGTCGAAGAGGTCGATCACCAGGCGGGATAGCCCTGGAGGCACCTCGACGAAATAGGAGAAGTACTTCTGTGAGCCGCTCAGCCCCCCGCTCGCGGTGCTGATGTAGTCGCCGGACGATGCGTCCGCCACGCTGCCGATTGGCTTGAAGAGCTGACCGGAGAGTGTGCTTGCCCCGTGCGCCGCCCGAAGGCCGGCAAGGCCGACAAGCCCTGCGAACAGGAGGACAGGCCAGCAGGCGCGCCACCCTCGGCTGCTTGATCGGTCGGCAAGTCCTGAACTCAAAGGTTCCTCCCCCCAGAAGGGCCCGGCGGGAGTATACACGGCTAAAAGGCCGTTGCAACGGCGTTTGATGGCCTTGCCTCCGTAGTGGTTTGACTCTGTCCTTGGCTCCGGCCTAGCATCGAAGAGGGGTGGCATGACCTGCAGCACGCTGGTCCTTGCGGGAATCAGCGTGGCCCGGACCTGGAGTGCGAGGAACGAGTGACCTTTGCTGAGCACTATCTTGTCGACCCGGCCCAGTTCCCTGGGGCTCTGGGAGAGCGGCACTGGGGTGCGGAATCTCTGACTCTGGGGTTGGCAGGCCGGGCTTTCCGGGTCGAAGGACTGGGGGAAAACCAGCAGGAGCAGCTCCGTTCCCGGTTTCGTGGCTACTGCCTCGACGCGGAGCCATCGGAGCCGGTGGTGCTGCGGGTGCTCCGGGGCGATGCGACCTGCTTCCTACCTCAGCCGTCTGGTGTGTGGGTCTACTCCCTTGACCTCGACCACCGGGACGAATCGGTAGCCTGGGCCGGCGTGCGGGAGGCTGGAGTGCTGGAGCTGGTCCCGGCCTTCAGTGCGTCGATGTGGACGGTCGAGGGCGCAGGCAACATTTTCGCGCGGGCGGTTGAGAACGTGCTGCGGCTGATAGTCGCCTATGCACTGCTCGAGGCCGGAGGGGCGCTCTTCCACGGCGCGTGTGTCGTGGACGACGGCAAGGCCGTACTGTTTCCGGGGGTTTCCGGGTCGGGTAAGTCCACATCGTCCAGGATCGCGGCCCACGAGGGTCGCACGGTGCTGAGCGACGACATCGTCGGAGTGGTTGCGAGTGCCACGGGATACGAAGCCGTCGCTCTGCCGTTCGGCAGTGAGTTCCGCTTCCCCGGACCGTGGGACGCGCGGTTTCCGGTGCGGGCGATGTGTAGACTGGTGAAGGGGGAGACGATTCTGGTGAACGATCTCAGTCGAGCCGAAGCTCTGGGTCTTGCACTCGCGTGCACGCCCTACGTGAACCATGATCCCGCACGAACTGAGCGGCTCTTCGGCAACCTCTTGCACCTGATCAGATCGGTTCGCCTGCGGACCCTCTGCTTTCCGAAGGACGGTCCGATCTGGGCGGCGCTCCCTCCGGGGGCACTGTGATCAGGCTTGGCCCCTCATCGACTCTGCGGCTGAGATCGGAGGTGCGGCTACGGGTCGTGGACGGTGAGGCGGTCGTACTGGTGCAGGACCGAGCTGTGATCGTCGGGCTCGATTCCGTCGGCACACGTGTCATCGGGCTCCTGGCCAACGACTCCTCGCCGCAGGAAATCGCGGCTGGCATCCGGCGGCAGCTCGAGGCGGGCGCCGCCGATGTCGAAGGCGATGTGCTCCGCTTCCTCACGGAGTTGGTGTCATTGGGGGTCGTCGAGCTGGTCGATGCCCCGGTGCAGGAAGGCGCAGGATGAGCTGGCCGGACCGGGTGGCGCGGATGTGGGAGGGCAACCATCTCTTTTCCGTGCTGCTGGAGCTGACCCATCGCTGCGACCAGGCGTGCCACATCTGCTACAACCCGCGGCCCAGGGACGATGGCCTTCTGAAGCTTGCCCACTACGAGCAACTCCTTCGTGACTTGGCCGGCATGGGCACCCTCAGCTTGGCGCTTTCGGGTGGCGAGCCGTTGCTCCACCCGGACTTCATGGCCGTCGGGCGGGCGGCGCGCGAGCTTGGGTTCGCGGTGCGCATCAAGACCAACGGACTGTGTCTCGACGCCGTGCTGGCCGGGCAGATCAGGCGTGAGGTCAACCCGTTTGGAGTCGACGTGAGCCTCCATGGTGCCTGCGCCGCCACCCACGACCTGCAGACCCGGCTACCTGGGAGCTTCGACCGGGTGGTGGGAAACATCCGGGCAATGGTTACAGGCGGACTGCGAGTGCGCCTTCGACTTCCCTTCACGCGTTGGAACGAAGGGGAGCTGCAGGAAGGCCTGGCGCTGGCCGACTCGTTGGGTGTTCCAGTGGATATCGACCCCGAGCTCTCCCCACGGGATAACGGTGACGCCGGACCCCTGGCGCTTGCAGCCTCCGAGGAGGGGCTGGCCTGTCTGGCTGCCGCCCTGCGTCCGCGGGAGGACGTGGATCTTGCTCGGGTCAGGGCGGGAGCGAGCGGCAACCAGCAGCCCAGGATGCCACGCCGCCACTGTGCCGCGGGGTGCGCGACTCTCGCCATCGACCCCTACGGCGAGGTGTTTCCCTGCGTGCAGTGGCGGCGCTCGGCGGGCAGCCTCCACCAGGCCCCAATCCAACAGATCTGGGAGACCTCACCGGTGCTTGCCGAGGTCCGACGGGTGCTGGAGAAGGTGATGGAGGAGACCGCGTCGCGGCCGCCGGGCTCCGTCCTGGCCTACTGCCCCGGGCTCGCGGACACGATGGGCGAGGACCCAACTCAGGCACCGTCGACGCCAGGGCCGCGGGCCCGGTTCCTGCAGATGCTCGCCGAGCCGAAACCGGGACCCAGGTCCACGGGCTCATGACGGCTCACATCCGCTTCCGGCCACCCCGGGTTCGGGTCTCACCCGAGATGCGCTGGGTGCTGCTGCGGGCGTTCGGTCCGCTCGGGGAGCACGTCGAGACTCCCCTGAATCATGCTCGTGCGATGGAGCTGGCCCAGGTGTTCAACCTGGGCGGGCGGCTCGCGGCGCGTCTGGGGAGAGCGACGCTGGCCCTGGAGCTTGGCGCATCGTGCGGTGCAACGGTCTGGCGCGCGCACCAGATGAGCATTGGGCGGTTCCTACACCGCTCGGCACTTGCCGAAACAGTCGCGAAGGCAGCCAGCACGGCCCGTTGCGAGGTCGTGTTCCTCAAGTCGATGGCGATGCACATAACGGGGGTCACGGCCACCGGTGCGCGGGATCTGGCCGACGTCGACGTGCTAGCGGAGACCGTTCGCCGGGGGGCGCTCGAGGACGCGCTCAGATCAGAAGGGTTCCGGACCCTGGACCTGAGATCGCGCGGTGAGTCGGCGCTCGGGTTCTTCGAGCCGTCGCGGGGGACCGTCGACCTCCACCCCAACGTGCCGGGAGTGCGGCTGAGACCCGAGTCGCCATTCGCCGGCCTCGCCGACCTCCGGCGGGCCAGGCTGCTCGAGCCCGCTGTGGGAATGGGAGCGTTCGCATCGGTACCCACCGCACCGGTGCTCGTAGCTCAGGCGCTCGCCCACGGGATCGGCCACCACGGCTTCGACCCCGGCCGCTACCCGCTGCTGCGCATGGTGGCCGACCTCGTCGACCTGGGTTTCGGAGACAAGGGTGGGGAGACCGTGGCTCGCCAGATCCTCCCGTGGCTCGAGTCGGAGCTGTCGGCCGGGGAGATCCTCGCCGCTCGCGAGCTGTGCGCGCTGCTGGCAACCGGCGATCCCGAGCTGTATGCCGCAGCGAGCCACGACCGGCCTGCCGTGAAGCTACTGCGGCACATCCTGGTCGGATCCGTCGATCCGAGGTACCAGAAGTCGCTTCGTCTGCCTGCGCTCGTGCCCGGGCTGCGTTCGGACCGCTCGCTGGGCTTCATCCTGCGCGCCGGGTGGCGCCACACCTTCCGGCCGCGGGAGGACATGGACCTCTTGTGGGGACCGCCGAACGGGCGTCTGGGACACTCCTACAAGCGGTTCGTTGAGCCACTCCAGGCCGTGAGTGACGCCGCCCGACACCATTTGCACAACGGCTGGCGCGTTCTTCGGGGGCGGCGCCATGAAGGCGACATCGTCATTTGACGTGACCCTCTTGGTTACGTCCCCAGACAGGTGACCCACACCTCGCGGCGGCGGGGGCCGTCGAGCTCGACGAAATAGACAGCTTGCCAGCGGCCGAGGTTGAGATCGCCCTCGCTGATCGGGATGTGGACGCTGACGCCGATCACGGTTGAGAGGAAGTGGGCGTCGGAGTTGCCCTCGGTGTGGCGCCAGCGCACCTCGGGGAGGGTCTTCTCGGACGCTTCCAGGAGGTCCTGGCCGACCGTCGGGTCGGCGTTCTCGTTGAGGGTGACGGCGGCGGTGGTGTGGGGCACGAAGACGTGGCACAGGCCCTCGGCAACGCCGGATGCAGCCACCGCCTCCTGCACGAAGCTGGTGATGTCGATGAGCTGGCGGCGGCGCTGGGACGAGACGCCGATCACGTCCATGGGTAGGGCTTCCCTTCCGGCCAGTAGAGCGCCCGGTACCCCTCGGCCAGGAGCACCACGCGGTGCACGTAGTCGTGGGTCTCGGGGAACTCCAGAGCCTCGACGAACAGTGGGCCGGGACGCTGTCCGGCGGCGTCCCAGATCTCGCGCATGCGGCGCTCGCCGGCGTTGTAGGACGCGATCGCGGGCTCCCAGGCGCCGCCAAAGGCGCGGCGCCAGTCGGCCAAGAGCCGGGCGCCGATCGCCAGGTTGGTGGCGGGGTCGAAGAGGTCCGAGGGCATGCGCACGGGCAGGCCCAGCCGTGAGCCCGTCTCGCGGCCGACCCCCGGGAGGATCTGCGCGAGGCCGAGGGCATTGGCCAGCGAGCGCGCCCGGGGATTCCACGCCGATTCCTGGCGTACCACGCCGGCCAGCACCCATGGCGGGATGCCGGCCTTTCTGGCCGCGCTCTCCACCTCCTGGCGCCAGGGGAGGGGAAGGTACTGCTCCATCAGGGCCGCCGGGAGGCCTTCCCATGGGCCGGCAAGAAGCCGGGGCTCGCCCCTGACGAGAAGCGGGATGGCGTCCAACGGCGGCGGCTGGGTGAGGGCGACGAGGCCGAGCCACTCGGCGGCGGGGGCGCGGCCCGCCTCGAGGTCGGCGCGCCAGGCCACGGCGATGTCGGCGGTGCGGCCGAGGGTGAGCAGGTCGTCGGCCCACGGTGGCGGCCTGGACGCCGGAGCGGCGGCGGCAGTGAAGGCGAACGGCACCCCGGAGGCACCCAGCCGTTGGCTCGCCCACTGCGCGGCGAGATCGGGGAACCCGCCTTGTGCCAGCTCCTGCAGGCCGGCTCGATCGCCTGCCAGCGCCCGGCCGGCGGCGCGCCAGAAGGTGCCGAGCCGCTTCACCCGGGTGCTGCCTCCCAGCTCGCCAGGCACAAGCGCCGGCGCATGCCCCTTTCGGCCCTGCAGGTAGTGCCAGCGCCGCTGCACCCAGTCAAACCGTGGCTGGGTGGCGACGCCTGCGGCGCGGAGATGAGGAAGAGCGTCCGCAAAGCGGCCCAGCTCGGTCATGGCCTCGGCGACCAGGAGGTGAAGACGGGCCGGCGTGTCAGGCTCGACCGCGGCGAGCTTGAGGCCCTGCTCGGCGGCGCGCAGTGCCTCGGCGAACTGACGGACCTGCTGCCCAGGGGCGGCGGCCCATCCGATGATGCGGTAGGCGTCGGCCCTCTCGGTCCATGCCTCGGCGCTGCCACCCTGGATCAGACCCAGCGCCTCGGTCCCCCGGCGCAGCTTCAGAGCGGCGCGGGCCGCGGTGAGGGCTCCGACCGCGCCGGCCCGGCGCGCGGTGGCCAGCGCGCTCTCGGGGTGACCAGCCTCGAGCCAGCCGCGCGCCTGGACGGCGAGCTGCTGGGGTGTGAGGTTCTTCGAAAGCGCATCGACTGGCAGACCCTGCGCCTGGGCAGTGGCGGGGAACTCGACGACGAGACGGGCTCGTGCCGTTTCGCCGACGGCGTCGGGGCGGCGGGCGCGGGCGGCTAGAGCGCGCCTTGTCTCGTCGCGCCCGAGGCACTCGATGGTCGGGAGACAGGCGTCGATGTCCTGCCACCGACCATGCTGCGCCGCCTCCTCCGCGCAGCGCAGGCGGAGGCGGAGCGCGCCGGTCCGGTCGAGCCACGGCGACCCGGCTGCCGCGAGCCAGATCGGTGCCGGCGAGGCGGAAGCGACCAGTGCCTCCTCGAGGCGACGGGCGGCGAGGGCTGCGAGGCCATCCCGGGGGAACGAGCGACGGAACGCGGTGGTGGCGGCGGCCGGCGAACCAACCTCACACTCCAGGAGGCCGGCCGCGAACCACGCCCGACCCTGCTCGGCGGGAAGTCCCGAGATCGCGACGTGCAGCAACGCCCCAGCGCGCACTCGCTGACCGCCCGCGGCGGCAAGGGCCGCAGCGACGCGAGGGGGTGGGGGTTGTTTGCAAGCGGAGAAGGCGAACCCGGCGAGGAGCAGCGCGAGGATTGCAGCTCCTCTGCGGGGCCAGGATCGACAGTCCCTCAGCGCGGCACGTTCTTGGCGCGCTTCATCCGCGCATTGCGTTGCCCAATTCCAGAGGGACGATCGGGCGCGTGTCGAAGTTGGCATCGGGCACCCGAGTACAGGCGCGCCTGCTTTTGCGAGCCTCGGTGTGCGCCTGCTTCCGCGAACCCTGGTCGTCGAGGCTGTCGCGATCACATTCCGAGGGCGTCGGCGTCGCCGTCGGCCAGGAGGCGTACCAACTCCTCCTGGAAGTAGTTGCTCTGGAAGCGAATCTCGCCCGGCACCCGCTGCTCGTACATCTCCCGCGAGCGGTCCACATCTTCCTTGAGGCGGCGGTAGATGTCGTGGCCGCGCTTGCCTTCCTGCACCGCCTGCTCGTTGTAGAGCCTGATCTCGGAGACCAGAAGACGGGCGAAGCGCTTGGCCTCGTCGTGGCGCTTCTGCTCTTCCGGGGGGCGCACCGGCGGCGGTGGCGTGACCGGGGGTTGCGGCTCGACGGGCATGACCGGCATCTTGAGGTGGACAGTGGCGCCGGCATCCACGGCCTGGGACATCTCCTCGGGGGACAGGGTCGGCTGCTCGGCCTCGACGTGCTCCTCCTCGGGACCGCCGAAGACGACCGGCTCGGGTTCCTCCTCGATTTCGGGCGCTGGGATCGCGACCGGCACGGTGAGGTCGAGCGGCTCGGCAAGGGTGGCGGAGGTCATCCCGGCGCGCGCCGAGAGCGTCTCGAGCAGCAGGCCGACGAGGAACGTGAGCTGCTGCACGACCACGGTATTGAGCCCATCCTCGCCGTCGACGGCGAGAAGGGTGCCCACCACCTTGCCCCGCAGCAGCATTGGGACAGCCAGCAACCTGCCGTCCCGGCCGCCGAACCAGTCCGTGAGCAGCGCGTCGTCGGCCAGAGCGACGATGACCGGAGTGCCCCCGGCAACCTTGATCAGAACCGGGGACTCGTTGATGCCGCCTCGCCACGTGCGGACGGGATCGTGCCCGCCGAAGCCGGCACCGGCCCAGCCGGCCGCCTGCCCTTCGCGGAAGACGACGATCGCACGCGGACCGGCCCAGGCGCCGAGCTGGCGCAGGAGTTCCGGCAGCACCTCGGACTGGGCCTTGCCACTGTCGAGGGCACGGAGGACCGCCAGGTCCAGGGTCCGAGGGACCGGCGCAGGAGGTGGGGGTGGGGGAGGCGTGGCAAGCGCCTCGAGTCGGGTGGCCACCTGGGCGAGAGGGAAAAGGACCTCGAGATCGGGGGGAAGCACGAGCTGCAGCTCCCCGACGGAGCGGTTGGCGAGCTCCTGGATCTGGTTCGCCACGGCGTCCAGCTTGGCACGCACCAGGGCCACCGCATGCTCGCGTGAGTCGACAAGTTCGGACAACAGCACCTGAGGATCGTCCATGACTTCCTCCCCGACCGCTCGATCAGGACGCCATTATGCGGGGGGTGAAACGGCGCTGTCAAGGAACTGCTTGTGCCTTGCGAGGTTGACCGCGCGGCAAGGGGTCTGGTATCGTGCTCCCCCTTTGTGAACGCGCCGTCGCCCCGATGGGGTGCGACCACAATGGCGCTGAGGGGGGGTGAGAACGCGCAATGCCGACCATGGTTCATGTTCGGGACAACGAGTCGTTCGAGCAGGCGCTGAGGCGCTTCAAGCGGAAGTGCGAGAAGGCGGGCATCCTGTCCGAGATCAAGAAGCGTCAGCACTACGAGAAGCCCTCCGTGAAGCGCAAGCGGAAGCTCATCCAGGCGCGTAAGAAGCTCCTCCGCAAGCTGGCCCAGCAACGCAAGGCAGGGTTGCTGTAGGCCGATCGAAGCGACCAGTGGGCTTCGCATCGCTGGAGTTCGATCGCGTCCTGGCGCTGGTGGCGGCCTTCGCCCGCAGCCAGCGCGGGGCTGCAACCGTCCGCGCGACCCGTCCTCGCTTCGGCGACGGCGGGTCGCGCGATTTTCTTCTCGCCAACGACCTTGCGGCGTTGGGCCGGCAGGGCGTCACCCTGGGCTTCGCGGGTCTCGACGCCGCCGACGCCCTGGGGGCCAGCACCACCACGAGCGGCGATCCTTCCACCCTCACGTATCTGGTGAGCCTCCTGCGGCGTATCGGCGAGGCCCGTGCGACGCTCCTCGCGACCGCATGCGGACCCGAGCTGACGAGGCTCGCCGCCGCCCTGCCGGCGGTCGAGCACTTGCTGGCGTACTGCGACCAGCGCCTGGGACCCGACGGCGAGGTGCTGGACACCGCGAGCCCTCAGCTCGCCCAGGCGCGGGCGGGTCGCGAGAGGCACCGACACGCCATCATCGACGTCCTCGAGGAGGAACGCCGGAAGCATCGCTTCCTGCAGGCCCCGTTCACGTTGCGGCGCGACCGCTACTGCTTGCCGGTCCCGGTGCACGAGCGGCAGGCGGTTCCCGGGCTGGTGCTGGACGTCTCGGCCACTGCCGCGACGGTGTTCGTGGAGCCCTTTGCCGCCGTCGAGCTCAACAACGCCCTCGCCGAAGCGATCGCCATGGCCCGTGCGGCGGAGGAGCAGGCGCTGGCCGAGGTTGCCGCCGTCTTCGCCCGCCACGGCGAGGAGCTGCGGCTCGCCGCGGACGCCCTCGCGGAGATGGACGCGTTCCAGGCCAGGGTGCTGTTCGGTCAGGCGGCCGGCGGGATGCTCCTGGTACCTGGCGGCGGGCGCACGGTGCAGCTCTGGGATGCCCGCCATCCCCTGCTCGACCCGGCGCTGGCGACGCTGCGCGAGCGCGTGCTCGGGGAGCCCGGCAGTACGCGACCCATCGTCCCCCTCAACCTGACCTTCCCCGAGCTTTCACGGCTGGTCCTGCTCTCGGGGCCCAACGCCGGCGGCAAGACGGTTGCCCTCAAGACGATCGGCTTGTGCGCCCTGATGGTGCAGTGCGGCATCCCGGTCCTCGCCGCCGAGGGCAGCGGTCTTCCACCGCTGAGCGGCGTGTGGTGTCACATCGGAGACGAGCAGAACCTGCTCTCGGACCTCTCCACCTTCACCGGTGCCATGCGCGCGACCGCCGATCTATTGCGCGACGCCAACGAGGACACGTTAGTGCTCTACGACGAGCTCGGCTCCGGCACCGACCCGGAGGAAGGGGCGGCGCTGGCGGCGGCCCTGCTCGAGGAGCTGGCGCGGCGGCGTTGCTGGATGGTCGCAACGGCTCACCTCCTGACCGTGGCGGCGCACCTGGAAGGTCTCGTCGGAGCGGCCAACGCGGCCATGGGCTTCGACGAGGCGAGCGGCCGGCCGACGTTCGAGCTGACCCTTGGGGTGCCTGGACGCTCGCGGGGGCTGGCGATCGCCGCGGCGTCGGGCGTGCCAGCGTCCGTCACCGCTCGTGCGCGCTCCTTGCTCTCGCAGAGCTTCCTGGCCATCGACACCTACCTCGCCACCCTGCAGCACGAGAGGGACCGCCTGGGCGAGGAGCAGCAGGCGCTCCAGGTCCTGCAGGCCGAGGCCCGCCAGGCCGAGGAGCGCGCCGCCGAGGCCCGAGCCGCCTTCTTTGCCGAGCGGGAGAAGGTGAAGGTCACGCTGGCCGAGGAGCGAGAGCGACTGCGCTCGCGCGCCGCCCAGCGCCTGCAGGCGGCCCTGGCCGAGCTCGAGGAGGCCAGGCAGCGCGGTGAGATGCCTGGAAAACGTCGGCTCACCACCATCCGCTACCAGGCCCTCAACCTCCAGGACGAGCAGGGACCGATGGCTGCCCCGGCGCCCGGTCTGGCGCCGGGCGTCACGGTGCGCGTGGCCAGCTCGGCGATGACCGGCGTGGTCAACAAGATGGCCGGCAACCGGGTCGAGGTGCAGGTCGGCTCGAAGCGCCTCTGGGTCGAGGCGGGTACCTGTCAGGTGGTGGGCGGCAAGCCAGCCCGGTCCGTGGCCACCTCGCTGGCCGCCGACGAGGAGCCGGTGCCCGCCGAGCTGAAGCTGCTCGGCCTCACCCAGGAGGACGCCCGCGCCGACCTCGAGCGCTTCCTTGACCACGCCGTACTCACGGGACAGAGGCACGTGCGCGTCGTGCACGGGCACGGCACCGGAACCCTGCGGCGCATGGTGCTGGAGGTCCTCAAAGGACATCCCGCGGTGGTCCGTTTCTCCCATCCGCCGCAGAACCGGGGCGGCACCGGTGCCACCGAGGCGGAGCTCGAATGACCGGAGGCCGGGCGTGAGCCAGTACGACCTCTCCCGTCCCGTCGTGCAGCAGGTGCGGGAGGCAGCCGACATCGTGGCGGTCATCGGCGACGTCATCACGCTCAAGCACCGCGGCCGCAACTGGCTTGGTCTCTGCCCGTTCCACGGCGAGAAGACACCTTCGTTCAACGTCTCCCGCGAGAAGGGGACGTACTACTGCTTCGGCTGCAAGAAGGGGGGCGATGCCATCGACTTCGTGATGGAGACCGAGCGGCTCTCCTTCGCCGAGGCGGTGGAGCGGCTGGCCGACCGCTTTGGCGTCGTGCTGCCCATGGCCTCGCCGGAGGCGCGGCGCCGCCGGGACGAGTCGAGTGAGATCACGGCCGCCCTCGAGGCCGCTCAGGCGGTCTTTCACCGGTCGGTGCACGAGGATCGCCCGCGGGCGTTCCTGGAGCGGCGTGGCGTGGACCCTCCCACGGTGCTGGACTTCGGCCTCGGTTTCGCGCCTGGCGAGTGGCGGGGCCTATGCGATGCGCTCAAGGGCAAGGTGGCGGAGCGCACGCTGGTCGCGGCTGGCCTTGCGGTGCAGGGAGAGGACGGCCGGCTCTGGGACCGCTTCCGCGACCGCGTCACCATCCCGATCCACTCGTCGCGGGGTGGCGTCATCGCCTTTGGCGGGCGCACCCTCGGGGACGATCCCGCCAAGTACCTCAACTCCCCGGAGACAGCGCTCTTCAGCAAGAGCCAGACGCTGTTCGCCCTCGACCGTGCGGTGCGGGTGTTCGCCAGGACCGAGCGCTGCCTGGTGGTGGAGGGGTACTTCGACTGCATTGCCCTGCACGCCGCCGGGTTCGGCGAGACGGTGGCGACTCTCGGCACCTCCCTGACCGAGCACCACGCCCGGGAGCTCCAGCGCCGGGTGCGGCGGGTGGTGGTGTGCTTCGATGGAGACGCGGCCGGTCGCCGTGCCGCCCTGGCGGCCCTGCGCACCCTGCTCGGGCTCGACCTCGAGGTGCGCGTCCTGCTGCTCCCCTCCGATCAGGACCCCGACGACATCGTGCGGCGGGAAGGCAGCGAAGGGTTCGCCCGGCGGCTCGACGGGGCGTTGCGCGAGGCCGACTTCCTGATCGGGCAGATGGGCTCCTCGCGGGAGGAGCGACGTGTGGCCCTGAGGGCGAGCCTGGAGATCGTCGACGTGTGCCGCGACGCGGTGCGACGCTACGCCTTGCGAGAGGAGCTGGCGCGCGCCGCCGGAGTCCCGGTAGAGCAGCTTGGGGAGGTCGAGTCGCCGCGCGTCGTGGCCTCCGGGCGGCCGGTCGCCGACCTGCCACCGCCGGGTGAGCTGGCACTCTTACGGGCCATCCTGGTGGACCTGCCGCCGGCCCGGCGGGGCGAGGCGCTGCGGGGCATCCCGCCGGACGCAACGGACCACCCGCTCACCCGTGCCATCCTCAAGAAGCTGGCCGAGGCATCGGCCGAGGGCCGGGCACTTGAAATTTCTCAGCTTACGTCCGACATTGACGAACGTGACGTGCGTCGCCTCCTGGCCGCACTGGAGCATGAGGCCCCGGAAACCACAGACGAGGGCCTCCAGCTCATACTGAGGGAACTTTGGGACAGACAACGAAAGAAAAGGCTCGCCCTTCTCAACAGCGAGATCGCGCGGGCCGAACGACAAGGGGACAGCGAGAGGCTGCAGCAGTTGCTGCAAGAGTGGCTCCCGCTGTCGAAAAGGACAACGCCGAGCTGAGCGAGCCAGCTCAGACCTCGACACCGCACGAGCGCGAAGCGCTGGCGCTCACGATCGAGGAGAAGTACACCGAGCTGGCGCGCCTGCTCAGCCTCGGGCGTGAGCGCGGGTACGTGCTCATGGACGAGATTCTCGAGGTGCTGCCCGAGGACGTCGCACCCAACCCCGAGGAGCTCGACGAGATCTACCTGCGTTTCACGGAGATCGACATCGAGGTCATCGACAGCCCCGAGAAGCTCTCCACGGTCGAGGAGGAGTCGACCGGGGAGCGGCAGGAGCCCCCCGAGGCCGTGGGCGGCCCCGTGCTCGTGGATCCTGCCTTGCTCGAGAAGACCAACGACCCGGTGCGCATGTACCTGCGCGAGATGGGCACGGTCAAGCTCCTCGACCGCGACGGCGAGGTCAGCATCGCCAAGCGCATCGAGGCCGGCGAGGCGCAGGTCTTCTGCGCCCTGGCTTCGAGCCCGAGAGTCCTTGACCTGTTCCTGCGCGCCAACGAGATGGCACGCCGCGACCGCCGGCTCCAGCGCGACATTCTGTCCGGGCTCATGGCCAGCCTGGACGAGCGCGGGCGGATTCGTGTCGGCGAGTCGCTGACCCTCTTCAGCCGCATCTGCGACCTTGACGCCCTCTCCAAGGAGCTCAAGGAGCGCCTGCGGCGGTGCAAGAAGGGGACGCGCCGGGCCGACGAGCTGGTCGCCCAGGTCGACGCGATTGCTGGCGAGGTCTCGGTGATGGTGCGCTCCACCGACTTCACCACGGCGACCCGCAACCGGCTTCTTCGCTTCCTGAACGAGGTCGAGCGCCAGTTCTCGATCCCTATCCAGACGATCCGCAAGGACGAGACCAAGCTCAAGACCGAGCGCAACGCGGAGCGCCGCGCCTATTACGAGGACCGGGTGCGCCGCTACCGTACCGAGCTGTTAGGGATCGAGGAGCGCTTCGGCGTACCGTACGAGGAGCTCAAGCGCGTCGTCGCCGAGGTGCGGCAAGGCGAAGAGCAGACCGACGACGCCAAGCAGGAGCTGATCGTGGCCAACCTGCGCCTCGTCGTCTCGATCGCCAAGAAGTACACCAACCGCGGCCTGCAGTTCCTGGACCTCATCCAGGAGGGCAACATCGGCCTCATGAAGGCCGTGGACAAGTTCGAGTACCGGCGCGGCTACAAGTTCTCCACCTACGCCACGTGGTGGATCCGCCAGGCCATCACCCGCGCCATCGCTGACCAGGCGCGCACCATCCGCATCCCGGTGCACATGATCGAGACAATCAACAAGCTCACCCGCACGCAGCGCCAGCTCGTGCAGGAGCTGGGGCGCGAGCCGACGGCCGAGGAAGTGGCCGAGCGGATGGAGATCCCGGTCGCCAAGGTCCGCAAGATCATGAAGATCGCCCAGGAGCCCATCTCCCTGGAGACGCCCATCGGCGAGGAGGAGGACTCCCACCTTGGCGACTTCGTGGAGGACCGCTCGGCGGTCTCGCCGATCGATGCCGTGATCGCCGCCTCGTTGAAGAACCAGGCCGACCACGTGCTGCGCACCCTGACGCCGCGCGAGGCCGAGGTGCTACGCCGGCGCTTCGGCATGGGGGACGGCACCGAGCACACCCTCGAGGAGGTCGGCAAGGCCTTCAACGTGACCCGCGAGCGCATCCGCCAGATCGAGTCGAAGGCGCTCCGCAAGCTCCGCCACCCGACCCGGGCGCGCCTCCTCAAGCCCTACCTCGACATGATCGGGTAGGCGTCCGCTCGCCTGGTCGAGAGTCGAGTGCGCCCCCGCCCACCTGGCGGGGGTTTTTCATGCCTGGCTGGACCCGATGGAGCGGCCGCCGAAGGGTCGTCCCGGGGGCAGGTAGTAGGCTCTTCCGGTGACCGACGAGGCGGGCACCGGGCGGGAACGCGGCGCGAACGTGCTGCGGGCGCTGGCGCTGGGTGCCGCAGTTTTGGTGCTGCTGTGGTCACGGGCGGCGGCGCGACAGCTCACGCCGTGGGAGTGGGACGACCTCGTCTTCCGGCTCTCCCTCGAGATGTTCGCCCCCCAATCGCAGGTGCCGCAAGCCCCGTTCTACCCCGGGTTCGTGCTCCTGGGACGACTCGCTCACCTCCTGGTCGGCGACCTCCACGCCGCCCTCACCTGGGTTTCGGTCGCGGCGAGCGTGCTGGCGCCGCTCCTGCTGGCGGGGGTGGCCCGGGAGCTGGGCCTGACGCGGCGGGCCGCTGTCGGTGCCGGGACGGCCCTGGCGTTCCTCCCGGCCGTGTGGCTGCACGCCGGGGTGCCGCTCTCGGATCCGGCCGGGCTGGCGGCGGGGCTGGGCGCCCTCTGGCTCGCCCTGGTGTCACGCCGCGATCCCCGTTGGCTCATCGGGGCCGCCCTGGCGTTGGGCCCGGCATTTGCCATGCGCCCCCAGGCGACCCTGCCGGCCGTCATTGCCCTCGGGTCAGCCATCTGGCAGGCTTCCTGGCCCCGCCGTCTGGGTGCCGGCGCCGCGGCTATCGGCGGTGTCCTGGGTTGCTACGCCCTGCCGCTCGTGGTCGCGGCCCGCGGTGTGAGCCCACTGTGGAGCTGGACCAGATACCAGGCCGGTTTCGTGGTCGGGCAGGAGTCGCTGGTGGCCCATCACTGGGCCATCGCGACCGCGCTGCGGCATCACCTTCTCGACATCTGGGGCAGCCCGGTCGTTGCCGTCGTGGTCATGGGTCTGGCATTTCTCGGCGCCTCGGCTCTGGCTCGTACCGGCGGATGGCGGGCAATCGGATGGCCCCTCGTCCTCTTCGCGCCGTACGCCGTGCTCGCCGTGGTGTTTCTCGATCCCCCGGCGGCCGGACGGTATGCGCTCCCGTACCTGCCTCTCACGGCGGTTCTCGTCGGCGCCGGGGCGGAGGTCCTCGACCGCCGCCTGCCGCGAAGCCCGGTGCCCGCCACCGCGAGCTTGTTGGCAGCCATCATGGGGCTCGTGACCTGGCCGGCGATCAGGGTCGTTCAGGCCCGCCCATCGCCGGCCGTGGAGGCCGCCGGGGCCATTCGAGCGGCCTCAGGCACGGCGCCCGTGCGTGTTCTCTTCGGGCCGTCAATGCTCATGCACGCCCACGCCTGGTTTGCGCCGGGCAAGCTGGTGGCTGTGCGCGGGCCCGAGGAGCGGTGCTCGGTCCCTCTCGACAGCACACCCACCTGGCTGTACGGGATCACCGTCCCCGGCGGCCACGTCGCCGCCTGGCCCGAGGGCGGCGTCCTGAGCAGGGTCAGCCGGGGCCGCTACCTGAGGGTTGGCTGGAGCCGCGTCGATGAGGCGTGTGTGTGGTTCGGCGAGGGTTACTTTCCGGAAGAGAGGACCGCCGACGCCCACACGTTCCGCTGGATGGGCGAGCAGGGTCTCGTGCGGTTCCAGCCGGCACAAACGGACCTGCATCTCGACCTGGAGGCCGCAGTGCCGATCCCGGCCTCTGGTCGGCCGCCACACGTCACCATTGCGCTCAACGGCGAGGAGGTGGCAGAGGCCACGGCCCACGGGCTGGAGCTCGTGGTCGGGGTACCGCTCCCGGCCGCCCGGTTGCACGGCGACCGGGACAACGAGCTGCTGGTCACGACCAGCGAGACCGCCGTCCCGGCCGGAAGGGGAGCCAGCTCGGATCGCCGCCGCCTTGGCCTGCAGGTGCGCACCGTCGCCATCCGCGTCGTTCGCTGACGCCTGCCGCCGCCCGGTCGGGAGTCGAGAGCTCCCCCACTCACCCGGGCGGAGTGGGCGGAGTGCTAGAATTCGCGGCGCTGGGTCCATAGCTCAGCGGTTAGAGCTGCCGGCTCATAACCGGTTGGTCCCAGGTTCGAATCCTGGTGGACCCACCAGACGTGAGGTGCGTCGGGGCGGCTGGGATTCCAGCCCGCCTCCCGCTGGTCCTTGAAGGAGGAACGCTGTGAGTATTCGGCTCAAGCTGGCCGGGTTTGTGGCGTTGCAGCAACTGCTGACGAAGCGGGCCGCCCTGGTTCGACAGCGGGACCTCCCGCCCGAGGAGCTGGCGCGGCTGCGGGACCGCCATGCCGAGCGTCAGGGTGCCCTGCAGGAGCAGGACAAGGAGCGCGAAGCCCTGCTGGCCGAGCAGGTGACCCTGGAGAAGGAGCTCGCGGCACTGCAGGAGGAGCGTGAGCACTTCCGGCGGCAGAAGGCCCAGGTCACGAACATGCGGCAGCTCACGGCGGTGGTCTCCGAGCTCGACCACGTGGAGAGCCGGCTCGCTCCCAAGAAGGACCGTCTCACCGAGGTGCGGCGCAAGCTCGACGAGGCCGAGGCGAAGCTCCAGGAGCTGGAGACCGAGACCCCAGAGGAGAAGGCGGAGCGCGAGCTTGCCGAGGAGGCATGGGCCGTGGCGCGGCAGGCTGGCGAGGCGGAGCTGAGCGAGGTCGAGCGCGACCTGCGGCGGCGCCAGCGCGAGCTGGGAGAGCCCGCCATGACCCAGTTCAAGAAGCTCTGGACCTCCCGCAAGCCCCACGCGGTGGTGCCACTCGACGGTCACACCTGCTCCTCCTGCCATGCCGACCTGCGCCCGTCCCTGGTCCAGCTCGTGCGTTCGATGGAGGAGCTGCAGACCTGCGACTCCTGCCGGCGGGTGCTGTACGACCCCGAGCAGCTTCCCAAGCTGCCATGAGTCATCTGCGGGCCACCGCGTCCGTGGACGGCGGCTCGCGCGGCAATCCTGGCGAGGCCGGCTGCGGCTTCGTCCTCGAGATGGGTGAGGTCGTCGAGGAGCACTTCGTGTACCTCGGACGCACGACCAACAACGTCGCCGAGTACGCGGGGCTGCTGGGCGCCATGGAACGGGCCCTGGAGCTGGGAGTCGAGGAGCTCGTCGTGAAGGCCGACTCGGAGCTGCTGGTCAAGCAGCTCGCTGGCGTCTACAAGGTCAAGGCGCCGCACCTGCAGCCCCTGTGGGCCCAGGCCAAGCGGCACTCCGCCCGTTTCAAGGTGTGCCGGATTCGCCACGTCATGCGGGCGCACAACGCCCACGCCGACAGGCTCGCCAACCGGGCGATGGACACCCGCAGCTCGACGCGGCCGGTACCGGAAGGTGTGCGATGAAGACCGTGGTCCGTCGCGGCGGGCGGGCAATCGGCGCTCGGCCTTCGACAGGCCAGGGCTCGAGCTCGTGAGCATCGAGGCGAACCTTTGGGAGGTGCGGGAGCGGATGGCGGCGGCGTGCACCCGGGTCGGGCGCGACCCGGCCGGGGTACGGCTGGTGGCGGTGTCCAAGACCCAGCCTGTCGCAGTCGTGGCCGAGGTGCTGGCCCTGGGTGTCGACGCGATCGGGGAGAACCGGGTCCAGGAGGCGGCAGCCAAACGGCCGCTCGTGCCGACCGGTATCCCGTGGCACCTGCTGGGGCCGCTGCAGCGCAACAAGGCGCGCCTGGCGCTCGACACCTTCGACCTCGTCGAGTCGGTGGAACGGGTCGAGATCGCCGACCGCCTGGAGCTGCTGTTGGCCCCGGAGGGCCGCGTGCTGCCGGTGCTCATCGAGATCAACATCGGCGGCGAGCTGCAAAAGAGCGGCGTGCTTCCGGCCGACACCTCCCGACTCGCGACGCACGTGCTGGAGCGCTGCCCGCACCTGCGCCTCGAGGGGCTCATGTGTATTCCACCCTACGACCCGGACCCCGAGCGATCGCGGCCGCACTTTGCACGTCTGCGCGAGGCGGGTGAGCGGCTCGCCCCGGAGCTCGGGGTCGGTCGGCTCGAGCTGTCCATGGGCATGAGCGAGGACTTCGAGGTGGCGATCGAGGAGGGTGCCAACTGGGTGCGGGTGGGACGGGCCCTCTTCGGCGAGCGCCTGGCGTGACGCCGGTCACCCGAGAGGCCGTTGACAGCACGGCGGTATCTGGGGCCTAATCTCAGCACAGGCCGCGACGGCGAAACGCAAGAATGCTCTGGCTGATGGTGTGCCGTCGCGAGGCCGGGAGGTCCCCCCATGCGACGGGTCATGCCGAGCCTTCTCCTGCTGGTGCTGAGTACGCCTTCATTCGCGACGTTCTGTGCCCGGGACGTGGTGCCGGCGGCGACGCTGCTGGTGCCGTACGTGGTCGTGAAGATGCAGGGCGACCTCCCGGACCGCACCGGCGCCACGACGATCCTCCACGTCACCAACACCGGCGCGCAGGCGGCGTTGGTCGAGCTGGTGGTCTGGAACGCCCTCGGCGAGCCTGCGGTCACGATCACCGCCGCGCTCTCGGGGTACGACATGTGGACGGTGGACTTCGCCGACCTCCTGGAGGGGAGGTGGTCGCGTTTCGACACCAGCGTCTCGGCCACGGCCCCTCCCAACCTCGACAAGCCGGGAGGGTTCGTCCGCACGCCGTTCGAGTGGGGTCCGGACGGACGGTCGAGCGCGACCTATCCACGACCGTTGCGCGCCCCTTACACCAATCCCTGGGGGAGGGGCCAGGCGACGCCCGGGAAGACGAGCGAGCTGCCTGGTGGGGGGTGCGGGATGCCGTACGGGGATGCCGCGGGGCAAGCGGTCGCCGCGGTTCTCGTGGACAAGCTGCAGGAGCCGCTGTTCGCCAGGGAGCACCGGGGTTGCGGTCAGTTGGTGGTGACCCGCCACTACAACGACTGGCTCTCGGGGCTCACGGCCAACCCGCTGTTCTTCTGGGCCACGGTCCATTTGGTGCGGGCGTGCAGCACCCTCACGCCGGCCGACGCCGCCTTCCCAGCCCAGATCGCGGACGACCGTGACGTGCTGCTGGGGGAGGTCGAGTACCTCGACCCGGCGGCCGGAGCCCTCGAGCTGACCCCGGCCGTGCACCTGGAAAGCGCCAGCTCTCCGTCCGAGGTCGCGGCAGTGAGCCCGTTCGAGGCCAGGTTCGGCGTCGAGGACCGGCGCGAGCCGCTGCCCACCGGTTTCGCATTCCACTACAACAACGGCTTGTACCCCACCTCAGTGGCCAACTCAGCGCTCATGCTGTGGAAGCCGTTTGGCGAGCTGGCGGCCGACGGGGACGTGGCCGACTGCGGCGCGTACATGTACTACGCCTGGGACGAGGACGAGCACGTGGTCACCCGGGGGTGCAGCGACTGCATGGGTCCCTCTGACATCGACCCCAACCTTTTCCCGCTCACGACCCAGCTCGTGCCGCTCAATTGGAGCAACTTCGACCTTCCGGCCGAAGCTGGCTGGGTGCTCCTGCTCCTGCCCCCTTCCTACGTTGGGTTCACCCAGGACCCAACCCCGGGCAGCTCGGCCAACGATGCGCACTACCAGGGCGTGGCGGCGGTTCGCACCAGCGTCGTGCTCTCCAATCGGGTGGTGCCTGCCTGGACGGAGGCCGCCGCGATGGGCAACGCCCAGTGCCCAGCGGGAGGTGGACGATGAGAAGGCTAGCCCACGTCATGCTCGTCCTGCTGGCGCCGGCGGCCTCGTGGGGGGCGTTCTGCACCCACGACGTGGCGCCTGCAGCGACGCTCCTGGTTCCCTATATCGCCGTCGACATGGAGGGCAACGTTCCTGACCCCTCCGGGGCAGCCACCCTCCTCCGGGTCACCAACACGGCTGCCGACGCCACCCGCATCCAGCTCACGGTGTGGAGCGCCGACGGCCAGGCGGTCATCGGCCTCACCCAGGTCCTCAGCGGGTACGACATGTGGACCATCAACTTCCGCGACCTGCTGACGGGCAACTGGGCCGCGTTTGACACTTCGCGGGCAGGGAGCGCGCCTCCGAATGTCGATCTTTCGCCTCCAGTGATGGTGAGGAAGACGTTCGAGTGGGGACCCGATGGGCGCTCACCCTTCGACTACCCCCCCATTCCTGCACCCTACAACATCCCGTATCCAAGTGGTTTGCCGGCGCCCGAGAGGACCACCGTCATCCTCGAGACCGGCTGCAGTATGCCCTACGGCAACACAACGGGCGCCCAGTACGCGCCGCTTATCGTGGCCGCCCTGCAGGCGCCGCTGCGGGCCCGGAGCCATGCCGGGTGTGGGTCGTTCCCCGTCCTTCGTCACACCGGCGACTGGCTGACCACCGCCGGGGCCGACCCCCTGGTCTTCTACGCCACCGTGGACCTGGTGAGCGCGTGCTCGGCGGGGAGCGGCGCCGATCCGGCCTACGTCACCAACGTCCTCGCCGATCGCAACGTGCTCATCGGCGACGTGCTCTACGTCGACGGCCCGCGCGGCACCCTCGGGGCGATACCCGCCGTGCACATCGAGGCGGACGGCGCCGCGGCTGCGGGCGTGCCGGGGCTCTATCAGGTGCCCAGCGGCGTCGAGGATCGCCGCGAGGCGCTGCCGACAGCGTTCGCGGTTCGTTACGAGCGACCTTCCGACGAGGGCGAGGGGGGATTCTCGCGATCCTCCTCGCTCATGCTCTGGAAGACCTCGAGCGAGCTGTCGGGTCTCGACACGGTCGAGGACTGCGGCCACTACATGTACTACGCCTGGGACGAGGACGAGCACGTGGTCACCCGCGGGTGCAGCGACTGCATGGGGACCTTCGACTTCGACCCCAACCTCTTCCCCTACCGCACCCAGCTCGTGCCGCTCGACGTCGCCAACTTCGACCTGCCCGCCTCCTCGGGATGGATCCTCCTGCTGCTGCCGCCGTCGTACGCAGGGTTCTCCGAGGACCCGACGCCGGGGCCGGCGAGGCCTTCGGGGATCGAGGGCGTGGCGGCGGTCCGCCACGAGGTGACCCTGCCCGGCGGCCTCGGCTCGGCGTGGACGCCGGCTAGCGTGATGGGGAACGCGTACTGCGATGGAGGGCCGCGTAACCCCGCGATCCCGCGCCGCCGGCTCACCCGCCCCTAGCTCCGGTTTGTCGCCGTGTGTCGGGCGAGCGTGTCGGGTGATGTCGGTCACCGGCCTGACCCGCGATGTTGCTTGACAGTCTGGCGACGGAAGTGGCGTAATCTCAACACAGGCCGCGACGGCGAAACGCAAGAATGCTCTGGCTGATGGTGTGTCGTCGCGAGGCCGGGAGGTCCCCCCATGCGACGGGTCATGCCGAGCTTCCTCGTGCTGCTGCTCGTGACAAGCTCACCGGCTCTGGCGGTGTTCTGTGCCCGGGACGTGGTGCCGGCGGCGACGCTGCTGGTGCCCTACGTCGAGGTGGAGATGACCGGCCAATGGCCCAACCAGGTGCCCGACCGCAACGGCAAGACCACCATTTTGCGGGTGACCAACACCGCGGCGGACGCGACGCTCGTGGAGCTCGTGATCTGGACCGCCGTGGGCGACCCGGTGGTGACCCTGCACGCGGCGCTTTCCGGGTACGACATGTGGACGGTGGACTTCGCGGACCTACTGGAGGGCACCTGGTCGAGGTTCGACACCAGCCTGTCCTCGTCGGCACCCCCCAACGTCGAGTCGGGGTCGCTGAAGCGCACGCCGTTCGAGTCAGGACCGGACGGGCGCTCGGTGCGGTGGGTCCGGGCTCCGTACACCCAGCCATGGTCCCGCGGGCTGGCGACCCCGGGGAAGACGAGCGAGCTGCCAGGCGATTCTTGCCTGATCCCATACACCGATGCGGTGGGGTATCAGTACGCCCCGTTGGTTGTGGAGAAGCTCCGGGAGCCACTGTACGCGCGGGAGCACCTGGGGTGCGGCAATCTCCCCGTGTGGCGTCACAGCTACGACTGGCTGGCCTGGCTCACCGCAGACCCGATCTTTTTCTACGCCACCGTGCACGTGGTCCGGAGCTGCGGCCACCTGTGGCCGACCGATGCCGGGTACGTCGATGAGGTGGCGCTGGACAGGGACATCCTGGTTGGCGAGGTCGAGTACCTCGACCCAGCGCACGGGACCCTGGAGCTGACGCCGGCGGTGCACCTGGAGACGGCGCGCACCGCCTCCCAGGTCGCGACCATGGGCCCGTTCGAGGCCCAGAGCGGCCACGAGGACCGGCGGGAGCCCCTGGCCACGGCGTTCGCCTTCCACTACGAGAACCAGGCGCCGCTCACCGCCTCCTCGCTCATGCTCTGGAAGCCGTTCTACGAGCTCGACGAAAAGGGTCTTACCTGGGATGACGACGTCCGGGACTGCGGGGCGTACATGTACTACGCCTGGGACCAGGACGAGCACGTGGTCACGCGCGGATGCAATTGCGGTCCGGGGCCGGGGCCTTGCTCTTGCTGGGACCTTGAACCCAATGAGTTCCCGTTCATGACGCAGCTTGTGCCGCTGGCGAACACGAACTTCGACCTGCCGGCCAGCGCGGGGTGGGTCCTGCTCGTGCTCCCGCCGTCCTACGTCGGCTTCACGGAAGACCCCACGCCCGGCACCCTCGAGCCCAATCCTCGCTACCAGGGCGTCGCGGCCGTGCGCACGCTCCTGACGAGCGGAGGGAAGGTCAGCTCCGGCTTGACCCAGGCGGCTACCATGGGCAACGCCCAGTGCGAGACCGCAGGAGGTGCGCGATGAGCCTCCGGTTCCTGCCGCTGCTCCTGCTGGCCCCCGCCGTGGCCTGGAGCGAGCCGTGCACCCTTGACGTGGCGCCGGCCGCGACGCTGCTCGTGCCATATGTTTCGGTGGAAATGAAGGGCGAAATGCCCGATCCCTCGGGGGCCTCGACAATCCTGCGCGTGACCAACACCGCCGCCGAGGCCGCGCTCATCCAACTCACGATTTGGAGCGCCGACGGTGTGCCGGCGCTGGCGCTCACCGAGGTGCTGAGCGGGTACGACATGTGGACCCTCAACTTCCGCGACGTGCTCTCGGGCCAGTGGTCGGCGTTCGATACCTCGCGCGACGACAAGGCATGGCCAAACAAGGACTACCAGTACCCGTTGATCAGAAAGACGTTCGAGTGGGGGCCGGATGGACGCTCCGGTTTTTTGGCCCCAGCTCCGTTCATGGTGCCCTACCCGACCGGCCTGCCGTTGCCTCAGAAGACCACCGTGACACCCGGTGGGGGCTGCGGCATGCCGTATGGTGACGCGGCCGGGCTGGCGGCCGCACCGGCGCTCGTGCAGGCGCTGCAGGCGCCGCTCGTGGCGCGCACCCACACGGGGTGCGACGACTGGACCTACGTCTTCCATCCGGATGGCTGGCTGTCGAAGCTGGGCCCAGATCCGCTGTTCTTCTACGCCACCGTGGACGTCGTCAAGGCGTGCACCTCGGATGATCCAGCCGACCCTGGGTACCTCGACGGCACGCTTGCCGATCGCAACGTCCTCATCGGCGACGTGCTCTACCTCGGCGGGGCGAAGGGTACCCTCGAGCCGATCGCGGCGGTGCACATCCAGGCGAGGCTGGCGGAGGAGGGCGCCGCCAACGCCCGGGGGCTGTACGAGGCGACAACCGGCGTCGAGGACCGGCGCGAGCCCCTGCCCGCCGCGTTTGCGATCCGCTACGCCAACCAGACGACGGCGACGGCGCGCTTTCCGAGGCAGTCGGCGCTCATGCTCTGGAAGACCTCCTCCGAGCTTGCCGGTGCGGACGAGGTGGAGGACTGCGGCAGCTACATGTACTACGCCTGGGACGAGAACGAGCACGTGGTGACGCACGGTCTGAGCTGTCCGATCGGGGAGTGTGCGACGGTGCTGGACCCCAACCTCTTTCCGTTCCGAACCCAGCTCGTGCCTCTGGACGCCGACAACTTCGACCTGCCGGCCCCTTCGGGGTGGCTGCTGCTGATCCTGCCGCCTTCATACGCCGGCTTCTCTGACGATCCGACTCCGGATGCTCCGCCACCTTCAGGGATGCAGGGGTTTGCGGCGGTCCGCCACGAGGTGACGCTCCCCGGGGGCATTGGCGCGGCCTGGGAGCCGGCCGCAGTCATGGGAAGTGCCCACTGCCAAGACAGGCCGCGCGACCCCGCCATCCCGCGCCGTCGGCTCAGTAGGCACTAGTGTCGGCTTGACGGCGCGCGCCGGGTGGGTCTAGCTTGCGGAGCCCCATTGGGGTCTGGAGAGGTGTGCGGGTGGAGCTGACGGTCAAGGACGTGGCGCGGGCGCTGGCGGTCTCCGAGGAAGCCGTCTATCAGCTTGTGGATGAGCGGGGACTGCCGGTGCAGCAGGTGGACGGCCAGCTCCGGGTCCACAAGGCGGAGCTGCTGGAGTGGGCCAACGCGCAGGGGCTCTCCGTGGCGTCCGAGCTGTTCGTGGCGCCGGGAGCCCCGGTCATGCCGTCGCTCGCCGAGGCGCTGGAGGCCGGGGGCGTCGTTCACGACCAGCCTGGCGGCGACATCGCGTCGGTGCTCCGTAGCCTGGTGGCAGCGATGCCGCTCCCGGAAGAGGTGGACCGGGAGTTCCTGCTCTCGGTGCTGCTCGCCCGCGAAGCGCTTGGATCCACCGGGATCGGCGACGGAATTGCCATCCCCCATCCTCGCAACCCGATCGTCCTGCGAGTCGACCACCCACTGGTGACGCTGTGTTTCCTGCGCCAGCCGGTGGACTTCGGAGCTGTCGATGGTCGGCCCGTCTATGCGCTCTTCTCGCTCATCAGCTCGACTCCGAAGATGCACCTGCACCTGTTGTCGCGGCTGGCGTACGCGCTGCGCGACTCGGCCTGCAAGGCCGCCATTGCCGGCCGCGCCGACGCCGCCACGATCCTCGCGGAGATCCGCCGCATCGAGGCCGGGTTGAGCGCCGGAGGAGTCAATCGGTGATCCTGCTCCTGACGGGTCTGGGGGTCCTTCTCGCCAGCGGGCTGGCGGCTCTGCCCTGGTGTGATGGCCGGCGCGCTGGACAGGTCGCCGCCGGGGGCGCCGTCGTGGGGTGCACCCTGGTGAGCGTGCCGGCGGCGCGCGCCCTGGCGGGATGGGACGCACCGTCACTCCAGCTTCCCTGGTCGGTGCCGATGGGTGCCTTCTCACTGGGCCTCGACGCCCTATCGGGTTTCTTCGTCCTGGTCGTCGCCGTGCTGGGCGCCGTCGTCGCGGTCTACGGCGTGGGATACCTCGCGCATGCGGCCGGCAAGCGGCGGCTGGGCCCCTCGTGGTGCCTCTACAACCTGCTCCTGGCCAGCATGTTGATGGTGGTGGTGGCGCGCGATGGGGCGCTCTTCCTGGTGGCCTGGGAGGTGATGTCGCTGGCCTCCTTCTTCCTCGTCACCTTCGAGGACGACCGGGAGGAGGTCCGGGAGGCGGGATGGACGTACCTGCTGGCCACCCACCTGGGCACGGCGTTCCTGCTTGCCCTCTTCCTGATCCTCGCCCAGGGTGGCCCGCTCGGCTTCGAGGCCGTGCACCGATTGCCCGGGCACCTGGCTGGCGCGGCGTTCCTGCTGGCGGTGGTCGGCTTCGGCACCAAGGCAGGGTTCTGGCCGCTGCATGTGTGGCTGCCCGAGGCGCACCCGGCGGCGCCGAGCCACGTCTCGGCGCTCATGTCAGGGGTGATGCTGAAGACCGGCATCTACGGGCTGCTGCGGGTGCTCACGCTGCTGGGGCCGCCACCCGCATGGTGGGGGTGGCTGCTGGTGGGGGTCGGCGTGGCTTCGGGTCTGCTCGGGGTGCTGTTCGCTCTCGCCCAACACGACCTCAAGCGTCTTCTCGCCTACCACAGTGTTGAGAACATCGGCATCATCGCGCTCGGCATGGGCCTCGGCGAGCTCGGGCTTGCCTTCGACCTGCCGGTCATGGCGGCGCTGGGGTTTGCCGGGGCGCTCCTGCACGTGCTCAACCATGCTGTCTTCAAGGGGCTCCTGTTTCTCGGGGCCGGCGCCGTGCTCCATGCCACGGGGACGCGGGACTTGGATCACCTGGGCGGGCTCGAACGTCAGATGCCGCTCACCTCGAGAACGTTTCTCGTCGGCGCAGCGGCGATCTCCGGCCTGCCACCGCTCAACGGCTTCGTCTCGGAGCTGCTGATCCTCCTCGCGGCTTTGGCCGGGGTAAGTGCACGAGCGGCCGGCGCCGCGGTTCCGGCGACCCTCGTGATGGCCTCGCTGGGGCTGATCGGCGGCCTCGCGGCCGCCTGCTTCGCCAAGGCGTACGGCGTGGTGTTCCTCGGGGCGCCACGACGCCCGCACGAAACCATGCCTGCCGATCCGGGCGCCGGCATGCGCAGCGCCATGGTCGTGCTGGCGGCGCTGTGCTTCGTCATCGGGCTGGGTGGTTTCCTGCTCGTGCCCCGCCTGGCGCCCGCCGTGCAGCAGTTGGCGCCGTTCACCCACGAGGAGCTGGCCGCGATGCTGGGGTGGGATGTGGGGCGCGTCCTCCTGGCCGTGGGGTTGCTGGGGGCGGTCTTCCTGCTCGCGGTGCTGGCGCTGGCCCGGCTGAGGGTGGGCTGGTTCGCGGGCCGTGAGGTGGGCAGCTCCCCGACCTGGGACTGCGGATACGCCGCCCCGAGTGCCCGCATGCAGTACACCGCCTCCTCGTTCGCCCAGCCGATCGTCGAGCTCTTCGCTCCGCTCCTGCGGCCCCGCGCCGAGGAGGTGCGGCCAACCGGGATGTTCCCGGCCGCGTCCAGACTCTCGACCGAGACTCCTGACGTGGCGGCGGCCGGCGCCTATCGACCGGCGTTTGGGGCCGCCGCCCGCCTCGCCGAGTGGCTGCACCTCCTGCAGCAGGGGCGGGTCCAGGTCTACGTGCTCTACATCACGCTGGCCTTGCTGGTGCTGCTCGTGTGGCAGTTGGGGCTGGTCCGGTGATGCCCTCGGCGGCCGGGATGCTCGCCGGGCTCGTGCTGGCGCCGTTGCTGCTCGGGGTCACCAACCGTGTCAAGGCCTGGTTCGCAGGCCGGCATGGACAACCCCTCCTGCAACCGTACCGGGACATCGCCCGGTTGATGCGCAAGGGCGCCGTGTACTCGCCGACGACGACCTGGGTGTTCCGGGCCGGGCCTCTGGTGAGCGTGGCCGCGGGAATCGTCGCACTGGTCCTGCTGCCCCTGGGCGGCAGCCGGGCGCTGATGACGTTCTCGGGTGACTTCATGCTCCTCTTCTACCTGCTGGGCACGGCGCGCTTCTTCGTGGTGCTGGCCGCCCTCGACACCGGGTCGGCGTTCGAGGGCATGGGGGCGAGCCGGGAGGTCGCGTTCTCGGCGCTCGCCGAGCCGGCGTTGCTGCTGGCCATGGCGGCGCTCGTGCGGGCAACCGGCACGCGCTCGCTCTCGGGCGCCATGGGGAAGGTCTGGAGCGACGTCTGGGTGCCGTCGATGCCGGTGGCGGTGCTGGTGGCGTCGGCGCTGGCCGTGGTGCTGCTGGCGGAGAACGCCCGCATCCCCTTCGACGATCCCAACACGCACCTGGAGCTGACGATGATCCACGAGGTCATGGTCCTTGACCACTCGGGGCCGGACTTCGGCCTGGTCCTTTACGGCAGTGCCCTCAAGGGGTGGATCTTCGCCGGGCTGCTGGCCGGTGTCCTTGTTCCGGTGCGGACCGGGAATCCCTGGCTCGACGGTGCGGTGACCGTGGCGGGCATCTTCGCGGTCGCGGTGGGAGTGGGAGTGGTGGAGTCGAGCATGGCGCGGCTACGCCTCATCCGGGTCCCGCAACTGCTGGTCGGCGCCGGCGTGATGGCGGCGCTGGCCGTGCTGCTGGTGAGGTGATCGTGGGCTGGGAGATCGACCCCATCCTCGTGGCGCTGGTGCTGGTCAACCTGCTGTTGCTGGGGGCCAGCCGGCTGGCCTCCTGCGTGCGCCTGGTGGCGGTGCAGGGCGTGCTGCTGGGCGTGCTCGCCTTGCTCGTGCAGGTGGGGTGGTCCCCCTGGCGGGCCGTGCTGCTGGCCGGGGGAAGCGTGCTGCTCAAGGGCATCGTGTTCCCACGCCTGCTCTGGAAGGCCCTGCGGGGTGCCGAGATCCGCCGCGAGATGGAGCCGTACGTGGGCTACACCTTGTCGGTGCTGCTCGGCCTGGGAATGCTCGGGCTCACGGTGTGGGTGGGCGGGCGCCTGCGGCTGCCGGTGCCGGCCGCCTCACACCTGCTCGTGCCGGTGGCGCTCTTCACCATGCTCACCGGGCTCTTCCTGATCATCGCGCGCAAGAAGGCGATCACTCAGGTGCTGGGGTACCTGGTGCTGGAGAACGGCATCGTGACGTTCGGCATCGCGCTCTCCCACGAGGCACCGCTATCGGTTGAGCTGGGGGTACTGCTCGACGTGTTCGTGGCGGTGCTCGTGATGGGCATCATCATCCACAACATCCGCGAGGACTTCGATCACATCGACGCCGACCGGCTGGTGAGCTTGAAGGACTGAGCATGCTGCTACTCATCCTCGTGCTACCCACCGTGGCCGGCCTCGCGGCGTTCCTGGTGCGCGGCGACCGCGTCCGGCGCGGTCTGCTGGTTGGCACGGCCTTCGGGCATCTCGCACTGGTCGCTGGCGCGTGGGTGCGCCTGCCGGCGCCGGCCTGGGGCGGGTGGCTGGACCTGGACGCCGTGGGGCTGCTCTTCCTTTCGGTCACCAGCCTTCTGTTCGCGGTCGCCAGCACCTACGCGGTGGGGTACCTCGAGAGGGAAGGCCACCACGCACATCGCGACTTCGAGGAGGGGCGGGTGTTCTCCGACGCCCCCGAGGCGCGATTCGTGGGCTGCCTGCTGTTCTTCCTCGCCAGCATGTCCCTGGTGACCATCACCCAGCACCTCGGCCTGCTGTGGGTGGCGGTGGAGGCCACGACGCTGGCGTC
>DAONEV010000007.1:0-30466 GCA_035403265.1 Thermoanaerobaculaceae bacterium | reverse complement strand
TCCAACTCGTGGACATCACCCCAGGCGGGAAAGTGATCGCGATCCAACATGGGATGACCCGCGCCCGGTTCCGCACCGGTGTTGGGCAGGCAGTCCCGCTCGCACCTGGTGAGCCGGTCCTGGTCAATGTCGACCTCTGGTCCACCGCCTACGAGTTCCAGGCCGGGCACCGGGTGGGCGCACTTGTCAGCTCGGCCCAGTTCCCGGCGTTCGACGTCCACCGCGACCAGTTCGACGACCTCGCCACCGGCACGACGCGACAGCCGGCCACCCAGACGATTCACCGGGGCGGCCCGCGCGCATCAAGGCTCTTGCTGCCCATTCTGCACGAGCCCGGTCCGCCCCGCCGCCACCTCACCCGGAGCCACTGAGCGAGCTGGGCCGGGAAAGCCACCGGCCCCCTGGGCGGGGGCCGGGAGAGTGACTTCGATGTCAAGCCACAGCGGAAATGCGGGCTGTCCTCAGCCGTCCGACTTCAGGGAGACGTCGTCGATACGGAACGTTGTGACCAGGGTCGAGCCGTTGGTGGCGATGAACCGCACCTTCACCGGCTGGCCCTTGTAGCTCAGCACCGAGTAGCTCTTCTGCACATAGGTGCTGGCGGAGCTGGTCTTGTTGGCGTTCGACAGCGTCGCCAGAGTCGCCAGCACCGTGCCGGAGGAGTTGACGAGCTGGATTTTCAGCGTGTCGTAGGCGGTGGTCGAGGTCTCGGCAGTGACGATCGAGACCCAGAACGAGAGGGTCGCCGACGTGGCCGTGGACGGCAAGGTGACGAGTGCCGAGTCGAGGGTCTGGGAGGAGCTGGCGTACTGACCCGTCGTGGCGTAGTCGGTGCCGCCGTGGGGGTTGGCGCCGGCTGCCGTGAGGACCGAGAAGCTCGTGCCGGTGTAGGCGCTGCGGGTCCACGAGCCGTCGGGCGCCGTGTTGCCGCTCGAGGTGATCGACTCGAAGGAGCCATTGGCGAGCCGCTCGGTCGGGGTGGTGCCCATGACCACCGTGCCGGTCACCGAGAAAGTGGCGGCCTTGTACCCGTAGACGCCCAGCCACCAGGTGCCCGCGGCCGGGTTGGAAGCCGTGCAGGTCTCGTTGCCGGAGGAGCTGTACGGCCTGCAGACGTAGCTCGACGAGGTCGGCTTGTTGGTGACCTGGGTGTAGATGTCGACGTCGGCGGTGGCGTTGGTGGTCTTCAGCTCGAGGCTCGAGGCGCCGACCGGGACAATGATGTAGAAGTACTTCCAGGTGCTCAACGCGACCGTCTGGCTGTTGATCACGACGCCGCTCGTCAGTTGCGTGTCGCCGCTCCCGCAGGTGGCGGTGAAGTTCTTGCCGGCGGCGTTGGGGCCGACCGTCACGGACTGGGAGGTCGGCGAGAAGGTGCAGCCCGACTTGCTCGGCGTCACGGTGTAGGTGCCAGCTACCAGGCCGGCGACGGTGTAGTTGCTCGACGCATCGGAGGTCGCCGAAAGCGAGCCCGCGGTCACCAGGGCGCCGCTCGTGCCGGCACTGCCGGCGATCGAGTACGTGCTCACAGGAAGGGTGTAGGTGCCAGTGACGGTGAAGTTGCCGGCCGCGTAGCCGTAGACGCCGATCCACCAGACGCCGGCCGCGGGGTTGGACGCGGTGCAGGTCTCGTCACCCGAGCCGGTGTACGGCCGGCACGTGTAGTTCGAGGCGTCGGGCTTGCTGCCGGAGCGGGTGTAGATGTCGAGGTCAGCCGTCGAGGCCGTGGTCTTGAGCTCGAGCCCGGTCGCGCCGGACGGCACGGTGATGAAGAAGTACTTCCATGCCTGGTAGGCGACGCTCTGTCCAGTGAGAGCGACGCCACTCGACAGCTCGATGTCCCCCGAGCCACAGGTGGCGGTGAAGCTTTTGCCCGTGGCGTCCGGACCCACCGTCACCGAGAGGGAGGCTGGCGAGAAGGTGCAGCCGGTCTTGCTCGGGGTCACCGTGTAGGTGCCGGCGGAAAGGGCCGAAAGGGTGTAGTTGCCGGAACCGTCGGCGGTGGCAGTGGCGGCGTTGGCGGTCAGCGTGGCGCTGGCCGTGCCGGCGTTGCCTGAGATGGTGTAGGTCGGCGCCTGGCAGGAGGCGGTGAAGCTCTTGCCAGTCGCGTCGGGTCCGACCGTCACGGACATCGACGCGGGCGTGAACGTGCAGCCCGACTTGCTCGGGGTCACCGTGTAGGTGCCGGCGGTGAGCCCGGAAAGCGTGTAGTTGCTCGATGCGTCGGAGGTCGCCGACGCGGAGCCGGTGGTGACCGTGGCGCCCGAGGTGCCGGCACTACCCGAGATCGAGTACGTGGTGGCGCCCGAGAAGGTGACCCACATCGGTGCCGAGAAGGCGTCGTGCCCGTCGGCCTGGCGGACGTGAGCGAAGTAGTAGTAGGTACCGGACGAGAGGCTCTCGGTGATCGAGAACGTCGCCTGGTTGGCGTTGCTGGCGTAGGTGGCGGTCGGAGCCGTGCTGCCCGCCTGGCCGCGCCAGATCTCGATCGCCGAGGTGGCCTCGCTGTCCGGGTCGTTGACGGCCACCCGCAGCGTCACAGAGCCGGCGCTGAAGATGTCGCCCATGATGTGGCCGCCGTCGGAGGTCGCGAAGATGAGCTGCAGGTTGGCGTCCTCGGTGGCGAAGAAGTGCCGCGCCTTGTGGGCCTGGAGCAGCTTCGTCTTGGTCAGCACCGGGGCCGCGCCGTTGGGGATCAGGTAGACGGTGCGGGTGGGCACGGCGACGCCGTAGTTGGCGCAGTGCGCGTCCGAGTCACCGGCCGGGCCGACGTGGAAGCCGATCGACAGTGCCTTGGTCCACTTCGAGAAGTAGTCGGCCGTGCCGGCATTGGCGTCCGCGCAGGTGGTCGCCGTCGAGAACGCCGCACCCGACCGCACCGCGATGGCCTGCATCGCCTGGTCGGCATAGGTGTTGTAAGCATAGTTGTCGAAGTCGGTGCTGCCCGGGTGGCAGAGCGTGCCGAGGGCCCCGGCAGGTGACGGGTTCTCCGCCGAGCGCTGGTAGAACTGGAGGTAGCCGTAGCGCTTGGGCGCGTAGACGTCGAAGTAGCAGTTGGTGCCGGGCGTGCACTCGGGGGTGGCGCCGCAGGTGGAGCAGGTTTCCCAGTTGATGAACTTGGGGCTCTCCAGGACGATGACGTGCCCCTGGTCGCTGTTGGTGAGGACGCCGAACTCGACGCCGAAGAGCGCCACGAACGAGCCGTCCACCGACGCCGCCGCGGCCTTGGCAAGGCCGTCCTGATACCGCTGCTTGATCTTGGCTTCCGTGACCGAACCGGTCTGGTAGCTGAGGGCGTCGTCCATGAGATGGTTGTGCTCGGTCACCGCCCAGAAGTCGACGCCGGCCTGATTGCGGGCGAAGTCGTACGCCTCGGTCGGTCCAAAGGCGCCCGCGCCGTTGGAGCCGGAGCAGCTCGACGGGTTGAAACCGCCGTCCGAGTAGTTCGAGTGACTGTGCAGGCCACCATAGTAGAAGTTGTAAGCGAAGCCGGACTCGAGCGGGGTGTTCTGCTGGATCTGGCAGGCCCCGGTCGCGCGACTGGCCCGCAGGTCGAGAGAGTCCTCGATGTTGAGGGCGTAGTTGACGACGATGTCGCCGGTCGAGGCGTAGGCTTCGTCGGTTGCGCTCTCAACCTCGGTCTGCTCATAGCTGTCGGGGCTCTGGGCGGCGAGCTTGGAGAACGGCAGGAAGCGGCTGCGGAAGGTGTAGTGAAACATCCCCGCGGGTACCAGGTTGCCAGCGCGGTCGCGCCCGTCCCAGGAGAACTCGGCATAGGCCTCGCCCAGGTCGTCGATGTCGGTGCGACCGTGGGCGGTGCGCACCAGCGAGCCCACGCCGTCGTGAATCCGCAGGACCCAGAACGCCCGTCCCAGGTCCCTGGAGAGCGCCGCATCGGGGTGGGAGAGGATGGTGTGCAGCGTGACCCGCCCCAGCGCGCCAGCCAGCTTGGGCGAGAACTGGTAGGCGTTGCTGCCGATGTAGGCGGTGAAGTGGTCGTTGACGTCGCGGGCGGGCTGGGCGGACGCGCAAACGGTCAGCGTCAGGATCGCTGCGGCGAACGCGCACGCGGTCCTCAGGACGGAACGGCGGCTGTGCATGGCGGGACTCCCTCCGAGAAAAGCTGGCAAAGCGTAGCCCTTGCCGGAGGCCTGTCAAGTGGTTGTGCGAGTCGGCCGTATGAAGTCTGCTCAGATGGTTCAATGGCCAATGATTCGACATTCTGGAGGTCGAAATTCGGGCCTGGACATCGAAGTCGTTAGATTCGTCGTTTTCTCGTGCGACCATGCCGACTCCCGAGGCGGGACCTGCCACGCCTTCCCCTTTGGCGCATCCAATGTGCGATTCTGTGCGCTCCAGGCGACCGAGATTCATTGTGCAGAGTCACTTGGGTGAGCCTCGAGACAGAGTGGTGCGAGATCCTGGCCATGTTGCACTCGGCCTGGAGGACACTCCGTTGGCGAACCACCGTTTCTTCCATCGGCCGTACCTCGGAGCAATGGCGAAGGATCGGCGCCTGAGGGGTTCGATATCGGAGGTTCATCGGATTGAGACAGCTCGGTACGCAGGATCGTCGGCCACTTTTCGTGCTCTCTCCGATGAGGCAGCAGATGCCCGGGCCATCGCACCGGCGAAACCGCCTGGTCGACCGGCGCGACTGCACCTGCGCTAGAGTGCAACTCCGAGGAGGGTGTCATGACGAAGCCGGTCGAGCTGCGATGGCGGGCCCCGGGAGTGCCGGGTCTCCTGATCGGGATTCTCCTGCTCCAGGCGTGTGCCTCCGTGTCGCCTCCTGCCCCGCCGCCCGAGCCGCCACCGGCTGCGGTCGAGGTCATCGTCGCGCCACCGCCTCCCCCGCCGCCCGCCTACGTCCGCGTCACGGGGTCGAGCCTCAATGTCCGGGAAGGGGCCGGCACCACCTTCAGGGCCGTGGCCAAGGCCAGGAAGAACGACCGCCTACTCGTGGTCGAGGAGCAGGGCGGGTGGACCAAGGTGCAGGTCCGTCCCGATCAGACGGGCTGGGTCGACGCCAGGTACGTGAGGAGGGAAGAGCCTTGCCCGGCCGACAAGAGCACCGCGGAGATCCTCAACGGGCCGGATGCGGTGCTGCGCCCCGCCGGGACCGGCCGGGTCGTCCTCGAGGCCACGGTAAGCACCAAGGGCGAGGTGACCGCGGTCAAGCTCGTGGAGAACACCACAGGCAGTGACGACCTGCGCTTCCGGACCGAAAGCGAGCTGCGTGCCCTCCGCTTCTCGCCGCCCGTGCGCAACTGCAAGCCGCGCCCGTTCATTTACGTCTACTCGCGTGCCTTCTGACCATGATCGTCGGCAGGGGAGCCGGTCAGTTGGAGAGGTACGCGAAGACAGTGACCGTGGCGGTCTTGTCCGAGGTGTTGTAGAGAAGCACGCGGTAGCGCGGAAAGCCGACGGCGGCGCGGGACTGCGTCGAGGCGAAGTAGGGGGGCATGCCGCCGCCCGTGGAGGCCTTGACCTCGACCGGGAAGAGTAGTTGGCCGTTCTCATCGAGCGCCCGCAGCACCAGCTCGTCGTCGGGAACCAGGAACGCACCCACGTCGCCGGCCCTCACCGTCTGGTCCTTGATCTGCCCGGCGACCCCGACGACCATCGCCGTGAAGCCGTCGGTGCTGATTGACCCGGCATTGACCAGGCGAGTCGTCTCCCTGGGACCCACGGGCGGCACCAGCACGTCCCGGAGTACCACCATGCTGCCCTGGGAGATCGGCCCGTCGACGCTGACCTTGCCCTGCACCGTGTAGGCCCTTGGCTGATTGACGATGACGACCCGCTGCGCCTTGGTGGACGAGATCGGGATCAAGCTCTCGGTCTCGACCTCCTGGGCGGTGCTGACACCAGCGAGACCGAGAGCGGCCAGGGCAATGACGAGCCAGCGGACGTTGACCATGGGACCCTCCAAGTCACTTCAGTCTACGGCGGCCCGCCCGCTCTCGTTGCGCCGGATCCTCTCGATCCGGTGGGCGCGGTCGTCCGACCGCGCAATCGCGGCCTCAGCCGGCCCGGAGAGCTCTCATGAGCTCCTGCAGGTCGGCTGGGATCGGCGCTTCGAAGGTCATGAGCTCGCCGGTGACCGGGTGGGTGATGGTGAGCCTCCAGGCATGCAGGGCCTGGCGCGGGAAGTCGCGGCAGGCGGCGGCCTTCTGCCGATCGCCGAGGTTGCGCCACTGCTTGCCGGCGTAGGCCTGGTCGCCGACCAGGGCATGGCCGATGTGGGCCATGTGCACCCGCACCTGGTGGGTGCGGCCGGTGACCAGGCGGCACTCCAGCAGGCACGCCCCGTCAAAGCGCTCGCGCACGCTCCAGAGGGTGCGTGAGGGCCGGCCGTCGGCGACGACCGCCATGTGCTTGCGCTCGGTGGGGTGGCGGCCGATCGGCGCGTCGACGATCCCTTCCGTGGTCTTCGGGATGCCGTACGCGACGGCGAGGTAGCGCTTGTCGGTGGTGCGCCAGCGGAACGCCAGGGAGAGCGCCCGGTGCGCCTGGTCGTGCTTGGCCACCACCAGCACCCCGGAGGTGTCCTTGTCGAGACGGTGCACGATGCCTGGCCGCTCGACGCCGCCCACCCCGGAGAGGTCGGTGCAGTGGGCGAGCAGGGCGTTGACGAGGGTGCCGTCGGGGTTGCCGGCGGCCGGGTGGATGACGAGCCCCGGCGGCTTGTTGATGGCGATCAGGTGCGCGTCCTCGTAAAGCACGTCCAGGGGGATGTCCTGGGCGAGAAGCTCCGATGGCGCGGGAACCGGCGGCGACACCAGCACCTCGTCCCCGGGCTGCACGAGGGCGGAAGGCTTGGTGGGGCGGCCGTTGCGCAGCACCAGGCCGTCGTCGATCCAGCGCGCCACCTGGGAACGCGACCATCCCTGGTCAACGCCTGCCAGGAACCGATCCAGGCGCAACCCGGTGCGGTCAGGCGGCACGACGAGCCGGATGGGGAGTGGGTCGGTCACGGCGTATGAGTCGGAAGCCGAGGGCCGAGAGTCAAGGTCCGAGAGGGGAAGGCGGGGAGGGCACTCTCGACTGTCAACTCCTGGCCTTCGATTCCCGCCGGGCCGCAAGCTGGGTCCAGACGAAGATGGCGAGTCCCATCGCGACCATGCCGATGGCGATGGCCTGGCTGGTGGAGAGCGCCCCGCCCAGGACGAAGCCGCGGTCCGGGTCGCCGCGCCAGAGCTCGATCACGAATCGGCCGACGCCGTACACCGTCAGGTACGAGGCGAGCACCCGGCCGGGGCGTGGCCGGCGGCCGAACAGCCAGGCCAGGAAGGCGAAGTTCGCGAGGTTGAAGGCCGCCTCGTAGAGCTGGGTCGGATGGAGCGGCTGGCCGAGCGGCGTGCCCGAGACTTCCGCGGCCAGCGGGTTGGTGAAGGTGACCGCCCAGGGCCTTTCACAGGCGGCGCCGTAGCAGCACCCGGCGGCAAAGCACCCCAGCCTCCCGAAGAAGTGGGCCAGGGCCACCGACGGCGCCAGAGTGTCGACGAGCGGCCCGAGCGGCAGGCGGTAGCGGCGTACGAGCACGACCGCAGCCACCATCGCGGCAATGAGGCCGCCGTAGAACACGCCTCCGGCGCGCAGCAGCCCCTTGACACCCTCGAAGGAGAGCAGGTACGACGGTTCGGTGAGGACGAGCAGGAGCTTGCTGCCGAGCAGCCCCCACAGCGCGATCCAGATACCGAAGTCGACGACCCGCTCGGGGTCGAGCTGGCCGACCTTGCGGGCGCGCAGATGTGCGGTCCAAAGGCCGACGACGATTCCCGTCACCAGCATCACGCCGTAGGTGGGGATGCGGAAGAACCCGAGGTCAATGATCGACGGGAACATGCTTGTTCCTCACCATGGTGACGATCTCCGCCAGGATGATGAGACACGCCCCGGTCGAGATCGCCGAGTCCGCGACGTTGAACGCCGGCCACTGGATCTCGCGGCCAGCCTTCGTGATGTAGAAGAGGAGGAAATCCACCACCTCGCCGCGCAGGACGCGGTCCACCAGGTTGCCGATCGCGCCGCCCAGGACCAGGGCCAGGGCGACGCGGGTGAGGCCGTCGGTTCCGCCCTTGGCCAGGTGCCAGATGATGAACGCCACCACGGCAACGATCAGCGCGAGAAGGCCAATCTGGACGAGCGGTCCCGAGGACCCGAGGAGGCCGAAGGCCACACCGCGGTTGCGCGTGTGCACGAGACGGAACAACCCCGGAATGACTTGCTGCTCCCAGCCCAGCGGGTAGGTGGCGACGATCCACGCCTTGGTGAGCTGGTCCGCCACCAGCACGGCGCCCGCGATGAGGAGGGCTTTGCGCATCATACCGTCCTGCTCAGGCGCAGCACGACGTCCAGGCAGCGTGGGCAAAGCTCGGGGTGCTCGGGGTGCCCGACCGGCTGGAGGACCTGCCAGCAGCGCGGGCAGGGTGTGCCGGCGGCCTTCTGGGCGCCGAGCTGCAGGCCCGGGTAAGAGGACACCGCCACGCTGGCCTCGCTGCTCACCACCTGCGAGACGATGCAGAGCTCCTCGAGCCGCACGCCGGTGGCCGCAAGGTCGGCGTCGAGAAGCGTCCGGTCGCCCGAGAGCACCAGCGCCGCTTCCAGCGACTTGCCGATGCCGCCCTCGCGGCGCAACATCTCGAGCAGCCGGTTGGCCTCCTCGCGCAGCCCGAGCAGGCGCGCGAAGCGCTCGTCGAGGGCCGCCTCCTCGCCCACGTCGGCCAGGAGAGCGAACGGCTCGAGATGGATCGAGCCCCGGCGCGGTCCGGGAAGGTGCTCCCAGAGCTCGTCGGCAGTGAACACCAGCACCGGCGCCGACATCGTCGCGAGCATGCGGGCGATGCGGTAGGCGACGGTCTGGGCGGCGCGCCGGCCGGGATCGTCGGGGTGCGAGCAGTAGAGGCGGTCCTTGAGGATGTCGAGGTAGGTTGCCGAGAGGTCCACCGCGCAGAAGTTGTTGAGGGCGTGGTAGACGACGTGGAACTCGTAGTCCTGGTAGGCCTTGTTCAGGCGCAGGGCGAGCTGCCTGGCGCGCCGCAGGAAGCAGGCGTCGAGAGGCGGCAGCTCGGCCAGGGGCACCAGGTGGCGCTCGGGGTCGAAGTCGTTCAGCACCGAGACGAGGAACCGCAGCGTGTTGCGGATCTTGCGGTAGCTCTCGGCAGTGCGCGTCATGATCTCCTTGGAGATCGGCATGTCCTCCCGGAAGTCGACGGCCGCCACCCACAGCCGCATGACGTCGGCGCCGTACTCGGAGAGAAGCTGCTTGGGCGCGACGACGTTGCCCTGCGACTTCGACATCTTGCGGCCGTCCTCGTCGAGGAAGTGACCGTGCGTGACCACACCTCGGTACGGTGAGGCCCCATGCGTGACCACGCCGACGAGAAGCGACGACTGGAACCAGCCCCGATACTGGTCGTGTCCCTCGAGGTAGAGGTCGGCCGGCCATCGCAGCCCCTTGAACCGCCCGTTGTCGCAGACCGCGAGGTGCGAGGCGCCGGAATCGAACCATACGTCGAGGATGTCGCGCTCCTTCTCCCAGGACGAACCGCCGCAGTTGGGGCAAACCAGCCCGGCCGGCGCGAAGTCCTCGACCGGACGCGCGTACCAGGCGTCGGCGCCCTCGACCGCGAACAGCTCCTCGATGCGGGCGAAGTAGGCGCGCACGGCGGCCGGGTCGGAGCCGTCCGGCCAGACCTGGTGGCAGCGTTCATTGGCGCACTTCAGCACCGTGATCGGCGAGCCCCACCGGCGCTGCCGGGAGACGCACCATTCGAAGCGGTTGGCGACCATGCCGGCGATGCGCGCCTCACCCCAGGGCGGCGTCCAGGCGACCTTGGCGATCTCGGCGAGCGCCCGTTCTCGCAGGTCGAGGCGCGCGTGCGGCGCCGCCTCGCGGGTGAGGGCGATGAAGTACTGCTCGGTGGCGCGGAAGATGACCGGCTTCTTGCAGCGCCAGCAGTGCGGGTACTCGTGCTCGCCCTCGGCCTGCGCGAGCAACGCCCCCACGCGGTCGAGCTCCGCCGCGACGCGCGGGTTGGCCTCGAAGACGTGTACGCCCGCAAGATCGGCCACCTCGATCGTGTAGCGGCCCCGATCGTCGACCGGCGAAGCGATGGGGAGTCCTTCCACCTTGCCGGTGCGGAAATCCTCCTCGCCGTGGCCGGGGGCGGTGTGCACGAGCCCGGTGCCGGTGTCCATCGTCACGTAGTCGGCGGGCACCACCACGAAGACCCGCGAGCCTTCGGGCACGGTGGTCCGCCACCCGGCGGGCAACGGGTGGGTGTAGCCGAGCCCCAGGAGCTTCGCACCGCGCACCCGCCCGGACTCGTGCCCGTCGAGCTTCGCGGCGGCCAGTACCGTGGCCGCGAGCTGAGCCGCAACCACGAGGCCGCCCTTTACGGTCTCGAGCAGCACGTACTCGGCGTCAGGGTGCACCGCGATGGCGAGGTTGGAGGGGATCGTCCACGGCGTGGTCGTCCAGATGACGAGCGACACCGGCGCTTGGCCGCCCAGGCCGAACGCCGCCCGCACGGCGGCCGGGTCGACGGCGGGGAACGCCACCGTGATCTCCGGGTCGCGCTTGGTCTGGTACTCGAGCTCGGCCTCGGCAAGCGCCGTGCGGCAGTGCCAGCACCAGCGGATCGCCTTGCGCTCGCGGTACAGCAGCCCCGCCTCGATGAACTTGCCGAGCGCCGCCGCAATGTCCGCCTCGTAGCGTGACGACATGGTCAGGTACGGATGGTCCCATGTGCCGAGGACGCCCAGCCGCTTGAACTCCTCGCGCTGGATCGCGACGAACTTGGCCGCGTACTCCCGACACGCGGCGCGGATCTCGAGATCGGACATCTCGGCCTTCCTGGCGCCGAGCTCGCGGTCGACCTTGTGCTCAATCGGCAGTCCGTGGCAGTCCCAGCCCGGCACGAAGGGAGCGTTCAGGCCCATCATCGACCGTGAGCGCACCACGAGGTCCTTGAGGATCTTGTTGAGGGCATGGCCCATGTGAATGTTGCCGTTGGCGTAGGGCGGGCCGTCGTGGAGGATGAAGGACGGCTTGTCGGCGGCGGCGCGGATGATCTGTCCGTACAGGTCGCTGGCCTCCCAGGCGGCGAGGCGCTCGGGTTCGCGGCGCGCCGCATCGGCGCGCATGGGAAACTCGGTTGCTGGCAGGTTCAACGTGTCCTTGTACATGACGCCACCTCGTCGGGCGCGGCGCCAGGCGCCGTGCGTGACCTGGAAGTATGCACCAAGGCCGCCATTTCCACCAACCCAAGGTCAGGGCCCCAGGGGGGCGAGCCGTGTCACTTGGTCCAGGACCTCCTGCAGGGAGAACGGCTTGGTGATGTACGCGGCAGCGCCCAGCTCCTGACTCCACTTGATGTCGGTGGGGAGCGCGCGGGCGGTGAGGAAGAGCACGGGGATGCGGCACAGGCGCGGGTCGTCGCGCAGCCGGGCGGCCAGGTCGAAGCCCGAGGTGGGAGTGGCGAGGGTGACGTCCAGCACGATGCAGTGCACCGGAGCGCTGGCGAGCACCGCGAGGGCGTCCTCGGCGCAGGTGGCCTCGGCTGCTTCGTAGCCGGCCCGGCGCAGCTTGAAGGCAAGGATGCGCAGGATGTACGGCTCGTCGTCCACCACCAGCACCCGCCGCACCATGACCGGAGTATAGACCGCCATCCGGCAGGCCAGGGGACGGGCGACAGGCGTACCGCTGACTCAGTGCCCCTGGCCGAGGACTCCGGGGAGGAGCAGGGAGCATGCAAGGAGGCCGAGGACCACGAGCGTGATGACCACAAACCTCCAGTCGCGGCCGTGAGCGAACGAGACAATCGACGCGACGACCCGCATGATCGGCGTGGCGATGAGAAGGGCGATGCCGAGCTGCACGAGGGCCAGCCCCTGGCCGGCGAAAAATCCTGCCAGGATGGCAACCAGGCCGTGGGGAGTCTCGGCAGGATGTGGCTGCCAGGTGGCCAGCAGGGCGCCGAGGAGCATGAGGGCGACGCTGCCGTAGACGCCGATCGCCAGCACCAGCCCTACCACCTGCTCGGTGCCGTGTCCGGACGCGGCGACGCGGGGGCCGTCCGTCATCCCCGCAGCCCCTTCCAGGCCATCTGCAGCGCCAGGATCACGATCACCGCGAGGAAGATGCGCCGGAGAGCGACGGCCGGCAGGTGTCCCAGCAGGCGACTCCCGACCGTGGCGCCGGCCAGCACTCCGACCGCCACCGGGGCTGCCAGCTCCGGTCGCACGTCGCCGCGGGCAAAGAAGACGGCGGCGCTGGTGGCGGCGGTCACGCCGATCATGAAGGTCGAGGTCGCCGTGCACACCTTGATCGGCAGGCGCATCATGCGGTTCATGGCCGGGACCTTCAGGAACCCCCCGCCGACTCCCAGGAGGCCGCTGAAGAGGCCGGCCACCAGGCTTACCAACAGACCCCAGCCGGTCCGCGAAGCGTGGTACTCGACGCTGCGGCCGGAAGCCTGGTCGAAGTAGGTGCCCTTGAGCCGCAACCACTTCGACAGCCCATCCGGCGGCAGCGGCTCGTCACTCGTGCTGTCGCGGCCAATGACCATGAAGGCCCCCGCGATGAGCATCGTCAGGCCGAAGACCAGGTACAGCCAGCGGCCGCTCACCACCCCCGCGAGCAGCGCGCCGCCCAGCGCGCCGGCGACGGTGCCCACCTCCAGCAGCATGGCGAGCCGCATGTGGGTGAGGCCGTGACGCACGTAGCGGGAAGCGGCACCGCTCGAGGTGGCGACCACCCCGACGATGGAGGCGGCGATCGCGGCGTGAATCGGTGCGCCGAGGAAGAGGCTGAGGGCAGGCACGACGACCAGGCCGCCGCCAATCCCGAGCAGTGCCCCAATCACTCCGGCCACGAAGGCCACCGCGAGAATCAGCAGTGTCGCGATCGTCAGCATGGCGGTTGCCGTCGACAACGTATCATCAAGACAAGGTGAGGCATCGACTCAAGTCATCCCCGGGTCAGAACAGCGGCTGGCCGTCCAGGTCTTCCTTGGCCAGCCGGGCGTCGTCGAAACCCATGAACCTGAGCACGGTGGGGGCGAAGTCGTAGAGGCTCGGGTCGGGCTTGGTGACGCGCCGGTTGGAGAAGAGCACGCCGGGCACCAGCGTCGGGTCGACGAGATGGGTGCCACCCCACTTCTTCAAGCTGTCCTCGACCAGTCCTTCCGGCGCCGCCCCCAGGGCGGTCTGCCAGGATCCACCGTAGCCCTTCTCGAAACCCATGTAGAGGTCGGGGGCCAGGTGAGCGTCGGGGCCATGGAAGATCTCCTGCTGGAGGTAGACGCGATGGGCGACCGGGGTGCCGGTCTTGGGATCGACGAACCTGGCGAGCTTGCCAGCGATCTCCTGCTGCAACCGCGGGGCCTCCTCGGGAGACACGATGCCCTGGGGCTCACGGCCGACCCGGTTGAGGTAGATGCCGCCAAAGCCGAGGGCATAGGCCTGGGTTCGTGACCAGTCAACGTCACCGAACAGCGGCCCTCCGGTCGTGGCCCAGGGCTCCTTGAGCTTCATGTAGCCTTCCTGCACGAGCCAGGAGTTGAGGTGGACGGCGCGCCGCCAGGTGCCAAAGCCATGGTCGCTGAGCACGATGAGGGTGTCGTTGGGACCGAGGCGCGAGAGCACCAGGCCGACGATCGAGTCCATCTTGCGGTAGCAGTCGTCGATCATGCCGGAAAGCTCAGGAGGAGCGTCGGCTCGATAGAGGGGGTGCAGAGGGTCGATGAAGCGCCAGTACATGTGCTGGATGATGTCGGGATACTCGAAGTAGCAGAAGAAGACGCCGGCCTCGAAGCGCTGCAGTTGGGTATCGAGGAGCCTGAGCCGCTCCTCGTACAGCGACCGGGCGTCCTCGATGAAGGCCTCCTCGGACAACCGATCTTCATTGAGTGCCCAGGTGTCAAAAGGCATCCCTCGGGTGTTGAAGAGCCCATGATCCTCGGCGATCTTCCTGGCGAAGTCGGGAGGATAGGAAATCGGGAAGAACGGATGGCGGGGATCGATGCAGATGGGGCTCGCGTAGAGCTCGAGATAGGGGTCGACCGCCTTCAGGTTGAAGCGCAGGATTCCCTGCATCTTCCGCAGTGGACCCAGCTTGAATCGCACCTCCTGCCAGCCGCTCCACTGCCCGACCCCCAGGATGAGCTTGCTGCCCTGAAGGTCGATCGTCACCGCCTTGCGATCCTCGTGGATCCTCACCTCGAAGGGTACGGAGAGGCGCTCGATCTTGCCGGTGAGAGCCTGCTTGCGTGGTCCGAGAAGCTCGGCCCTGATGGGGTCGCCGGCCGCCACGACGTGCACCTCGCCGCCGGTCGCCGTGCCGGCGCCTGCGGTGGCCGTCGTGTAGAACGAGAACGTCCCCTGGGTACCAAGCAAATCCGGCACGCCCATGCCGGACAGGAGGACGCCGTTGACCTCGTCGGGCGGAAACGTGACCGGACAGGCCAGCACGCTCACCGGGACTCCGGTTTCACGACCGTACTGCCAGAAGGCCTTCGTCTTGCGCGCCGGCAGCGGGCGGTTGCCTTCCAGGCGGGTGAGGGAGAGGTCGGGCAGGTAGCTGGTTGGACTGCGGCGAATGAAATCGTAGACACCGTGCTTGCCGGGGTTGCGGCCGGTGGCGAAGGTCGCCCATGCGACCGGGGACTCGGCCGGATTGGTCGTCGCAACCCTCCAGTAGCCACCGCTCTCTTTTAACCGTGAGAAGTTCGGAAGCTTGCCCGCCGCCAGCATGGGCTCGATGATCTCCGGGCTCAGGCCATCGAGGCCAATGATGATCATCCGGTTCTTGAAGCCTCTGTCAACCATTGTGTTGTGGCCCCTCCTGGCGAGGCTGTATGACAGCACGGCCCCGCCGACCACGATGGCGATCATCACGGTCGCCACCATTCGCCAGCGGCGCCTCATCCACTCCCATACCTTGCGGAAGAGCACGGCTGCGGTGGCAAGGAAGGAGACGAGAAAGGCGAGGATCCATGCCAGACCGCTGCCCACGGTGACGATGGAGCCGGGGTCGATGTAAGCAAGGGTGATCACGACCGCTCCGCCTTCCACCCCTCGGGCTGACTCCCGCTCACGTGACGATGCCAAAACCGACGCCACGCCCGCCGCGTTCCAGCACGAAGCGGCCGAGTCCCGGAATGCGGGCAAACGGCTCGAAGACCATCGGCTTCTCACTGGTGACGAGGACGCGGGCGATCTGCATGCTGGCGAGGGCCCCACCGGCGGGTTGGGGGTCGAGCGTCGCCGAGTCGATGCGCTCGGTGATCCCCGCCACGGTGACCCCGTGGGCCTGCGTGGCACAGCGCAGCACCAGGCTGTCACCCACCTCCAGAGGGGCCTCCCCGAGCCAGAACACCTGTCCATCAAGGGAGGTGCTCACCCTGGGTCGATCCCCAGGAGGAACCAAAACCTGGCCGCGCACTGGCTTGATCCCGGAGAGGACCACACCGATCGATTCTCCGGCTACGGCCGGCAGGTGATCGGCTGGAAAGCGCTTGATCTCCGTGACCTTGCACTCGGCCTCGTCGGGCAGAAGGCGCAGGACGTCACCTTCGCCGAGTCGACCGGTGAGAAGGCGCCCTACCACGACAGTCTCACCATCGATGGAATAGACATCCTGAACGGGAAGGCGGGTGACCTGGCTTTCCTCGGCGGGGGGCTCGAGATCGAGGAGCACTTCCAGGAGAGCCGGCCCGTCGTACCAGGGCATGCGGGCGGAGTGGGTCAGGACGTTGTCCCCGTCCAGGGCGACGATGGGGATGACGGCGTAGGACTCGACGCCCATCTCGGCCAGGGTTGCCGTGACGGCCTCTTCCAGGACACGAAACGCCGCCTCGCCGAAGCCCACCAGGTCCATCTTGTTGATTGCCACCACCACGCCGCGGATGCCCAGCATGCCCAGCAGCAACGTGTGCCGCCGTGTCTGCACCTTGACGCCCTCGTCGGCGGCCAGCACGAGGACCGCCGCATCGGCCCGGGTGGCGCCGGTGATCATGTTCTCGATGAGCTCCTGATGGCCCGGCACGTCGATGAAGACCAGGCGCGACTCCGGCGTGTCGATGAAGGTCTGCGCCGTGTCGATGGTCATCATGTTGTCGCGCTCTTCCTGGAGTTGGTCCATGGAAAAGGCCCAGTTGCCGGCGACCGAGCCGTCGAGGGCGGCGGCATCGGCAAGGGCGCAGATCTCGTGGCGGATGCGCCCGATCAGTGTCGACTTGCCATGGTCCACGTGGCCGGCCATGACGATCCGGACGAGGGGCTTCTCACCGGCGTCCAGCATCACATGTAGCCCAGGGAGCGCAGCTTCTGCATGGTGTAGGCGGATTCCTTGTCCTGCGCCCGCCCCGCCCGCTCCGGCGCCTTGGAAGACTCGATGTCGGCGATGATCTCGTCGACCGTGGCCGCGTCGGACTCGATGGGATTGCAGCAGGTGTGGCAGCCGATGCTGCGGAATCGCTTGCCGTTCTTGGCGAAGTACAGGGGGTTGACGGGAAGGCCCTCGCGCCGGATGTAGTGCCAGATGTCGCGTTCGGTCATGTGCAACAAGGGATGGATGCGGTCGTGGGAAGCTCCCTCGGCGGTGGCGTAGAGGTCCCAGAGCTCGGGCGGTTGGCTGCCGACGTTCCAGGTGAAGTCCTGGCGACGAGGGGAGAAGTACCGTTCCTTGGCCCTGACGCCGTGCTCGTCGCGGCGGATGCCCAACAGGAGCGCATCGAGGTGCAGATCCTCGATGGCCATCTTGAGGGCGTCGGTCTTGAGTGCGTTGCAGCAGGAGAACTTGTCGCTCGCGCCTGGCCCCATCCCAGTGGCGATCGCCCCCTCGTTGCGGCAAACCACCAGGTCGAGTCCCCACTCGCTCGCGATCCGATCCCGAAACTCGTAGATCTCCTTGAACTTGTAGGACGTGTCGATGTGAATGACCGGAAAGGGTATGCGCCCGAAAAAGGCCTTACGACACATGCCCAGGAGCGCGGTGGAGTCCTTGCCCATCGACCACAGCATGGCGATGCGCTCATAGCGGGCGTACGCCTCCCGAATGACGAAGATGCTCTCGTTTTCCATCCAGGACAGTGGGTCCACGGCGTTCGCTCCAACCGGTCGTGATACTAGCCTGGAATTCCACGGGAGATCAATTTGAGCTTGGGGTTCCGCCGCGGGAACCGGTCGGGCCGGGCAGGCAACGCCTACGAGCTGGCCTCGAGACCCCAGCGATGCCGGATCCGACGTTCCAGTTGGGCGAACAGGAGCTGGTCGAGAAACAACCCCAGGAGGATGGTGACGAGCATGACGCCGACGACCTGGGCGGCGTCGTTGAGCTCGCGGCCCATATGGAGCAGGAAGCCCAGGCCGATGGTCGAGCGGATCAGCTCGGCGGACACGACGCCGTGCCAGCCCAGCGTCCAGCCCAGCTTGATGCCCGTCATGGTGCCCGGCAGCGCGGCCGGCAGGATCACCCGCACCCCCGTGGCCAGCCGCCCCAGCCCGAGGTTCTGCGCGACCCGCAGGTAGTGGGGGGGGACGTTGGCAATACCATCCCCCGTGGCGATGGCCATGGCGGGCATGGAGCTGGCGATGATGACGAAGTAGATGGCCGAGTCCCCCAGGCCGAAGAGCATCAGGGCGATGGGGACCCAGGCCACGGAGGGCAAGGTCTGTAGACCCAGGAACAGCGAGCGAAGACAGCAGTTGACCAGGCTCGACAGTCCCATGGCCAGGCCGATCAACAAGCCCAGGGTGGCCGAGATGCAGAACCCCAGCAGCATCCGGGTCAGGGATGCACGGACGCCGGCCGCCAACGACCCATCAGCAGCGAGCTCGGCCATCCGCTTGCCTACCGCCGTCGGTGAAGGCAGGGAGTAGGACGGGAGCAGGCCGAGGGAGGCCACGAGCTGCCAGATGCCTGCCAGGGCAAGGAGAAAGAGCACAACTCCCACGCTGTTTCGCCAGGAGCCGCTACGCTGCATCGTCGCTCCCCCGCACGTCCATCTCGCGGCGCAGCTCGGCGAGGATGTGCCCCGCCAAGCGGCTGACCTCCGGGTCGTAGAAGTCCCGTGGCCGTGGCAGCGCGACTTCGACCACGGCGCGCACCTGGCCGGGACGGCTCGAGAGCACCACGACACGGTCGGCCAGACACGCCGCTTCCCTGGTGTTGTGGGTGACGAAGAGAACGGTCTTCCTGGCCTGGCCCAGAAGCTCCTGGAAGTGAGCGTAGAGCCGCTCGCGGGTGAGTGCGTCCAGGGAGCCGAAGGGCTCGTCGCACAGGAGCACGCCGGGGTCGAGGGCGAGGGCCCTGGCCAGAGCCACGCGCTGCTTCATGCCGCCCGAGAGCTCGTGGACCAGGGCGCGCTCGAACCCGCCGAGGTGGACCTTGGCGAGGAGCTGCCCGACCACCGGGTCGAGGTCGTCCCGTCTCATCCGCCTCTGCCGGAGGCCGAAGGCGACGTTGTCGAAGACGTCGAGCCAGGGGAAGAGGGCCGGCTCCTGGAAGATCATGACCCGATCGGCGCCGGGGCTGACGATCCTGGCGCCGTCCAGGGTGATCTCGCCCGAGCTGGGGGCGACGAACCCCGCGACCAGGTTGAGAAGGGTCGTCTTGCCACAGCCGGAAGGGCCAACCAGGGCGACGAACTCGCCTTCCTGTGCGGTGAGTGAGATCGGTCCAACCGCCGAGAGGAGGGCGTGACGTGTCGTGAAGGTCTTGCTGACCTCGCGCAGCTCGATTCTTGCCGGCTTCGGTGGTGGGATGGCGGGCGAGGCCACGGCGCTCATGGCCGGGAGCCGACGTCGAGCTCTCGGGGCGCCGTCGTGATCGCCGGCAGCCCCTTGGCCGCCAGCACCCCTGCGAGAGGCGCCAGCTCGAATAGACCCCGAAGGTCCGGCCGCTCGCTCAGGAAGCCGACATTGTGGGCGTCGTCGGCGGCTTTCTGCAGGGCGCCGGCCATGGGTTCCCATGTGAAGTCCAGCCGAGCCAGCGCCGACTCGACGACCCTGTCGGGCAAGGCGCTCGCGGTCTCCCGCTGGATCTCGCCAGCCAGGAGTGCACCAAGGCCCTCTTCGCGGCTCTGCAGACGGCGGGTCACCTCGACATGAGCGCCAAGCAGCTTGTCCACAAGACCGGGATTATCCCGAAGAAAGGCCCTGCGCACAATCAGAACCGCGGTCGCGTACCGCCCGTCGGACCAGAGACTCTTCTCCTCCAGCAGGATGCGGCCGCCGGCCTCCTGCTCCAGGCGGGAAACCCATGGCTCGACGGTCCACGCCCCGTGGATTTGCCGTTTCTGCATCATCAGGAGCTGGTCGGGGTTCGCGAGAGGCAGGATCGTCAGGTCGCCGCCGCGCTCGGCGAGCGTGTAGCCTCTGGCCGAGAACCACAACCGTGCCGCGACGTCCTGGGTGTTGCCGAGCTGCGGCGTCGCCACGACCTTGCCGTGGAAGTCCGCCTCCGAGGCAATTCCCGCGTCGCCGCGGACGACGAGCGCGGCACCACCGCTGGCAGCCCCGGCCAGGACCACGAAGCTCTCGCCCCGGGACTTCACGAACCCGTTGATGGCCGGGTTGGGGCCCACATAGGTGGCGTCGATGGCCCCGGCAAACATGGCCTCGACAGCCGAAGGACCGGCATTGAACTGCCGCCAGTCAATGAGCACACCCGTGGCTTTCGAGTACTCGCCGGTGGCCCGACCGAGAACGGCCTGGGCATGGGTGAGGTTCGGAAAATGGCCGAGGCGAAGCGCACGAGGCTGTCCTGGTGGCTCGACGCTGGCCGGCCTGGCCACCTCCTGCTTCGCACCACCACAAGACAGGAGCGCCACGCCCAGCAATCCGACCGCGGCCCGGAGCGAAGGAGATATCAATCTGTCCAGCCCTTTCGTGCTTCGTGTCCTGGATGGAGCTCGTCCAGGTCGGGTGCCCCACCGGGTCGCCAGGAGCCGGTGTCTTCTGGCTCTCGGGTACGCGTCGACGACGATCCGCATGACGGCGAAGTCTAACCCCTGTGGCGCCTGACAGCTCAACTGGCTGAAGAGGAGAGGCCGCCCGGGACAGAAGCAGCGGGTCGGGAAGGGCGTCGGTCGCATGCGTGTCGTTGACCGGGGTCCCAGCTCCCGCTGCCCGTCGCCCGCCGTCTTGCACCCGTCCCGGGAATCGGTTCGAGAGCAGGCCCCATGGCCCTTCGGGTTGACGCCCGGTGTTACCATCGCGGGGCGGTCGGAAGGAGCGTGTTGTCCAGATGACCGGGGCAACTGGAACGGCACGATCGGCACATGCATGCACGACCACCTCGGGGGAAAGCCCCTCCCCTGGGCCCGGTCTTACGGCTCAGCTCGTAGGCTGCGACAAGAAGAGGCGCTCCATGGCCCAGAAGCAGAGCAGCAAGAAGAAGCGTACCCAGCCGGAACCCGAACGCGCCCGACCCGATGCGGCAGGCCCGATGCCGAGCCGGCCTGACGGTGGACAGAAGGGCACACTGCCGCGGGGAATTCGTGGCGTCATCTCGAGGACATGGAAGGTCGTTCTGGCGGCGCTCCTCGTCGTGGTTGCCGGAATCGCCGGCCTGGGGCTCGCCCGCTCCCACGGTCGCCGCACCCCGATCGTCCTCATCTCCATCGACACGCTGCGGGCCGACCACCTGCCGGCCTACGGCTACGGGAAGATCCAGACCCCGGTCATCGACGAGCTGGCCAGGAACGGAACCGTGTTCGAGAACTGCTACACGCACGTTCCCCTGACGCTGCCGGCTCATTCGTCCCTGCTCACGGGGCTGCTGCCTCCTGCGCACGGAGTGCGGAACAACATCGGCTTCAAGCTCGGACCTGGCGCGAGGACGTTGGCAACGGAGCTGAAGCAGGCCGGATACTCGACCGGCGGAGCGGTGTCAGCCTACGTGCTGCACTCGAGCACCGGAATCTCCCAGGGCTTCGACTGGTACGACGATGACATGAAGGGGGGCGGTCCCGAGGTTCCTCTCACGGAAATCCAACGAGACGGGATGGAGACCGTCAACCGGGCTCTGAGCTGGCTGACAGAGCAGTCGAAGGAACCCGCATCCGAGGCGCAGAAGAAGGGCCCCATCTTCCTGTTCGTGCACCTCTACGAGCCTCACACACCGTACTCCCCGCCACAGCGGTTCTTGCGAGAGGGGACGGCTCCCTACGACGGCGAAGTCATGTACAGCGACGAGATCGTCGGCTCTCTCCTGGCGGGGCTGCGCAGGTTGGACCTCTATGACTCGAGCTTGATCCTCCTGCTCTCGGATCATGGTGAGGCCCTGGGAGACCACGGTGAGGCGGATCACGGGGTCTTCCTCTATCGGGAGGTGATGCACGTCCCGCTCATCGTCAAGGTGCCCGGAGCACACGGCGGGAGGCGCATTCAAGCCGCGGCGCAGCTCATCGACATCGCACCGACCATCCTTGACTGGGCTGGCCTCTCGCCAGCTCCGCAACTGCAGGGGAAGTCTCTGAGGTCGGCGCTTCAAGGCCACGAGCTCCCTGCGGACCGCCTGATCTATGCCGAGAGCCTCTATGGTCGCCTGCATTTCGGCTGGAAGGAGCTCTTCAGCCTGACGAGCTCCCAGTACAGCTTCATTCTCGCACCCCGGCAGGAGCTCTACGATATCCGCCAGGACCCCGCGGAGGTCAACAACCTCTTGACCCAAGGCACCTCCGGCCCGTCGGCGGACGGAGGGCTGTCGAAGCCGGTCGGCAGTGAGTACAAACGGATGCACAAGGAGCTGACAGGCCTCGTCGGGCAAGGAGGGCTGGAAGCTCCGAAGCCCGTCGACGAGGAAGCGCTCAACAAGCTCCGGGCTCTTGGGTACATCGGGGCTTCAACGCTGACCACCGAGAAGGACGAGGCCGCTCCCGATCCGAAGGACCGGATCGGCGACCTGGTCCTCTTCCGGCAGGCCATGAGGATGAAGAAGGTCTGCATGTTCTCCAAGGTCGCCGAAGCTCTTCGGACGGCCCTGGAGACCAGCCCTGGCATGATCGACGCATGGGACGAGCTGAGCGACGTCTACCAGCGGCTCGGCAGTTTCGACAAGGCGGTGGACGCGCTCAAGCAGAGCCTTCAGGTGGCGCCACACCGGGCCCAACAGCGCCTGGACCTCGTGGACATCCTCATTCAGCTCAGGCGATTCGACGAAGCCCGGGAAGAGCTTCGAGTGGCCTCGTCCCAGGAGCCGGACGAAGCGGAGGTTCAGCGCGCCGTTCTCGAGATCGCCGCAGGGAGGGCCGAGGCGGCCCGGGAAGCTGCGACCCGGGCGGCGCGGGGCCTTCCCGCCGCCGTGCCGTTCGTGGAAGGGGTGCTGGCGTACGACGGCGAGGAGTACTCAAAGGCACTTCCCTTGTTCCAGCAAGCCCTGGGAGACGTTCAGGGGCGTCCCGCGCGCACCTTGCCGCACATCCACTTCTACCTGGGAGATGTTCTCGCCCGCGAGAGCCGCAGGTCCGAAGACGGTGCGAGACGGGCCGGCTTGCTGCAGGAGGCGGAACGGCACCTCCTCGTGGAGCTGGCCCTCCACCCGACGAGTGCAGTCGCCGCCGCGTCACTGGGCTTCGTCCACGCCCTGGGGGGCGATGTGCAGAAGGTCGACAGCGGCCTCAACGGCTTCGCCAGACAGAACCCGTCCGTGGCGACCTACGAGCTCATCGCCACCCTGTACGGCAACATGAAACTGAGTGACAGAGCGGCCCTCTGGCATGAACGAGCACGCCAGCTCCAGGCGAACCACGACTTGCCGCGGTGACCGGTTCGCCGACGCATGACCTGACTACGTGGCAGGTGCCCTCTTGCTGGCTTGTGCGGTTCCCTGGTCGCAAGGGGTGACCTCTGGCCGGTGCCGGCGCCGCGTCGCGAGGGCGGAGGACGCATGCCGATCAGCCTGCGTCACGCCTCGGGTGGCGAGTTGGGGTCACCCCCGCAGGCACTCGACGGGAGAGAGGCGCGCTGCCGAAAGGGACGGGAACAGGCCAGCGAACAAGCCGGTCCCGACCGCGAAGGAGACACCCAGGAGGAGACCGAGCGGGGCGAGCGGCAGACCGGCCTCAAACTGGGAGGAGGCGAGCGCCGTGATCCCGGCGGCCACGAGACAGCCGACGGTGGCGCCCAGCACCGAGAGGGTCGTCGACTCGACCAGGAACTGCAGCATGATCGCCTGGTCCGAGGCGCCGATCGCCTTTCGGAGGCCGATCTCGTAGAGGCGCTCGGCGAGGGAGATCTTCATCACGGAGTAGATGCCGACACCGCCGACGAGCAGCGAGATGGCCGCAATCGAGCCGAGCACCACGGACATGTTGTCGAGCATCTTGCCCACCCGCTCGCGGGCCTGCACCATCTCCTCGGCGACGTTCTCGATCTCGAAGTCCCCGACGCCGCGGTGGGCGCGCCGCATGAGCCGCTCCACCTCCGCCTTGACGAGCCCGAGGTTGTCGAGGTCTCCCGTCTTCACGGAGAGGTAGCTCACCGACTCGCCGCCGTCCATGTACGAGCGGTAGGTCGTCAGGGGCACGAGCACGCCCTGCATCTCGCGGCGCAGGAACTCCTCCGACACCACGTCGTTGCCGATCTGCGCCTCGACGCCGATGACGCGGAACATCACCTGGCCGACCCGCACGTCAGCGCCGATCGGATCGCGGCTACCGAACAGCGTCTGGGCGAGCTCGATGCCGAGCACGGCGACCTTCCTGCGGTCCTGCTCGTCGCCCGGGTCGAACCAGCGGCCCTTGATGACGCTGCGGTTGTGGACGTTGGCGTAGGAGCGGGTGACGCCATAGACACGGACCTTGCGGTCGGCGCCGTTGCCGTGCACGACCTCATCCCGCACGCGCACGCCAGCCACGTACTCGAGTCGCTCGGCGCCGTCGGTCAGCACCTCGACGTCCCGGACCGTCATGCCCCGGGACTGGGTGAGCTTCTTGCGCTCCAACAGGTTGGTCGGCGCCTGCCCGGAAATGTAGAGCACACCGTCGAAGCCGAGTGTCTCCGCGCCCGCCCAGATCACCGCCTTGAGCCCTTCCATCATCGTCACCATGACGACGACCGCAGCGGTGCCCAGCATGACGCCAATGAAGGTCAGCCCCGAGCGCAGCTTGTGGGCCCAGATCTCGCTCAGGGATGTACGCACCGCCTCGGTTGTCGCGCCGATCGCCGACAGACGGCCAGGCCGCCGCGAGAGCGCCCCGGCGGCACCGTTGGCCGCTGCGCCGACGGTCGGGCTCGTGATCTGATTGGGCTCGTCGTGGTGGCTCATCACTCGTACCTCAGGGCGACGACCGGGTCCAGGCGCGCGGCCTTGATGGCGGGGTACATCCCGAACACCAGCCCGACCACGGTCGCCGACAACAGTGCCGCCACCACCATGGTCGGCGTGAGGATCGCCGGCTGCTGCAGCAGGATCGCGATGATGTGCACGAAGCCGACGCCGAGGGCGAGGCCGACCGCGCCGCCGAACCCGGTGACGACCACGCTCTCGACCAGGAACTGCACGGCGATGTGCCAACCCTTGGCGCCGATCGCCTTGCGCACGCCGACCTCGCGGATGCGCTCGGTGAACGAGGCGAGCAGGATGTTGGCCACCACGATGCCACCCACGAGCAGCGAGATCAGGCCGCAGACCAGGAAGGTGATGTCGTACACCCGGTCCTGCTGGTTCATCTCGTCGAGGCGGCTCTGGCGGTCGTAGACCTCGAAGTCCTCGACTCCGTGCCGCGCCAGCAGCAGCCGCTTGAGAGCCGGAATGGCGTCCTTGTGGGCCTCGACCGAGGCCAGGCGGATGCCGATCGAGCCGATGCGGTCCTCGCCGGACCCCACCTGACGGGTCAGCATCGCCGTGGCCGGAATCAGGACCAACTCATTCATCCACTCCAGGTTGTTATGGTTGCCGCCACCGAAGTAGAACTCACGGGGGCGCATGACGCCGGCCACCTGGTACGGGTCGCCACCAAGTCGGATGGACTTTCCCACGGGGTCGCCGGTCCCGAAGAACTCGCGGGCGCGGTCGGCCCCGAGCACGCACACGGCGCTCGAGGTGGCCATGTCGTCGTCGGTGAGGAAGCGGCCGCGCTCGATTTGCAGCTCGTGGAGGTCGGCGTACCGCGGTCCGACTCCGGAGACCCGGTAGACGCTCTCCGTGAGGCCGGTGTGCACCAGCAGGCGTCGCGACACGTCGGGCTCGACGAGGTCGAAGCCGGGGATCGCCGCGCGGATCGCCACCACGTCCTTGAGGGTCAGGCCGGGGCTGGCCTTTTCCCTGGCGCTCGTTTTGACCGTGTCGATTTCCTTGGGATAGACCATGCCCTTGAGGACGCCGCCGGACTCGGCGTAGTACGCCAGGCTCTGGGCCTTGCCGCTGGCGATCATCCCCATGGTGGCGACCACCGAAGCGACGCCCAGGGTGACCCCCAGCGCCTGCAGGAAGGTCCTCCCGGCATGGGCACGGACCTCGGCGAAGCCGTCGGCCACCGCCGAAGCGAAGTTCATGCGGCCTGCTCCTCGGCGCTCGCCTCGACGAGGCCGTCGACGATCCGTACCACGCGCCTGGCGCGGGCCGCGACGTTGGGGTCGTGGGTCACAAGCAGCACCGTCTGTCCATTGCGGTTGAGCTCGTCGAAGAGCGCCATGACCTCGCCCCCGGTGCCCTGGTCCAGGTTGCCGGTGGGCTCGTCGGCGAGCAGCAGCGCAGGCTCGGTGACCAGCGCCCGCGCCACCGCCGCCCGCTGGCGCTGCCCGCCGGAGAGCTGGCTCGGCAGGTGATGGCCGCGATCCGTGAGGCCGACGCGTTCCAGGATCTGGTTGGCGCGCTCCCGGCGCTCGGTGCGTCCGAGTCCGCCGTACATGAGCGGCAGCTCGATGTTGCGCTGCACGGACGCCCGCGGGAGCAGGTTGAAGGACTGGAAGACGAATCCGATGAACCGATTGCGGATCTCCGCGAGCTTCCCGGCGCCGAGCCCCGAGACCTCTTCGTCAGCCAGGATGTAGCGACCCCTGGTGGGGGAGTCCAGGCACCCGAGGATGTGCATGAGCGTCGACTTTCCCGAGCCGGACGGCCCCACGATCGCCACGTACTCGCCCTTTTCGATGATCAGGTCGATGCCGCGCAGCGCGTGCACGGCCAGCGCCCCCGTGTCGTAGGTTTTCCAGACCCCTTCCAGGACGATGAGGGGCTCGGCCATGACTAGCTCTCCTTCTTCTTGGTCTTGGTGGGATCCTCGAGGGCGATTTCCTCGCCCGCCACCAGACCGGAGATGACCTGCACCTTGGCGAGGGACGCCAGCCCGGTTTCGACCTTGCGCTCCTCGAAGCGCTGCTTCCAGGCGTCGCGTGGGTCGGGCGTGGCCTTGGGGGCCGGCTGCTTGCCACCCTTCTCGGGCGTGGCGGCCTTCTTGACGTAGACCACGTCGCCCTCGTCGCGGCGGAACACCGCCTCGACCGGGACTGCCAGAACACTGTCGACGCGGTCGCCCTTCACTGAGATGTTGGCGGTCATGCCGGTGCGCAGCTCCTTGCCTTGGGAGTCGAGGGCGATCTCGACGTCGAAGACCTTGACCTGGTCCTGCAGCCGTGCGGCGGGCGCGATGCGCGCCACCTTGCCGGGGAAGCGGACCTTCGGGTAGGCGTCCAGGGTGACGCTGACGATCTCGCCCAGCCGCACCTTGCCGATGTCCACCTCGTTGACGCCGGCCTTGACGAGCATGGTCGAGAGGTCGGCGATGGTGGCGATGACGGTGCCGGCGTTGAACGAGCCGGCGCCGGTGACGGCCTCGCCGAGCTCGACTGGCCGGCGGATCACCACGCCGTCCATGGGGGCGGTGATGTTGGCGAGCTGGCTGGCGTTGGCGGTGATCGGGATGCCCGAGGCCTGCACGATCTGGCTCTTCTCCCTGGCGGCTTCGAGCGCCTCCTCGGCCGTGCGGTAGCGCGTCTCGGAGTCCCGGTGTGCCTCGATCGACAGCAGCCCGGCGCGCAGCAGCTCCTCCTTGCCCTTGAAGTCCTTCTGAGCAGCAGTGAACTCGATCTCGGCCTGGTTCACCGAGCGGCGCACCGTGGCCAGGGTCTGGGCCTGGTTCACGTCCGGCTCCACGGCGGCGAGAAGCTGGCCCTTCTTGACGACATCGCCTTCACGCACCGGCAGCTCGACGAGCTTGCCCGAGAGCGCCGATTTGACCTCGACCTTGATTCCGGGCTCGACCGTGCCGACCTCGAGCACCTCGACCTGGACGTTGGTCTTCTCGACCTTGGTGACGGCAAGCTCGTCCTTCTTGCCCGCCTCGCCGTTGCCCTGCCGCGTGGCCAGCGCCACCGTCGCGCCCACCACAGCCGTCCCGATTGCAGCTACGATGATCCAGGTCCGCTTCCGTGCCATGAGTACCTCCGCCTCTGCAACCCCTACTACGTACCCCGCGCCTCCCGGGTTCCCGGCGCCCGTTCCCGACCGGGCGGGCGGTGGCAGGGACTGCTACCCTTGAGGGGTGATGACTCTCCTCTGGGTGCTTGCGGTGATTCTCGTGTTGGTGGGGATCGCCGGCACGGTGCTGCCGGCGCTGCCGGGGGCGCCGCTGGTGTTTGTCGGCCTGCTGCTTGCCGCCTGGGCCGACCGCTTCGAGAGAGTGGGTTGGCTCCCGCTCACGGTGATCGCGGCGCTGGTGGTGCTGGCCCTCGTGGTGGACGCCGCGGCCTCGGCCTTCGGAGCCACGAAGGTGGGTGCGAGCAAGCGGGCCCTGCTGGGCGCCGCGGTGGGAACCCTGGTGGGCCTGTTCTTCGGGCTGCCCGGACTGCTGGCCGGGCCGTTCGCGGGGGCCGCGGCGGGTGAAATGTGGGCGCGGCGGGACTGGAGGCAGGCGGGCCGGGTCGGCATTGCCACCTGGGTTGGTCTGCTCCTGGGCTCCGTCGCCAAGCTTGGCCTGGTGTTCACGATGGTGGCCGTTTTCGTGACGGCATACCTCCTCTGAGGTGGCATCGTCGGTCGGAGGCACCATGGATGACGTGGAGATCGGACGGCGGCGCGAGTTCCTGAAGGACACGATTCGCAAGCGGGTGGATTTCCAGCGCACGGACCAGAGCCAGGGCGTGCCGCCGCCACCCGTCGAGAAGCCCGTGCCGGAGGGCGCGCAGCTCGTGCCGCTGCCGTCCAGGGGACAGTGGCAGGGCCTGGCCGCGGTGGCCCTGGAGACCGCCATCGCCAGGCGCCGCAGCCGGCGAGAGTACTCCGACGGGAAGGTGCGGCTTGACGAGCTGAGCTTCCTGCTGTGGGCTGCCCAGGGTGTGACCCGAACCCTCGGGCCAGGTCATGCCCTCCGCACGGTGCCCTCGGCGGGGTGCCGGCACGCTCTCGAGACCTATCTCGCCGTGCTGCGGGTGAACGGCTTGGAACCGGGGCTGTACCGCTTCCTTCCGCTCGAGCATGCGCTGTGGCTCGAGCGAGCCGACCCTGAGCTGGGCGGCAAGCTGATGGCCGCGTGCTTCGCCCAGCGCTTTGTCGGTGCGGCTGCCGTCACCTTCGTGTGGACGGCCGTGCCGTACCGCATGGAGTGGCGCTACGGCCTGGCTTCTCACAAGGTGATCGCCCTCGACGCCGGTCATGCCTGTCAGAACCTCTACCTGGCGTGCGAGGCGGTCGACTGCGCTACATGCGCTGTGGCCGCGTACGACCAGGAGGCGATGGACGAGCTCCTCGGCGTCGACGGCGAGGACGAGCTCACCGTCTATCTCGCCCCGGTCGGCAAGCGCGCCGCCCGGTGACGCAACGGCGCGGACACACCAACGACAACGGAGCCATGGCCGCGCTGGCCAGGCTCGATGCCGGCGCCGCCGGGTCGCGATCCTGGACCCCGACGGTTCGCACGGCGACAGCCATGGGCACCCGCGTGGTGTGGCGGCAAGACCCAGGCGATGGAGGTCGAGAACCCTCGGACCTGTCAAGAACCCTCGGACCTTGTGACCGTACTACCGGTGTGCGAACCTCCCTTTCTGTCTCGATCCTGGCGGTGCTGGCAAGCGCCACATGCTCGGCCGTGCGGGTCTCGTCGGCCCAGGAATCGGCCCGCGGGTCCGAGATCCGCATTTCTCGGGCGGCCGGGCCGATTTCGGTGGACGGGAGCCTCTCCGACCCCGGCTGGAGCGGTGCCACCCGCGTCGAGTCCTGGTTCGAGATCCGTCCGGGCGACAACGTGCAGCCGAAAGTCAAGACGATCGGCTATCTCACCTATGACGATCGGTATTTCTACGCGGGGTTCGAGTTCTCCGACCCCGAGCCGTCGAGGATCCGTGCCCCCTACTCGGACCGGGACGACATCTCGGAGAGCATCGACTACGGAGGCGTGATCCTCGATACCCGCAACGACGGCCGCACCGGGATCCTTTTCCTGGCGACGCCGCGCGGCATCCAGTACGACGCGGTTCAGGACGACGCCAGCGGCAACGAGAACTCGTCACCCGACTTCTACTGGGACTCGGCGGGGCGCATCACGCCCGACGGCTGGGTGCTGGAGATCCGCATCCCGTTCTCGTCGCTGCGCTACTCCGGCGGCTCGGTGCAGACCTGGGGCGTCATGCTTTTCCGGAACTACCCGCGGGAATTCCGCTACGAGTTCTTCTCGACCCGCCTGCCGCGCGGCGGAAGCTGCTTCATCTGCCGCGAGAACACGCTAAGCGGCCTGGAGGGGCTGCCGACCGGGGACCACTTCGTCGTCGCCCCCTATCTCTCGTCCAGGGAGGAGGGCTCGCCGCGTGACGGCCCCGGAAGCCCTCTTGTCAACGACTCGGCCGAGGTCACGGGAGGGCTCGACGCCAAGTGGATCCCGAACCCCGACAGCGCCCTCGACCTGACGGTCAACCCCGACTTCTCCCAGGTCGAGTCGGACGTGGCGAAGATCTCCGCAAACGAACGCTTCGCGCTCTTCTACCCCGAGAAGAGGCCGTTCTTCCTCGAAGGCATGGAGCTGTTCTCGACCCCGGTGCAGGCCGTCTACACCCGCGCCTTGACCTCCCCTCGCTGGGGGCTGCGTGCGACCGGGAAGAGTGGCAACACGGCGTACACGGCCCTGGTGGGGGACGACCGGGGCGGGGGCAGCGTCATCCTTCCCGGCCCCGACGGGTCCCTTTTCGCGGATCAGGACTTTGCCTCGCGGGTGGCAGTGGGCCGGGTGCGCCATGACCTCGGTAGCTCGTTCGTGAGCTTCCTGGTGGCCGACCGGGAGATCGTCGGCGGAGGGTCCAACCGGGTGTTCGGGCCGGACTTCCAGTGGCGGCCAAACGACACGGACACCGTCACAGGCCAGCTCCTCTTCAGCCTCACCGAGACACCGGACCGGCCCGGCCTGGCGGCGGAGTGGGACGGACGCAAGCTGGCCGGGAGCGGGGCGGACTTCTGGTGGTCGCACAGCACCCGTAGCTTCGACGCCTCCGCGGAGGTCAAGTCATTCGAGGCGGGGTTCCG